>NZ_BAAGTD010000037.1:0-89130 GCF_054782095.1 Streptomyces capparidis | reverse complement strand
CGGCGCGCCGGCGGGTGCGCCGGGGCGCGGGCGCGGGCCCCGCGGCCTCGGGCGCGGTCTCGGGCCGCGGCTCCGCGGCCGGTTCGGGGGCCGTCTCGGGGGCGGCCTCGGCGCGCTTGCGGGTGCGGCGGGCGCGCTTGGGCTTCTCCGGCTCCTCGCCCGCGGCCTCCTGCTGCTGGAGCGCCTTCGCGGGCGCGTCCTGCGCGGCCACGGCGGCCTGCTCCGGCGGTATCGACCGGACGGTGTCCGCGGCGGCGTCCGCGTCCGCGGCCTGCGCGGCCCCGGCGGCGGGCGGTCCCGCGGGCCGGGACGCGGCCCTGCGGCGGCGGCGCGGTGCCGCCTCGGCGGAGGGCCGGTTGTCGTCGGTGGATTCGGTTGTCGTGGGGTCGCTGGGTCGCGACGTGTCGTTCGGCTCGGTGTTCTCGAGCATGCGGGCGGTTCTCCCGTCACGCTCCCGGGCGCCGCGCCGGATCCGGCAGGGCCCCGCTCGGGGCGGTGCCGCGTCCGGGGCGCGGGCGCCGCACGGGAGCTGTAGTCTCGCTCGTCGGCGCCGTCTGGGCGGCGCCGACGAAAGTCTTGTGTGTCAGCGCATCGGCCGGGCCCGGGTGGCTCCCTGGTGCCGCGGCGACGCATGCGACGACGGCTCCTACGCGGAACCTGCCTGCGCGCCCCCGCGAACGGGGGTGTCCCCGACTGCGGACAGCCGGGCGGTCGTGGAAACAACGGCCGTGGCGGCGTCGCGGTCGGACGCGAACGGGTCGGTCACCGTGCCGGACTCCTCATCGAGCGGCCCCTGCGCCAGCCTGGTCACCGCTGCGGGGACCGGCGGCGCCAGGTCGGCCGTCGCACGGAGGCCGGACAGGACGTCGTCAGGTCGTACGGCAGGTGTCAGATGCCGAACAACCAGCCGCAGTATCGCACAGGCACTGCCTTCCAGCCTATCGGCCCCGCGTTCGAGACCGCCGTCGGCCGCCGCGGCCACCTGCTCCTCCGCCTCGTCCACGACGTCGAGAGCGACCACGGCGCCGCGCGCGTCGAACACGCGGACACCGCTCTTGGTCATGCGCTCGACCTCGACCCGCTCCTGCGCGAGGAACTTCTCCACCGCGGCCTCGGCGTCCTGACGGGACACCCCGTCCAGCCGCAGCCGCCACACCGAGGCCTCCAGCCGTTCGGCGAAGTTCGGCGTGCGGACCTCGACCGCCTCGATCACGTCGAGGCCGGGGGCCAGGGACTCGTCGAGCAGGGCACGCAGCCGCTCCGGATCGCGCTCCTGGGTCAGCGCGATCTCCAGGTACTCGGCCTCACTGCCCACACCGGTGGGTGCGGCGTTGGCGTAGGAGACCTTGGGGTGCGGGGTGAAGCCCGCGGAGTACGCCATCGGAACCTCGGCCCGCCGCAGCGCGCGTTCGAAGGCGCGCTGGAAGTCGCGGTGGCTGGTGAACCGAAGGCGGCCGCGCTTGGTGTAGCGCAGCCTGATGCGCTGCGCCACGGGTGCGGGCGGCGGCCCTTCGGGCTGTCGGCGTCCCAGTGTCGTTCAGTCCCTCGGCAGTCGGTGGTCGCTTACAGGTCAAGGGTACGCGGACCGGCGACCGCCGTGCTCGCCGCGTACGCCACCGGGCCGCGCCCCCGAGGGGGACACGGCCCGGTGCGGGCTCAGCGGCCGGGTCCGGCTAGCCGTTCACGACCGTCAGGGGCAGCAGCTTCTTGCCCGTGGGGCCGACCTGGATGGAGGTGTCCATGGCCGGGCACACCCCGCAGTCGAAGCACGGGGTCCAGCGGCAGTCCTCCACCTCGACCTCCTCCAGGGCGTCCTGCCAGTCCTCCCAGAGCCAGTCCTTGTCCAGGCCGGAGTCCAGGTGGTCCCAGGGCAGGACCTCCTCGTGGCCGCGCTCGCGGGTGGTGTACCAGTCCACGTCCACGACCTCGTCGGCCAGCGCCTTCTCGGCGCAGCGCATCCAGCGCTCGTAGGAGAAGTACTCGCGCCAGCCGTCGAACCGCCCGCCGTCCTCGTACACCGCGCGGATGACCTTGCCCAGGCGGCGGTCGCCGCGGGAGAGCAGGCCCTCGACGATACCCGGCTTGCCGTCGTGGTAGCGGAAGCCGATGGCCCGGCCGTAGCGCTTGTCGGCGCGGATCGCGTCCCGCAGCTTCTCCAGCCGCGCGTCGGTCTCCTCCGCGCTGAGCTGCGGCGCCCACTGGAACGGGGTGTGCGGCTTGGGCACGAACCCGCCGATGGACACCGTGCAGCGGATGTCGGAGCGGCCGGAGACCTCGCGGCCCTTGGCGATGACGCGCTTGGCCATCTCGGCGATCTGGAGGACGTCCTCGTCGGTCTCCGTCGGCAGGCCGCACATGAAGTACAGCTTCACCTGGCGCCAGCCGTTGCCGTACGCGGTGGCGACGGTGCGGATCAGGTCCTCCTCGGAGACCATCTTGTTGATGACCCTGCGGATGCGCTCGGAGCCGCCCTCGGGGGCGAAGGTGAGACCCGACCTGCGGCCGTTCCTGGTCAGCTCGTTCGCCAGGTCGATGTTGAACGCGTCCACCCGGGTCGAGGGCAGGGACAGGCCGATCTTGTCGTCCTCGTACCGGTCGGCGAGGCCCTTGGTGACGTCGGCGATCTCGGAGTGGTCGGCCGAGGACAGCGACAGCAGGCCGACCTCCTCGAAGCCGGTGGCCTTCAGGCCGCGGTCCACCATCTCGCCGATGCCGGTGATCGAGCGCTCCCGCACCGGACGGGTGATCATCCCGGCCTGGCAGAAGCGGCAGCCCCGGGTGCAGCCGCGGAAGATCTCCACCGACATCCGCTCGTGCACCGTCTCCGCCAGCGGCACCAGGGGCTTCTTGGGGTACGGCCACTCGTCCAGGTCCATCACCGTGTGCTTGGTGACGCGCCACGGGACGCCGGAGCGGTTGGGGACGACGCGGGCGATCCGGCCGTCGGGCAGGTACTCCACGTCGTAGAACCGCGGCACGTACACCCCGCCGGTGCGCGCCAGGCGCAGCAGCAGCTCCTCGCGGCCACCGGGGCGGCCCTCGGCCTTCCACGCCCTGACCACCTCGGTGATCTCCAGGACGGCCTGCTCGCCGTCGCCGAGCACGGCGCAGTCCACGAAGTCGGCGATCGGCTCGGGGTTGAACGCGGCGTGGCCGCCCGCGATCACCACCGGGTCGTCCTCGCCCCGGTCGGCCGCCTCCAGCGGGATCTCGGCGAGGTCGAGCGCGGTGAGCAGGTTGGTGTAGCCGAGCTCCGTGGAGAAGCTGACGCCGAAGACGTCGAACGCCTTGACGGGGCGGTGCGCGTCCACGGTGAACTGCGGCACGCCGTGCTCGCGCATCAGCGCCTCGAGGTCGGGCCACACGCTGTAGGTCCGCTCGGCGAGGACGCCCTCGCGCTCGTTGAGGACCTCGTAGAGGATCATGACGCCCTGGTTGGGCAGGCCGACCTCATAGGCGTCCGGGTACATCAGCGCCCACCGGACGTCGGCGGAGTCCCAGTCCTTGACCGTGGAGTTCAGCTCGCCGCCCACGTACTGGATCGGCTTCTGGACGTGCGGGAGGAGGGCTTCCAGACGGGGGAAGACCGACTCGACAGGCATGATCCTTGGCTTTCGTGACGTGGCAGGGGGTGACCCCTCAGGGTAACCCACCGCCATGGCGCGGCTCAGCCGGTCAGCGCCGCGCGGTGGCGCTTGCGCGACGCCTCCCGCCACACCGCGCCGAACCGCTCCGCGGCCAGCTCGCAGGCCCGCCCCTGGCGCTCGTGCAGCAGGCCGTAGGTGAACGCGTTCTCGCCGCTCGCGTGGGCCTGCGCGGCCAGCTCCCGCAGGGCCTGTCGGGCCACCACGCCGTCCTGGTACTCCCCCAGCACCTCCTGGACGGCCTTCATCCGGTCGGCGAACGCCTTGGCGGGCGCGCCGAGCGCCGGGGCCGCGGCCTCGCCCGCGTAACGGGCGCGCTTGGCGGCCTTGCGCACCTCGTGCCGGTCCTCCTCGGTGCGCGCCGAGGCCACGCGCCGGGCCAGGCGGCGGTAGTCGCGCAGCACGCACTCGGCCAGCACCCGGGAGGCCGGCCGCGCTGCGGCGGGCAGCAGCGGCGGGTCGGCGAGCAGGGCGTCGAACGCGTCGAGCAGCGCCAGGTGGCGGGGGCTGTCCAGGGCGGCGAGGACGCGCCTGCGGGTGCCGGAGCGGCGCTGCGCGGACCAGGTGCGGAGCCTGCCCCGCACCGGGCCGAGCACCTCGCCGCGGGGCAGCGGGTCGAGCAGGGCGCGCAGGTGCTGGTCGAGCACCTCGCGGTCGCGGTCGGCGCCCAGCTCCGCGCCGAGGTGGCGCAGCTCGTCGGCGAGCGCCCGGGTGGCCTCGGGGTCCAGGACGGAGCGGAACGTGCGCAGGGCGCTGCGTGCGCGGCGGCAGGCGACGCGGGTGCGGTGGACGGCGTCGGGCAGGTCGCGGCGGACGGCCGCGTCCAGGTCGGCCAGGGCGTCGGCCTGGACGCGCAGGTAGGCGAGGACGGCGTCGCCCGCGGTGATCGGGGCCTTGCCGCCTTTCTTCTTCCCGCCCTTCCGGGTGTCCTTCGTCTGCGTGCTCTTGTGCTGTGCGGTCTTCTTCGGTGCGGTTTTCTTCGGTGCGGTCCTCTTGGGTGCGGTCTTCTTGGGTGCGGTCTTCTCGGACGGGGTCTTCCGCTGTGCCGTCTTCTCCCGTCCCCGCTGCCGCTCGCCCCCGCCCGGCACCCGGTCCCCCAGGGCCCGGGCCAGCTTGGACGCGGAGGTGCTGCGGGTGATGCCCGCCTCGGCGAGCCGCCGTTCCACCGCGTCGAGCAGCGCCGGGTCGCCGGCGGCGAGCTCCACCTCGATCTCGGCCCAGGCGCGCGTCGCGCCGTCGGCCTCGGCGGTCACCCGGTCGCAGACGACCTCGGCGAGGACCCGGCCGTCGGCGTCGAGCAGGCGGTACGGCCGCCTGGTGGTGCGCAGTCGCGCGACGGGGACCAGTGGGGCGCCGCGGGTGCGGGCGCGGACCAGCCTGACGAGCTGCGGGGGGACGGCCTCCGAGGCGCGCGGGGGCAGCCGGATCTCGTCCCTGGTGTCGGGGCCCACCGGGAGCTTGAGGTGCCATCCGGCGTCGTCGCCGCCGCCGCGGCGGCGCAGGGTGGTGCCCGCGGCGGCCAGGCGCAGGTCGGCGGTGTCGTAGTAGACGGCGTCGAGCGCCACCTCGTCCAGGGCGGCGACGGACGCGACGCCCTCCACTCCGCCGAGGTCGGGCAGCCCGTGCTCCCCGGACGCCTCGTACTTCCGCTCGATCTCCCGTACCGCGCCGACCATCCGTGCCTCCTGGCTGCTCGCAGCCACCAAAACACGGCTCGCCCGCCGCCCGCCAGATCCCTCCTGGCGGAAAATCGCCGGACGGGCGCCCGCGGGGCCGGGCCGTGGGGGCGGGGCTGGTGCGGGACGCGGCGTGAGGGGGTGGTGGGACGGCGGTGGGGGGCGGTGCCGTGCGGTGCGGACGGCGGGTGGGGGCGCCGCGGGAGCGGACGGGCGCCCGTCCCGGCGCGGGCCGGGCTCGCCGTGCCCCCGCGGGGTCGGCGAGCCCGGCCTCAGGCCGAGACCGGGCGCTGCATCTTGATGGACTGGAGGAGGCCCACCGCGATCCACACCGCGAACATCGACGTGCCGCCGTAGGAGACGAACGGCAGCGGCAGGCCCGCGACGGGCATGATGCCCAGCGTCATGCCGATGTTCTCGAAGGACTGGAAGGCGAACCAGGCCACCACCCCGGCGGCCACTATCGTGCTGTACAGGTCGCTCGCGTTCCGCGCGATCCGGCAGGCCCGCCACAGGACGACGCCCACCAGCAGGATCAGCCCTCCGGCGCCGACGAAGCCGAGTTCCTCGCCCGCCACGCTGAAGATGAAGTCGGTCTGCTGCTCGGGCACGAACTGGCCCGAGGTCTGGCTGCCCTCGAACAGCCCCTTGCCGAACAGGCCGCCGGAGCCGATCGCGATCCGCGCCTGGTTGGTGTTGTAGCCGACGCCCGCCGGGTCGAGCGCGGGGTTGGCGAACGCCGCGAAGCGGTCGATCTGGTACTGGTCGAGGACGCCGAGCCGCCAGATCGCCACCGCCCCGCCCACACCCGCGGCGATGAGACCCACCACCCACCGGTTGGAGGCGCCCGAGGCGAGCAGCACCCCGAGCACGATGATGGCCATCACCATCACCGAGCCCATGTCCGGCATCAGCAGGATGATCCCCATCGGCAGGGCGGCCAGCACCAGCGCCTGCACCACGGTGCGGTGGTCGGGGTGCTCGCGGTCGCCCGCGTCCACCTTGGTGGCCAGCAGCACCGCCATCCCCAGGATGATGGTGATCTTGGCGAACTCCGCGGGCTGGATGGTGAACCCGCCGCCGACGACCAGCCAGGCGTGGGCGCCGTTGATGGTGGTGCCGAGCGGGGTGAGGACGGCTCCCAGCAGCAGTATCGACAGGATGTAGAACACGGGCACGGCGCCGCGCAGCCGCCGGTGGCCGATGGCCATGACCGCGCACGCCAGCAGGACCCCTATGGCGATGTTGATGATGTTGCGCCACAGGAAGTACTGCGGGTCGCCGTTGTTGAGCTCGGTGCGGCCGCGGGTCGCCGACCACACCAGCAGCGACCCGATCCCGGACAGCAGCAGCGCGCCGAGGATCAGTATCCAGTCCATCCGCCACAGCAGCGAGTCGCGGGCGAGCAGGCGGCCGAGCGAGGAGCGCGGCGGTGAGTACCGCTGGACGGTGTAGCCGGTGCTCGTCATGGCGTGTTCCGGGTGTGCTGGGCCTTGCGGGTGTGGTGGGCGGTGCGTTCCGGCGGCAGGGCGGCGACGGCGGGCAGGGCCACGGCGGCGGCGCGCCCGTCGCCGGAGGGCGCCGTCACCCGCGGGGCGTCGGCGGTCGCGTACCGGGCGGTGCCCCCGGCGTCCCGGGTGGCGGGCTCGGCGGCCAGGGAGGCCTGCTGGATCGTCCCGTCCTCGCCGATCTTCGGCAGGTCCTTCTTCGGCTTCGGCAGCAGCGCCTTCCCGGTGTCGATCGACCCGTCCTCCTGGACGCCGTACAGCGCGCTGTAGAGGTTGCGCACCGCGGGCGCGGAGGCACCGGAGCCGGTGCCGCCCTGGGAGATCGTCATCACGATCGCGTAGTCCTCGGTGTAGGACGCGAACCAGGACGTGGTCTGCTTGCCGTAGACCTCGGCGGTGCCGGTCTTGGCGTGTATCGGGATCTCGTCCTGCGGCCAGCCCTGGAAGCGCCAGGCGGCGGTGCCGGTGGTGGAGACGCTCGCCAGGGCCTGGTCCATGTAGTCGCGGGTCTCGCGGTCCATCGGCAGCTTCGCCTTGGCCCTGGGCTTGATCTCCTCGACCCGCTTGCCGTCCGCGCTGACCACGGCCTTGCCGACGCTGGGCTCGTACAGGGTGCCGCCGTTGCTGATGGCGGCGTAGATGTTCGCCATCTGGATCGGCGTGACCAGGGTGTCGCCCTGGCCGATCGAGTAGTTGACGGTGTCGCCCGCGCGCATCTTGAAGCCCTCGGCGCAGTTCTCCCGCGCGATCTGGGTGGCGTAGTCCTTCTTCTTGGACTTCGCCTGCTTGCACCAGGCGTTCTTGTTGGCCTTGTAGTAGTCCTTCTTCCACTGCCGGTCCGGGATGCGCCCGGGCACCTCGGACGGCAGGTCGATGCCGGTGGTGGAGCCGAGGCCGAACTGCTCGGCGGTCTTGAAGAACCAGTCCTTGGTCTTCTTCTTCGGCGTGTTGCCGCCGTCCTTCTTCCACTCCTCGTAGGCGAGCCGGTAGAAGACGGTGTCGCAGGAGACCTCCAGCGCGCGGCCGAGCGAGATCGAGCCGTAGCCCTTGGACTCGAAGTTCTTGAAGACCTGGCCGCCGATGTTGAACGAGGAGCTGCACTCGTAGGAGCCGTCCGCCGGGTACCCGGCGTTGACGGCGGCGGCGGTGGAGACCACCTTGAACACCGAGCCGGGCGCCGACTGGCCCTGGATGGCCCGGTTGAGCAGCGGGTAGTTGGACTTCTCACCGGTGAGCTTCTTGTACTCGCGGGCGTTGATGCCGCCGACCCACACGTTCGGGTCGTAGGTGGGCGCGCTGGCCATGGCCACGACCCGGCCGGTCTTCGCCTCCATCACCACAACGGCGCCGGAGTCCGCCTCGTACTTGCGCTGGGTGTTCCTGTCCCACCCCTTGCGGGCCTCCTTCATCGCCTTGACCAGCTCCTTCTCGGCGAGCCCCTGCACGCGGGCGTCGATGCTGGTGACGATGGAGGAGCCGGGCCTCGCGGCGGTGCTGCCCGCCTTGCCGATGACGCGGCCGAGGTTGTCCACGCGGTAGCGGGTGACGCCCGCGGTGCCGCGCAGCTCGCTGTCGTAGGTGCGCTCCAGGCCCGAGCGGCCGACCTGGTCCGAGCGCAGCAGCGGCGGCGCGGCCGACTCCCCGTTCTCGGCGGCCCGCTCGCGCTCGGCGATCTCCTCGTCGGTGACCGGGGAGAGGTAGCCGAGGACCTGCGCGGAGGTGGCGCCGTCGGGCGCGGGGTAGCGGCGCACGGCGGTGGGCTCCGCGGTGATGCCGGGGAACTCCTCGCGGCGCTCGACGATCTGGAGGGCCTGCTTGGTGGTGGCCTCGTCGGTGATCGGGATGGGCTGGTACGGCGAGCCGTTCCAGCACGGCTGGGGCGTCTGCGCGTCGCACAGCCGCACCTTGTCGGTCACGTCCTCGACGGGCATGCCGAGCACCCCGGCGAGGCGGGTGAGCACGGCCTTGCCGTCGTCGCGCTGGCGCAGCAGCTCGGTGCGGTCGGCCGAGACCACCAGGCGGTTGACGTTGTCGGCGAGCGGCACGCCGTTGGCGTCGAGGATGGAGCCGCGCACCGCGGAGGTGACGACCTCCTGGACCTGGTTGCGCGACGCCTGCTCGGTGTACTCGTCGCCGTTGCGGATCTGGAGGTACCACAGCCGTCCGCCGAGGGTGAGCAGCAGCGAAAGGACGAGGATCTGTATGGCGACCAGCCGGATCGCCACCCTCGGGGTGCGGCCGGTCTCCGGGATGTTGCTCATGGGCGCTTCCCCAGCTTGCCGATGCCGTCGGAACGGGTGAGGGTGCGGGACAGACCGCCGCGGCGGCCGCCCATCCGGGACCGACCGGTGCGCGCCAGGCCCTGCCTGCGGCCGGTGCGGCCGATCCGCCCGACGCCCCCGGGCCGCCCGGTGAGGGTGAAGCGGCTGCCGCCGCCGCCCCCGCTGGACAGCCAGTTGCCCGCGGCGGCGCCGGTGGTGCCGCTCTCCCCGGCGGCCGCCACCGGATCGTGTTCGAGCTTTCTGGCCAGCGCCATCACCCAGGGCACGGTGAACGGCGCGAGCAGCAGGTCGTACAGCAGCGCGGACAGGGCGAGCCCGGTGATGCCGACGTTGCGGGCCGCGGTGTCCCCGACCAGGGAGCCGACGCCCGCGTGCAGCAGCGTGCCGCCGACGGCCGCGGTGGCGACCACGAACATCGGCGTGGCGATGGAGCGCAGTTGCCCGGTGTCCGGCTTGACCAGCCCCGCGACATAGCCGATCAGGCAGAGCACCAGCGCGAACCGGCCCACGGCGTGGTCGGCGGGCGGGGCGAGGTCGGTGAGCAGCCCGGCGCCGAAGCCGACGAAGCAGCCGCCGACGGGCCCGTAGACCATCGCCAGGCCCAGCACCACCAGCATCGTCAGGTCGGGCACCGCGCCGGGCAACTGGAGCCTGGCCAGGACGGTGACCTGGAGGACCAGGGCAACCACCACCAGGACGGACGAGAGCAGGATCCGGTTGAGGGCGGTCATGCGGTCAGCCTCTCCTCGTGCCTGCGGTGCCTGCGGTGCCTGCGCCGGTGCGCTGCTCGTCCCCGGCCGTCTTCTTCCCCGAGCTCTTCTCCGAGCCCTTCTGCGCGCCCGCGGACGCCCGGGGCTTCGGCGGCAGCACGCTGTCCCGCGGGTCCTCGCGGGGCGCCTGCACCACCACGCCGACGAGGTCGAGCCTGGTGAACTTCACGAACGGTTCGACCTCGACGGTGCGGGTGAGGTTGCCCGCCGCGGGCTCGACCTCCACCACCGTGCCGACGGGCACGCCCGGCACGAACGGCCGCCCGCCCTGCGAGCCGAAGGTGACCAGCCGGTCGCCCTTCTTCACGTCGGCCTTGGCGTTGAGCAACTGCACCCGCATCGGCCGGTCGCCCTGCCCGGTGGCGAAGCCCAGCTCGCCGGTCTTCTCCAGGCGGGTGCCGACGGTGAAGTCCGGGTCGGTGGCCAGCACCACGGTGGAGGTGGACGGGCCTACGGTGGTGACGCGGCCCACCAGCCCGTCGCCGTTGAGGACCGTCATGTCGCGGGTGATGCCGTCCTCGCTGCCGACGTCGATGGTGACGGTCCAGGAGAAGCCCTGGGCCGCTCCTATCCCGACGATCTGGGCGGCCTTGACGCGGTACTGGCCCGCGCCCGCCGCCCCCAGCAGCCGGTCCAGCTCCGCGGCGCGCCGGTCGTCGGCCGAGCGCCCGGCGAGGCGCTGCTTGAGCTCGGCGTTCTCCCGCTCCAGCTCGGCCACGCGGCCCGCGCGGTCCCCGGACTCGCGCACCGCCGCCATGGCGTCCCCGATGGGATCGACGGCGGAGGACACGCTCTCCTGCGCGGGCCCGAAGACGGAGGCGGCGGCCGAGCGCGCCCCGTCGAACGGGGACTCCTCACCGCCTCTGAGGTCGACGGTGATCAGCGCGAAAGCGATCGCGACCAGCAGCACCAACAGCAGCCGGCTCTCTCGGGTGTCCCTCACGTGCGCGGCTGTGCCTTCCCTCTAGGAATGGTGGAACGAAAAGCGGTGCGCCCGCCGGGCGCCCGCCGCCCCGGGAGGCGGGGCGGCGGCTCAGCGGCGGGGCTGCGCGTCCAGCACCTGCTGGAGCGCCTCGAACTCCTCCACGCACTTGCCCGCGCCCAGGGCCACCGAGTCCAGCGGGGACTCGGCGATGTGGATGGGCATCCCGGTCTCGCGGCGCAGCCGCTCGTCCAGGCCGCGCAGCAGGCCGCCGCCGCCGGTGAGGACGATGCCGCGGTCCATGATGTCGCCGGACAGCTCGGGCGGGCACTTGTCGAGCGTGGTCTTGACCGCGTCCACGATCGCGTTGACCGGCTCCTCGATGGCCTTGCGGACCTCGGTCGCGGAGATCACCACGGTCTTGGGCAGGCCGCTGACCAGGTCGCGGCCGCGGATCTCGGCGTGCTCGTCCTCCTCGGTGACGGCGAACGCCGAACCGATCGTCATCTTGATGTGCTCGGCGGTGCGTTCGCCGAGCAGGAGCGAGTACTCCTTCTTGATGTGCTGGATGATCGCGTTGTCCAGCTCGTCGCCCGCGACGCGGATGGACTGCGCCGTGACGATCCCGCCGAGGGAGATCACCGCGACCTCGGTGGTGCCCCCGCCGATGTCCACCACCATGTTGCCGGTGGCCTCGTGCACCGGGAGTCCGGCGCCGATCGCGGCGGCCATCGGCTCCTCGATGATGTGCACGGTGCGCGCGCCAGCCTGCGAGGACGCCTCGATCACGGCGCGCCGCTCCACGCCCGTGATGCCCGAGGGGACGCAGACGACGACGCGCGGCCGGGCCAGGTAGCGGCGGCGGTGGATCTTCAGGATGAAGTACCGCAGCATCCGCTCGGTGATCTCGAAGTCGGCGATGACGCCGTCCTTCAGCGGGCGGATCGCCACGATGTTGCCCGGCGTCCGGCCGATCATCTTCTTCGCCTCGGCGCCGACCGCCAGGATCCCGCCCGTGTTGGTGTTGATGGCCACGACCGACGGCTCGTTCAGGACGATGCCCCGCCCTCTGACGTACACCAGCGTATTGGCGGTTCCGAGGTCGACAGCCATGTCACGGCCGATGAACGACATGTTGTTCGCCATGGGTATGCGGAAGCCTTCCCGAGCTGGAGCGGTGTGGGCGGCAGGCGTGCGACGGAGCGCTGAGGGCGTCCGGTCGAGGACCGGGGATTCCATGGTAATCACGCCTGCCCGGGCGGGCATTGGGGGTGCCGCTGCAATTGTCAGCTTAAGGACTGAACGTCCCCTGTATTGGTGACGCCGTGTCGGAGGGATTGGTTCCGCCGGCGTAGCGCGGCACCCCCATTCGGCGGAGCCGGTGCGCTTTCGGTCCCGTCCAACGCCCCTCTGACGGGGGTCCGCCGAACGTGGCGCGAACCCCCGGGGAAGACCGCCCGAACGGTTCAGGCGCGGCCCGGGAAGAAGATTTTGATCTCGCGCTCGGCGGACTCCTCGGAGTCGGAGGCGTGGATCAGGTTCTCCCGGACGATGACCCCGAAGTCGCCGCGGATGCTGCCGGGAGGGGCCGCCACCGGGTCGGTGGGGCCGGCCAGGGCGCGCACGCCCTCCACGACCCGCTCACCCTCGACGATCATGGCCACCACGGGCCCGGACGCCATGAACTCCACCAGCGGCTCGTAGAACGGCTTGCCGACGTGCTCGGCGTAGTGCTGCTCCAGCGTGGCCCTCTCCAGGGTGCGCAGCTCCAGCGCGGTCACGCGCCAGCCGGCCTTCCGCTCGATCCGTCCGACGATCTCACCGATCAGTCCGCGGCGAACACCGTCGGGCTTGATCAGGACAAGAGTGCGCTGGCTCACGTACGGCTCCTGGAAAAATCGACGGGCATTCGGCAGGTCCGGCCCGGGTGGAGTTCGCCCGGCCGGGTCGGCGCGGGCGGGCACGGCCGGGAAGTGGCACGGCCGGGCGGCACGACATTACCGGGCCCGCGAAAAGCATCCCGCACCAGCTATGCGGTTTTCGCCTCGCGCGCCGCCTTGATCGCGTCCACCTTGCGGCCGTAGTACACCGAGGCCCACCACAGCCCGGCGAAAACCGCGCCCATGACGAACATCATCGGCACCACGAAACCGCTGACGACCAGCCCCAACTGGAGCGCCCAGCCGAGGGGCACCGCCCAGGAGCGGCCCAGCACCCCGCACAGCAGGACGCAGAGCACCATCGCGGCCCCGCTGACCCCCCACACCGTCGCGGCGGACAGGTCGGACAGGCGCATGGCCACCAGGGCGGCGAAGCCGATCAGGAGCGCCTCGGCGATCAGCGTGGCCGAGCACAGGGTTCGCATGGACGCTTCACTTCCCGCCCAGCAGCAGCCGGGCCTCTCCGACGGTGACGACCGAACCGGTGACCAGCACCCCTGCCCCGGCGAACGCGCCCTCCTCCTCGGCGAGCTCCACCGCCGCCTCCAGGGCGTCGTCGAGGCGGGGCTCGACCCGGACCCGGTCCGCGCCGAAGATCTCCACGGCGAGCGCGGCCAGCTCGTCCACCGGGGTGGCCCGCACGGTGGAGTTCTGGGTGACGACCACCTCGGCGAGGACCGGCTCGAACGCCTCCAGCAGCCCCGCCGAGTCCTTGTCCGCGCTGGTGCCGACGACTCCCACCAGACGGGTGAAGTCGAACGCCTCCGACACGGCGGCCGCGGCCGCGGTGGCGCCCGACGGGTTGTGCGCCGCGTCCAGCACCACGGTGGGGCTGCGCCGCACCACCTCCAGGCGCCCCGGCGAGGTCACCCGGGCGAACGCGGCCCGCACGGTCTCCACGTCCAGCAGGTCCGAGCGCCCGGACCCGACCCCGAAGAACGCCTCCACGGCGGCGAGCGCCACCGACGCGTTGTGCGCCTGGTGGGCGCCGTGCAGCGGCAGGAACAGCTCCGGGTACTCCCCGCCCAGGCCGCGCAGGGTCAGCAACTGGCCGCCGACGGCCACGGAGCGGTGCAGCACACCGAACTCCATGCCCTCCCTGGCCACCGTGGCGTCCACCCCGACGGCGTGCTTGAGCAGCACCTGAGCGGCGTCCACGGGCTGCTGGGCGAGGACCGCGGACGCGCCCTGCTTGATGATCCCGGCCTTCTCCACGGCGATCTCGCCGGGTGTGCCGCCGAGGCGGTCGGTGTGGTCCAGCGCGATGGGCGTGACCACGGAGACGACCCCGTCCACGACGTTGGTGGCGTCCCAGTTGCCGCCCATGCCGACCTCGACCACGGCGACGTCCACCGGGGCGTCGGCGAAGGCCGCGAAGGCCATGCCGGTGAGCACCTCGAAGAACGACATCCGGTGCGGCTGGGACCGGTCCACCATCTCGACGTACGGCAGGATCTCGTGGAACGTCTCCACGAACCGCCGGTCGGGCACCGGCTGCCCGTCCAGGCTGATCCGCTCGGTGACGGACTGCACGTGCGGGCTGGTGTAGCGGCCGGTGCGCAACTGGAAGGCGCGCAGCAGCTCCTCGATCATCCGGGCGGTGCTGGTCTTGCCGTTGGTGCCGGTGATGTGGATGTTCTGGTAGGAGCGCTGGGGGTGGCCGAGTATGTCCATCAGCGCGGCGATGCGGTCGAGCGACGGGTCCAGCTTCGTCTCCGGCCACCGCGCGGCGAGCTCGGCCTCCACCTCGCGCAGGGCCGCCGCCGCGTCGTCGGCGGGGGTGGCGGCTGCGGGCGTGTCCGGGGTCTGCCGGGGTTCGTCACTCACAGGTACCAGTCTACGAATCCCCACCGGCCCCCCGGACACCACGGGGTGCGGTGCGGGGCGCGGCCCTCACGCGAGGGCCGCGCCCCGGACGTCCGCTCAGCCCTGCGGCAGGGCCGCGAGCTGCGCCGTCAGGCGGGTGATGTCCTCCTCGGCCGCCGCGAGCCGGGTGCGGATCTTTTCCACCACCTGCTCGGGCGCCTTGGCCAGGAACGCCTCGTTGCCGAGCTTCGCCGCGGCCTGCGCCTTCTCCTTCTCGGCCGCCGCCAGGTCCTTGGTCAGCCGCTTGCGCTCGGCCGCCACGTCGATCGCGCCGGACAGGTCGAGCTCCACCGTGGCCCCGGCCACCGGCAGCGACGCCGTCGGGCGGAAGCCCTCGCCCTCGGGCTCCAGGCGCAGCAGCAGCCGCACCGCGGCCTCGTGCGGGGCGAACGGCGTGCCGTCCAGGGACAGCCGCGCGGGCACCTTCTGGCCCGGCTTGAGCCCCTGCTCGACGCGGAACCTGCGCACCTCGGTGACCAGCGACTGGACGGCCGCGACCGTCCGCTCGGCCGCCGCGTCGCGGAAGCCGGAGTCGGCCGGCCACGCCGCGACGACGACCGTCTCGCGCCCGGTCAGCGCCGTCCACAGCGCCTCGGTGACGAACGGGACGATCGGGTGCAGCAGCCGCAGCAGCACGTCGAGGACCTCGCCGAGCACCCGCCGGGAGACCTCCGCCGGGCGGCCCCCGGCCTGGAAGGCGGCCTTGGTCAGCTCGACGTACCAGTCGAACACCTCGTCCCACGCGAAGTGGAACAGCAGGTCGCTGAGCTTGGCGAACTGGAAGTCCTCGTAGAGGGCGTCCACCTCGGCCACGACCGTGTTCAGGCGGGAGAGGATCCACCGGTCGGTGGCCGACATCTCCTCGGCCGGCGGCAGCGCGCCCTCCACCGTGGCGCCGTTCATCAGCGCGAAGCGCGTGGCGTTCCAGATCTTGTTGGTGAAGTTCCGGGAGCCCTGGACCCAGTCCTCGCCGATGGGCACGTCGGTGCCCGGGTTGGCGCCCTTGGCGAGGGTGAAGCGCAGCGCGTCCGAGCCGTACTTGTCCATCCAGTCCAGCGGGTCGACCACGTTCCCGAAGGACTTGGACATCTTCTTGCCGTGCTGGTCGCGGACCATGCCGTGCAGGGCGATGGTGTGGAACGGCGGGGTGCCGTCCATCGCGTACAGGCCGAACATCATCATCCGGGCGACCCAGAAGAACAGGATGTCGTACCCGGTGACCAGCACGGAGTTCGGGTAGAACTTCGCCAGGCTCTCGGTCCGCTCCGGCCAGCCGAGGGTGGAGAACGGCCACAGGCCGGAGGAGAACCAGGTGTCCAGGACGTCGGTCTCCTGGTGCCAGCCCTCGCCCGCGGGCGGCTCCTCGTCGGGGCCGACGCAGACGACCTCGCCGTCCGGCCCGTACCAGACCGGAATCCGGTGCCCCCACCAGAGCTGGCGCGAGATGCACCAGTCGTGGAGGTTGTCCACCCAGTCGAAGTAGCGCTTCTCCATCTCCTGCGGGTGGATGCGCACCCGGCCGTCGCGGACCGCGTCGCCCGCGGCCTCGGCGAGCGGGCCGACCTTGACCCACCACTGCATGGACAGGCGCGGCTCGATGGTGGTCTTGCAGCGCGAGCAGTGCCCCACGGAGTGGACGTACGGCCGCTTCTCGGCGACGATCCGGCCCTCGGCGCGCAGCGCGCCGACGATCGCCGAGCGGGCCTCGAGGCGGTCCAGGCCCTGGAACGGGCCGTGGGCGGTGATCACCGCGTGCTCGTCCATGACGGTGAGCGCGGGCAGGCCGTGGCGGCGGCCGATCTCGAAGTCGTTCGGGTCGTGCGCCGGGGTGACCTTGACGGCTCCGGTGCCGAAGGACGGGTCCACATGGGGGTCGGCGACGACCGGGATGCGGCGGCCGGTGAGCGGCAGCACGATCTCGGTGCCGACCAGGTGGCGGTAGCGGTCGTCGTCGGGGTGGACGGCGACCGCGGTGTCGCCCAGCATCGTCTCGGCGCGGGTGGTGGCCACGACGATGGACTGCTCGCCCTCGCCGTAGCGGATCGACACCAGCTCGCCGTCGTCCTCCTGGTACTCCACCTCGATGTCCGAGATGGCGGTCAGGCAGCGCGGGCACCAGTTGATGATGCGCTCGGCCCGGTAGATCAGGCCGTCGTCGTAGAGCCGCTTGAAGATCGTCTGGACGGCCCTGGACAGGCCCTCGTCCATGGTGAAGCGCTCACGTGACCAGGCGACGCCGTCGCCCAGGCGGCGCATCTGCCCCGAGATCTGCCCGCCGGACTCGGCCTTCCACCGCCACACCCGCTCGACGAACGCCTCCCGGCCCAGGTCGTGCCGGGACAGGCCCTCCTTGGCCAGCTCGCGCTCCACGACGTTCTGCGTGGCGATGCCGGCGTGGTCCATGCCGGGCTGCCACAGCGTCTCGTGGCCCTGCATGCGCTTGCGGCGGGTGAGGGCGTCGATGATCGTGTGCTCGAAGGCGTGGCCCAGGTGCAGGCTGCCGGTGACGTTCGGCGGCGGGATGACGACGCAGTAGGGCGGCTTGTCGCTCTTGGCGTCCGCCTCGAACCAACCGGCGGCGACCCAGCGCTCGTACAGCGTCGCCTCTACCTCAGCCGGGGTGTACTGGGTGGGCAGATGCTCGGGCGCGCTGGAGGTCCCCGCGGAGGGGCTCTGGTTGGTGTCGGTCACGACGGTCAGTCTACGGAAGACGGCCCCCTGCCATCGAACCCGTTCCGCAACCCCCGGGGGCCGGGGAGCGTCGCCGTTCCGGGAGGATGTCAGCTTCCGGCAGCACACCGTCCCGAGGGGGGTCGCGACCGACATGAGCAGCCAGCAGCCGCAAGGATTCGGCCCGCCGTCCGGCTACGCCCACCCCGCGCCCGGCCACGGCCACGGGTACGGGTACGGGCCGGGGGCCCCGCAGCAGCCGCCCCACGGCCCGGCGCAGCCCTACGGCCCGGCGCACGGGTTCGGCCCGCCGCAGGGACCGGGGTTCGGGCCGCCGGGCGCGCCGGTGCCGCCCGCCCCCGCTCCGGGGCGGCGGGGGCGGACCGGGGCGGTGGTGGCGTGCGTGGCCGGGGCGCTGGGGCTCGGGGCGGCGGGCGTGTTCGCCGTGCCCGCGCTGCTGGGGGACTCCGGCCCCGAGGTGCGCTGGGAGCTGCGGCGCACCCCGTCCATCACCATCCAGGGCGGCACCTTCGTCGTGGAGGAGGAGCGGGACCCGGGCGGCAGGTCGTACGAGGAGCTGAGCGCCGACGGCAGCCCGCTGGAGCGGGTGAACCCGACGTACCGGCCGAAGGCCAAGCCGTTCCCGCACTACGCGGTCAGCGGCGCCTACGGGGACATCGCCGACCCCGAGGAGGCGATGAGCGCCCAGATGGCGGACAAGCTCGACCGCGGCTTCCGGGTGGTCGGCGAGGCGCGGACCTTCGACCCGCGGGCCGAGGGCGCGGGCGACGTGCCGGTGCGGTGCGTGGTGATGGAGAAGGACGAGGAGTACTTCGCGGCCTGCGGCTGGGCGAACCGCAGCACCATGGGCATGGTGGGCGAGTTCCGGGAGGGCGCCGACGGCACCGGCCCGGAGGGCCTGGACCTGGAGCGGCTCGCGGAGCGGACCATCGACATCCGCGACGGCATGCAGGTCGAGCCGGGCGCCGCCCCCGACGACACCGAGACCGGCTCCGACCCGGGCACGGGCGGCTCCGAGGGCGCCTCCGGCGCGATCACCTGACCCGGGGCCCGGCACGTCGAGGGGCCCGCACCGGTTCGACCGGTGCGGGCCCCTCGACGACGTTCAGCCTCCCCCGAGCCTTCCCGACCGGGCGGCTGTGGGGCGGTGCCACCGTCCCGGGGCACCTCCTCGCGGGAGCGCAACCCCGGCACGACGAGCTTCGGAAGACCACCCACCCGACCGGCACCGGGACTCCCGGGGAGCCCGGCCCCGGGAGAGGGCACCCTAGGCGCTCTTCTCGTGCCGCTCGCCCTTCCCGATGCTGCGCGGGTCGCGCGGCACCAGGGTCGGGTTCACGTTGGACAGCACCACGTCCTCGGTGATCACGACACGGGCCACGTCCTTGCGGGACGGGACCTCGTACATCACCGACTGGAGGACCTCCTCCATGATCGCCCGCAGGCCGCGGGCGCCGGTGCCGCGCAGGATGGCCTGGTCGGCGATGGCCTCCAGGGCGCTGCGGTCGAACTCCAACTGCACCCCGTCCAGCTCGAACAGCCGCTGGTACTGCTTGACCAGGGCGTTGCGCGGCTCGACCAGAATCTGGAGCAGGGCCTCGCGGTCGAGGTTGTGCACGGAGGTGATCACCGGGAGCCGGCCGATGAACTCGGGGATCATGCCGAACTTCACCAGGTCCTCGGGCATGACCTCGGAGAACACGTCGGCCGCGTCGATCTCCCGCTTGGAGCGGATGGTGGCGCCGAAGCCGATGCCCTTCTTGCCCGCCCTGGCCTCGATGATCTTCTCCAGGCCCGCGAAGGCGCCGCCCACGATGAACAGCACGTTCGTGGTGTCGATCTGGATGAACTCCTGGTGCGGGTGCTTGCGCCCGCCCTGCGGCGGCACGGAGGCGGTGGTGCCCTCCAGGATCTTCAGCAGGGCCTGCTGCACGCCCTCGCCGGAGACGTCCCGGGTGATCGACGGGTTCTCGCTCTTGCGGGCGACCTTGTCGATCTCGTCGATGTAGATGATGCCCGTCTCGGCCTTCTTGACGTCGTAGTCGGCGGCCTGGATGAGCTTGAGCAGGATGTTCTCGACGTCCTCGCCGACGTACCCGGCCTCGGTGAGGGCGGTGGCGTCGGCGATGGCGAACGGCACGTTCAGCATCCGCGCCAGCGTCTGGGCGAGCAGGGTCTTGCCGGAGCCGGTGGGACCGAGCAGCAGGATGTTGGACTTGGCCAGTTCGATGCCGTCGTCGCGGTTGCCGCCGTTCTCACCCGCCTGGACCCGCTTGTAGTGGTTGTAGACCGCGACGGACAGCGCCTTCTTGGCCGATTCCTGCCCCACCACGTAGCCCTCGAGGAACTCGTAGATCTCCCGGGGCTTGGGCAGGTCCTCCCAGCGGACCTCGGAGGTCTCGGCGAGCTCCTCCTCGATGATCTCGTTGCACAGGTCGATGCACTCGTCGCAGATGTACACGCCGGGACCTGCAATGAGCTTCTTGACTTGCTTCTGGCTCTTCCCGCAGAACGAGCACTTGAGCAGATCGCCGCCGTCACCGATGCGTGCCACGAGGTGCTTCTCCTTCGCCTCGGTCCCTGGTTTCCGCGAGAGACCTGGTGCTTGGTATCCGACCGTACCCTGACTGGACCGGTCAATGGCCCCCCTTGGGCCGACTTCCTGCCGTCGGCCCGAAGGGGGGCGGGTTTCAGGCGACCGTGGCCGAGCTCTTCCGGGTGGAGACGATCTGGTCGACGAGGCCGTAGTCCAGCGCCTCCTCCGCGGTCAGGATCTTGTCCCGCTCGATGTCGTCACGGATGACCTCGATGTCCTTGCGCGAGTGCTTGGAGAGCATCTCCTCCAGTTGCTCGCGCATGCGCATGACCTCCCTGGCCTGGATCTCCAGGTCGGACACCTGCGCACGCCCGGTCTCGGTGTACGGCTGGTGGATGAGGATACGGGCATTCGGCAGCGCCATGCGCTTGCCGGGGGTGCCGGCGGCCAGCAGCACGGCCGCGGCGGAGGCCGCCTGGCCCATGCAGACGGTCTGGATGTCCGGCTTCACGAACTGCATGGTGTCGTAGATCGCGGTCAGCGCCGTGAAGGAGCCGCCGGGGCTGTTGATGTAGATCGAGATGTCGCGGTCCGGGTCCATCGACTCCAGGCACAGCAGTTGCGCCATGACGTCGTTGGCGGAGGCGTCGTCGATCTGCACGCCGAGGAAGATCACCCGCTCCTCGAAGAGCTTGGCGTACGGGTCGTACTCGCGGATGCCCTGGGAGGTGCGCTCCACGAAGCGGGGGACGACGTACCGGCTCTCCGGGCGGACGCCCTCGAAGCGGTGGCTCGGCTGGATCGGGTTGTTCATCTGGAGGTTCACCGTCCTGGTGGAAAGAAGCGAAGTCGGTCGTGCGGGAAGAGCCGCGGGGCCCTCCCGCCCGGCCCTCCCCGCCCGGTGCGGGGCGGAGGGCTCAGGGGCGGGCAGGGTGGCTCAGGCCCCGGTGCCGCCGCCGCCGGGAACGTTCGCTGCGGTGGCGATGACCTCGTCCAGCAGGCCGTACTCCTTGGCCTCCTGCGCGGTGAACCAGCGGTCGCGGTCGGAGTCCCGGGTGATCTGCTCCACCGACTGGCCGGAGTGCAGCGCGGTGAGATCGGCCATCTTCTTCTTGGTGCGGAGGAGCTGCTCCGCGTGGATCTTGATGTCCGAGGCGGAGCCGGCCAGGCCCGCGGACGGCTGGTGCATCAGGATGTCGGTGTTCGGCAGCGCGAAGCGCTTGCCCGGCGCGCCCGCCGTGAGGAGGAACTGGCCCATGGAGGCGGCCAGGCCCATCGCGATGGTCACGATGTCGTTCTTGACGTACTGCATCGTGTCGTAGATCGCCATGCCGGCCTGGACGGAGCCGCCCGGGGAGTTGATGTAGAGGAAGATGTCCTTTTCCGGGTCGGCGGCGAGCAGCAGGAGCTGCGCGGTGATCCGGTTGGCGATCTCGTCGTCCACCGGCTGGCCGAGGAAGATGATGCGCTCGTTGAGCAGCCGGTTGTAGACCTGGTCCCCCAGCCCGCCGAGCTGCGGCTCGGATGCGGCGTAGGGCGTCACGAGCCCCGGCTTGGTGACGTGCTGGATGGGATTGGGGCGCGGAGTCGTCACTAATCCACCTGCTCGATCTCGGACGGCGGCAGGCCGTCTCAGCGTCTTCATCTCAGGGTTCGTCGCGAGGGCGCGGAAGCGTCAACGCAGCTTTCCCACCCTCGTATCCCTCGTACAAAGGACCCTAACGCGCAGGTGGGGCACTGCCATCCCCCACACGGAACTGTTCGCTGTGAGCGCAGGCTGGCGCTTCACCGGCAACGCCGACGGGCCCCGGACACCTGTCGTGTCCGGGGCCCGCCACAGCGCTCACGGCACCCGTGCGCGAGGAACGCGCCTCGCGGGGGCGTCAGGCCTTCTGCTCGCCCTCCGGGGACCCGGCCGGCTCGGCGGCCTCCGCGGAGTCCTCAGCGGCGGCCTCGGCGGCCTCGCCGCCCTCCTCGGCCTCGGCCTCGGAGAGCTCGACCGTCTCGCCGGTCTCGTCCTCGTCGTCCAGGTCGACCTCGGCGCCGTTGGTGTCCACGACCTTCGCCGCCTCCACCACGGTGGCCAGCGCCTTGCCGCGGGCCACCTCGCCGACCAGCAGCGGCACCTGGCCGCCCTCGACCACGGCCTGGGCGAACTGGTCGGGGCTCATGCCGGAGCTGGCGGCACGGCGCATGAGGTGCTCGGTGAGCTCCTCCTGGTTGACCGAGAGCTGCTCCTTGGCGACGAGCTCGTCGAGCACGAACTGGGTCTTGATGCCCTTCTTCGCCTGCTCGGCGATCTCGGCGTCGAACTCCTCGCGGCTCTTGTCCTGCATCTTCAGGTAGCCGTCGAGGTCCAGGCCCATCTGGGCGAGCTGGTGGTGCTCCAGGTTGTGCCTGCGGGTCTCCACCTCGCTCTCCAGGAGCTTCTCCGGCAGGGGCACGTCCACGAGCTCCAGGAGGGCGTCGAGCACCTTCTCCTGGGCCTGGGTGGCCTGGTCGTACCGCTTCATGCGCTCCAGGCGCTTGCGGCTGTCGGCGCGGAGCTCCTCGATGGTGTCGAACTCGCTCGCCAACTGGGCGAACTCGTCGTCCAGCTCCGGCAGCTCCTTGGCCTGCACCGCGGTGACGTCCACCTTGATCTCGGCCTGGTTGCCGGCCGCGGAGCCGCCCTTGAGCTCGCTGGTGAACGTGGCCGAGCCGCCGGCCTCCAGGCCGGTGACGGCCGCGTCGATGCCCTCGAGCAGCTCGCCGCTGCCGACGGTGTACGAGATGCCCTTGGCGACGCCGTCCTGGACGACCTCGCCGTCGACCTTGGCCTCGAGGTCGAGCACGACCACGTCGCCCTCGGCGGCGGCGCGCTCCACGGTGGTCACGGAGGCGAAGCGCTCGCGGAGCTGCTCGATGGACTTGTCCACGTCCTCGTCGCTGACCTCGACCGCGTCGACGGTGACCTCGATGCCGGAGTAGTCCGGCAGCTCGATCGACGGGCGGATGTCCACCTCGGCGGTGAACTTGAGCTGCTCGCCGTCGTTGAACTCGGTGATGTCCACCTCGGGCTGCCCGAGGACCTTCAGCTCGCCCTCGTTGACCGCCTCCGTGTAGAACTTCGGCAGGGCGTCGTTGATGGCCTCCTCCAGCACCGCGCCGCGGCCGAACCGCTGGTCGATGATGCGGGCGGGGATCTTGCCCTTGCGGAAGCCCGGCACCGTAACCTGCTGGTTGATCTTCTTGTACGCCGCGTCGAGGCTGGGCTTGAGCTCCTCGAAGGGCACCTCGACAGTGAGCCGAACCCGGGTCGGGTTCAGGGTCTCCACGGCGCTCTTCACGGTTGGGTCTCCTTGGGGGCTGACTTCGTTGGTCTGGCTGCACGGGCGTGAGCCGCCCGGATACGCGCCAACAGCCGGTAGCTCCGTCCCCGCCCGGCCCTGGGCCGCGCGGCTGGGAGTACCGGTCGCCGACGAGACACGTGCGGAGGCGACGGTCCTCGCGCTGGTGCTCCGTTCCCGGAGTCCGGTGCTTCGTCCGTTCCTCCGAAGCCCGACGCTGGTGTCCTCCGCCCCGCGACGCCCCGTGTACACAGGCGCGACTTGCATAGTACCGGTAGACGGGGCACCGGCGACGCGGCTTCCCCCCGGGGTCCTCCGACCGCACCGGGGCGCCGCCGCCGGGCGCCCGCCGGCGACCCTCCGCCCCTCCCGGAGGAGGGCGCGGGGATCAGGCGGCCGGCGGGCCGCACTGCTGTGTCGGGGTGGCCGGATTTGAACCGACGACCTTCCGCTCCCAAAGCGGACGCGCTACCAAACTGCGCCACACCCCGTCGGGACGACACGTAGCGTACATGCCGACAGGTCGCCGGTCCGCCGATATTCACGGCTCCCCGTGTCCCGCGCCCGGGCCGGAACTGATGTGCGCGCGACGACGGGTGCGGGTACGCTGTGGACCGTCCCGACGCCGCCCGGCGGCGGAGGGAACGGCGGGACGGCGCACGCTGTTCCAGTGCACACGGGCGCGATCCGGTGCACACGGTGTCGAGGGGTTGCCGGAGACGGCGGCCTCAAGGGCACCGGCGTGCGGATCTCCCGCCGGTGCGGGCGTAGCTCAATGGTAGAGCCCCAGTCTTCCAAACTGGCTACGCGGGTTCGATTCCCGTCGCCCGCTCCGTACGGCAAGGGCCCAGGTCGGGCGGTTGTTCCCCGACCTGGGCCCTTGTTGTTGCCCCCGGGTGTTCCGCGGCCGGGTGCCCGCCGCGTGCCGCTCGCGGGCCGGGCGGTCGCCGCCCGGGCGGGCGGGGGTCAGAACGAGATGCGGCCGATGGTTTCCGCGACCGAGTCGAGGAAGCGGTTGATGGTGGGGGCCATGCCGGTGGAGGCCAGGAAGAAGCCGAACAGGACGGCGACGACCGCGGGCCCGGGCTTGAGCGCCCCTCCCCGGAGCAGGACGGCCATGACGATCGCGAGCAGGAGCACGGCGGAGACGGAGACGGCCACGCGGATCACTTCCTCGGTCGGGCGTGGACCGGCCCGCGGGGCCCCGCGACGCCACCGGCCGGACGGGGGCCGGGCGGCGTCCCCGGACGCACATCGTGCCACTCCCGCGGGGCGACCGGGGCGCGCGTTCGCGCACCGGGCGGCGCCGGGCCCGGCGAGTTTCCGACGGGAATTCAGGGTCTTGTTCGACGCCTAATCCTCACCGGGCAATGCCCACCGCCATCTCTCGCGAATTCCGGATTTGCCGGGGGATAGCCGCAGAGCCTCGAAACAGGCGAAGAAACGGACATATCGCCACGTCGGCCCGGTGCCGCAAAGCGGGACGGAAGCCGTGGGCAAAGGGTGTGGACGGTCACATATCGCTCTGATCGGCGAGTGCCCCGTTTGCTGTCAACACTTTCGCGGTAAACGCGGGCCCAGGACCCTGCCGAAATTTGCCCGGCCCCCCGCCACGAGTATGGTGACGCAGATGTTCCACGCCCCACGGACCAGATATCGCCGCGCCCGCCCCGCCCCGGACCGCTCCCGGTGGGTGGGCCTGTGACCCAGACCGCCTTCCCCCCACGCCTCGGGAAACACCCCGGGACACCCGCCGCCGCACCCGCCCCCACCGGGCCCGGCACCACCGCCCCGGCGCAGCCGGGCAAGGAGCGGGACGCGTTCTTCGACAACGCGAAGCTGCTGGCCGTCGTCCTCGTCGTCGCCGGGCACGCCTGGGAGCCGCTCACCGACGGCAGCCGCGCCGCCAAGGCCCTCTACCTGCTGGTCTACGCGTTCCACATGCCGGCCTTCATCGTGATCTCCGGCTACTTCTCGCGGAACTTCGACTCCCGCCCCGACCGGATCCAGCGCCTGGTCACCGGCATCGCGATCCCGTACATCGTCTTCGAGACCGCCTACAGCGTCTTCAAGCGGTACGCCGACGACGACCCGGGCCACCCGGTGAGCCTGGTCGACCCCTGGTACCTGACCTGGTTCCTCGTCGCCCTGTTCGTGTGGCGGCTGACCGCGCCGATCTGGCGCGTGGTGCGCTGGCCGCTGGCGCTGGCCGTGGCCCTCTCGGTGCTCGCCACCACCTCGCGGATCGGCGACGACCTCGACCTCCAACGGGTGTTCCAGTTCCTGCCGTTCTTCGTGCTCGGCCTGTGCCTGCGGCCGGAGCACTTCGCGTTCCTGCGGCGCCGGGCGGTGCGGCTGGCCGCGGTGCCGCTGTTCGTCTGCGCCCTGGTGGTCGCCCACTGGGCGGCGCCCCGGATGGCGCGGGCGTGGATGTACCACCGCGACAGCGCCGCGGAGCTGGGCGTGCCGGTGTGGCAGGGCGTGGCCATGTCCCTCGCCATGCTGGTGTGCTCCACCGCGCTCACCGCGGCGTTCCTGGCGCTGGTGCCCACCCGGCGGACCTGGCTCACCGGCCTGGGCACGGGCACGCTGTACGCGTTCCTGCTGCACGGGTTCCTGGCCAAGGGCGGGCGCTTCTGGGGCTGGTACGACCACGCGTTCGTGCACACGCCGCTGGGCGCCGTCACCGTCACGGCGATCGCGGTGGCCGTCGCGCTGCTGCTGTGCAGCCCGCCGGTGCGCGCCGTGTTCCGGCCGGTCGTGGAGCCCCGTCTCGACTGGGCGTTCAAGCGCAGGGCCGCCGCCCGCGGGGCGGGCGCCTCAGCAGACGCCTAGCTCGCACCACACCGCCTTGCCGCCCGCGGTGGAGCGCACCCCCCAGGCGCCGCTGAGCGCCTGGACCAGGAACAGGCCGCGCCCGGCCGTCGCCGTCAGATCAGGCACGGCCGGGCAGCGGCGCACCCGCAGCGGGCGGCCGCCGTCGCGCACCTCGATGCGGAGCCATCTGCCGCGGCGGCCGAGGACGACGGTGAACTCGTCGCTCTGCCGGGTCGTGGCGTGTTCCACCGCGTTCCCCGCGAGTTCGGTGACGAGGAGGGCCGCGGAGTCCGCGGGGTCGCCGAGGACACCGTGGGCGTGCAGGGCACGGAGCACGGCGCGGCGGCAGCGCGGCACGGAGGCGGCGGTGGACGGGAACGTCCAGGACCTGGCCCAGTGTCCGCGCGCGACGGGGCGGGCACCGAGAAGACCGGCGACGGGTGGGGCCGGCCTCGGCTGGGTCTGTGGGCTCAACTCTTGCCCCCTGCGGTCGGTTTCGCGCGCCGGGGCGCACGATGAACACTGAGAGCAATGGTTCCACTGCTTTGAGTGACGATCGGGGATATTGGCACGGGCACACAGCTTCGACTGTCAATTCCGCACGTCAACCGAGCAGTCGGCGAACACCCGGAGGACAGGGGCGGAGCCGGTCCGCCGGGGGCGGGCGGGTCGCGGGGCGGCCGGGAGGGCCCGGCCCCGCCGGCGGGGCCGCGCGGGGTGGTACTCCGGGGTCAGTCGCGGCAGATCAGGAGCAGGGCGCGGTCGTCGTTGACGTCCTTCGCCACGGCCTCTATCAGCCGCCAGGCCGCGCCGTGGAAGCCCCGGGTGATGTACCGCTCGGCCTCGCCGACCAGCCGGTCCACGCCCTCGCTCAGATCGCGGCCCACGGCCTCCACCATGCCGTCGGTGAACAGCATCAGCACGTCCCCGGAGCGCAGCGTCCCCCGCACGCCCTCGAACTTGGCGCCCTCGTACACCCCGAGCAGCGGCCCCTCGGCGGACTTCTCCTCCCAGCGCCCGGCCCCCGACACCAGGTGCATCGCGGGCAGGTGGCCCGCGGAGAGCAGCTCGTACTCGCCGGTGTCCAGGTCGAGCACGAGGTGGGCGGAGGTGGCGAACCCCTCCTCCCAGTCCTGCCGCAGCAGGTGCCCGTTGGCGGCGGGCAGGAACTCGTGCGGCGGCAGGGAGCCGAGCAGGCCGCCGAACGCGCCGGAGAGCATCAGCGAGCGGGAGCCGGCGTCCATGCCCTTGCCGGACACGTCCGTGAGCACGACCTCCAGGACCCGCCCGCCCGAGGTGCGGGCGGCGACGAGGAAGTCGCCGGAGAACGACTGCCCTCCGGCGGGCCGCAGCGCCACCTCGGCGTGCCAGCCGGGCGGCAGCGGCGGGATCCTGCTCTGCACCCGCAGCCGCTCCCGCAGGTCGAACAGCATGGTGCCGCCGCTGCGCCACGGCACGCCGACCCGGGTGCGGAACTGGGCCAGCGTCAGCCCGGCGAAGCCGACGGCGGCGACGACCAGCAGGCTGCCCGGCGCCACCCCGCCGCCGATGTCTATGGCGCCCGCCGACCTGTCCCAGGGGTCGAGGTACGCCGCCTCGACGATGAGCCCGATCCCGGCCGCGGCGTACAGGACGAGCAGGCTGGACGGGCGCAGGATCAGCCCGCCGATCAGCACCGGCAGCACGAGCGCGGTGGGCGGGCACCACATGGGCGCGTACATGGTGCCCGCGGCCAGCAGCGGTACGGTGAGCAGCAGCGCGCCGAGGGCGGTCAGGTCGGAGCCGTCGCCGCGGAAGTAGTCCACGGCGCAGCGGCGCAGCCGGTTCCTGGCCCGGCGGAACGCCCTGCGCGCCCGGGCCCTCGGGCTGTCCTGACCCGCACCTCCTGCCATATTGCGCGACCCTATCGACCGTTGCCCGCCGTCCGCACGTGGGCGCCCGCGGGGCACACGGTTTCACGACCGGTCGTGCGCCCGGCGGTCCCGGTCCGTCGCCGAGTGACCGCCGCGCGCAATGCGCCGGGCGACGCGCGGGAAATCCGCTCGCGGTGCCGGGGCCGCCCTGATAGGCAGTGGACATGAGAGCTGACATCACGCCCGGCACGGGCGTTTCCTCCGGCATGCCCTCCCCCAGGTCCGCGCCCCTGGAGGAGGGGCTGGAGATGCGGACACTGCGGCCCGAGGAGTGGGACGACTTCTCGCATGCGCTGGTCCGTGCCTTCGGCGGGATCCCCGAGCCGGGCCAGGAGTGGGAGTTGTGGCGCCGCCTCACCGAGTTCGAGCGGTTCACGGCCGTCCACGACGGGGACGACGTCGTCGGCACGTCGGGCGCCTTCTCGTTCCGCATGACGGTGCCGGGGGGCGTGGTGGTGCCCGCGGCCGGGGTGACGATGGTCAGCGTGCAGGCGTCCCATCGCAGGCGCGGGGTGCTACGCGCGATGATGCGGCGGCAGTTGGACGCGGTGCGGGCGGCCGGCGACGAGCCGCTCGCCGTGCTGACCGCCTCCGAGCCCCCGATCTACGGGCGGTTCGGGTACGGCGCCGCCACCCAGATGATGTCCGCGCGGATCGACACCGGGCAGGTGACGCTGCGCCTGCCTGAGGGCGCGGACCGGGTGAGGCTGCGCATCGTGCGCCCGGCGGAGGCGCGCGACGCCTGCGAGGAGGTGTACGCGGCGGTGGCGCGGCGGCGGCCCGGGATGCTGCTGCGGCAGCCGGGGTGGGCGGACCGGCCGGTGCTCGACCCGCCGGAGCACCGCGACGGGGCGGGCGAACTCCAGTGCGTCACGGCGGAACTGGACGGGAAGATGACCGGATACGCGCGGTACGCCGTGCACCCCGGGTGGACCCCCAGCGGGGCCGTGGAGGGCGAGGTGCGGCTTCGGGACATCGAGGCGCTCGACCCGGCGACGTACGCCGCGCTGTGGCGCTTCCTGTTCGGGATCGACCTGACCAGGACGCTGGTGGCGCGCAACCGCCCGGCGGACGACCCGCTGCTGCACCTGGTGTCCGACGTGCGGCGCTGCGCCCTGGGGATGCGGGACGAGCTGTACGTGCGCCTGGTGGACGTGGGCGCGGCGCTGGCGGCCCGCACCTACTCGGCGCCGGTGGACGTGGTGTTGGAGGTGTCGGACGCGTTCTGCCCGTGGAACGAGGGCCGGTGGCGGCTGACCGGGGACGCCAAGGGCGCCTCCTGCGAGCGCACCTCGGACGCGCCCGACCTGGCGCTTTCGGTGCGGGACCTGGGGTCGGCGTACCTGGGCGGTTTCTCGCTGCGGGCGATGGCCGGGGCGGGCCTGGTGCGGGAGCTGCGGGAGGGGGCGCTGGACGAGGCGTCCACGGCGTTCGCGCACGACCCGCTGCCGTGGCTGCCGCACGGGTTCTGACCCGCGGGCCGGCCGGTCCGCCGGCCGGCCCCGCCCGGGGGCGCCGGCCCCCGCGAGGGCGTCAGTCCCGCTGGCAGGTGGGGCACCAGAACAGGTTCCGCGCCGCGACCGGCGCGGTGCGGACCTCGGTGCCGCAGACGAGGCAGGGCTGCCCGGCGCGGCGGTAGACGTAGACCTCGCCGCCGTGGTCGTCCACCCGCGGCGGGCGGCCCATGGCCTCGGGGGTGTGCTCGGGGCGCACCGTGTCGATGCGCCCCAGCTTCACGCCCTCGTGCATCAGCGCCACCAGGTCGGCCCACACCGCCTCCCACTCGGCGCGGGTCAGGCCGCGGCCGGGGCGGGCCGGGTCGACGCCCTGCCGGAACAGCACCTCGGCCCGGTAGACGTTGCCGACCCCGGCCAGCACCTTCTGGTCCATGAGCAGGGCGGCGACGCTGGTGCGGCTGCGGGATATGCGCGCCCACGCGCGCTCACCGGTCTCCCCTGGCCGCAGCGGGTCGGGGCCGAGGCGGGCGTGCAGGGCGGCCTTCTCCGCGGGGGTGATCAGCTCGCAGGCGGTGGGGCCGCGCAGGTCGGCGTGGGCGGCGGGCCCGGCCAGGCGCAGCCGCACCGCGCCGACGGGGTCGCCCGGGGCACCGTCCTCGAAGCGCCAGGTGCCGTACAGCCCGAGGTGGACGTGCAGCCAGGGGCCTTCTGGGGTGCCGAAGCCGAGGAAGAGGTGCTTGCCGTGGGCCTCGGCGGTGCGCAGCACCCGGCCGTCGATGAGCGCGGCGCCCGCGGCGAAGCGCCCCTGCGGGCTGGTGGCGCGCACCGGGCCGCCGCCGAACACCCGCAGGTGCTCGGCGGCGAGGCGGTGGATGGTGTGGCCCTCGGGCATGGCTGGTCCGCGGTGGCTGGGTCGGCGGGCTGGGGTCGGTGGCGGGGGTCAGACCTCGGGGTGACCCTCGGGCAGCGGGGGCAGCTCGCCGGTGGTCTCGTAGGAGCCGAGCATGGCGATCCGGCGGCTGTGGCGCTCCTCGCCCGTGTACGGGGTGGTGAGGAAGACCTCGACGAGGCGGGTGGCCTCCTCGGTGCTGTGCATGCGGGCGCCGACGCTGATCACGTTGGCGTCGTTGTGCTCGCGCGCCAGGGAGGCGGTCTGCTCGCTCCAGGCGAGGGCCGCGCGCACGCCCTTGACCTTGTTGGCGGCGATGGCCTCGCCGTTGCCCGAGCCGCCGATGACGATGCCCAGGGAGCCGGGGTCGGCGGCGGTGCGCTCGGCGGCGCGGAGGCAGAACGGCGGGTAGTCGTCCAGCGGGTCGTGGACGAGCGGACCGCAGTCGACCGGTTCGTGGCCGTTCTTGGCCAGCCACTGGACGAGGTGGTTCTTGAGCTCGAAGCCCGCGTGGTCGGAGCCGAGGTAGACGCGCATGCCCGCAGTGTGCCACGGGCGCGGGCGCGGCTCCGGGAGGGGGTGGAAACGGGATGGTTGCCGGTTTTTGAGCGTCGCTTGAGGTTGAGGCAACGAATCGGAGTCAAACATTCCGTGAACCCGTCCCCGTCAGGTTGGATGCCACCCCATGAGTGCACACCCCACCTCTCATGCTCCCGGAGGCCCGCACAGGGCCGCCGCTGCCGACAGCGCCTCACCCGGCGCGCACGGCGGCGGCTCCGGACTCAAGCCCGGACTGAAGAACCGGCACCTGTCCATGATCGCCATCGGCGGCGTGATCGGCGCCGGGCTCTTCGTCGGCTCGGGCGCCGGCATCAAGGCGGCCGGCCCGGGCATCCTGCTGTCGTACGCGATCGCCGGGCTGCTGGTCGTCCTGGTGATGCGGATGCTGGGCGAGATGGCGGCGGCCCACCCCACCAGCGGCTCGTTCTCGGCGTACGCCGACCGGGCGCTGGGCCGCTGGGCCGGCTTCACCATCGGCTGGCTGTACTGGTTCTTCTGGGTCGTGGTGCTGGCCGTCGAGGCGACCGCGGGCGCGGCGATCCTCACGGACTGGATTCCCGCGGTGCCCCAGTGGGCGTTCGCGCTGATCGTGATGGTGCTGCTGACCGGCACCAACCTGTTCTCGGTGGGGTCCTACGGCGAGTTCGAGTTCTGGTTCGCCGGGATCAAGGTGGTGGCGATCATCGCCTTCCTCGTGGTGGGCGGCCTGGCGGTGTTCGGGCTGCTGCCGGGGACGGACGCGGTGGGCACCGAGAACCTGACCGGCCACGGCGGCTTCCTGCCGGAGGGCTTCGGCGCGGTGCTGTCCGGGATGCTGCTGGTGGTGTTCTCGTTCATGGGCAGCGAGATCGTCACCCTCGCGGCGGGCGAGTCCGCGGAGCCGGAGAAGGCGGTCAGCCGGGCCACCAACAGCGTGATCTGGCGGATCGCCGTGTTCTACCTGGGCTCCATCCTGATCGTGGTGACGCTGCTGCCGTGGAACGGCAAGGACGTGCTGGAGAGCCCGTACGTGGCGGTGCTCGACGAGATCGGCATCCCGGGCGCGGCGAAGGTCATGGACGTGATCGTGCTCACCGCGGTGCTGTCCTGTCTGAACTCCGGGCTCTTCACCGCCTCCCGCATGGCGTTCTCCCTGGGTGAGCGCGGGGACGCCCCCGCGGCGTTCGCCCGGGTCAACAAGCGCGGTGTGCCCGCCGCCGCGATCTGGGCGTCGGTGGCGTTCGGCTTCGTCGCGGTCATCTTCAACTACACCTCGCCGGACACCGTCTTCAGCTTCCTGCTGAACTCCTCCGGCGCGGTGGCCCTGTTCGTGTGGCTGGTGATCTGCTTCTCGCAACTGCGGATGCGCCGGATCATCGAGCGGGAGTCGCCGGAGCGCCTGAGCGTGCGGATGTGGCTGTACCCGTATCTGACCTGGGCCACCATCGGGCTGATCGTGTTCGTGATGGGCTACATGCTCACCGACTCCGACGGCCGGGAGCAGATGCTGCTCTCCCTGCTGGTCGGCGCGCTGGTGCTGGCGGTGGCCCTGCTGCGGCAGCGCGGGCAGGCGGCGGCCGGGCCGGGGGCCGGCAAGGCCCTGGAGGAGAAGGCCGGGGACGGCCGGTAGCGGCGGGCGCGGGGGTTCCGCCCGGCGGCGGAACCCCCGGTCGGCGGCTCAGTTGCGGCGGCCGGCCAGCTTCCAGGCGGCGGGCAGCGCGCCCATGGCCAGCGCGGCCTTCAGCGCGTCACCGAGCAGGTAGGGCACCAGCCCGAGGGAGACGGCCTCGCCCAGCGGGACGTCCAGGCTGACCGCCAGCCACGGCACGCCCACCGCGTAGATCGCCGCGCTGCCCAGCGCCATCACGCCGAGCATCCGCAGCGGGCCGCGGTCCGCGCCGCGCTCGGCCAGCGCCCCGACCATCGCGGCGGCGACGACGAAGCCGACGACGTAGCCGAGGGTGGCGCCGTGGCCGGAGGTGCCGCCGGCGAACCACGGGGTGCCCGCCAGGCCCATGAGCAGGTACAGGGCCAGCGACGCCAGGCCGCGGCGGGCGCCGAGTGCGGTGCCGACCAGCAGCGCGGCGAAGGTCTGGCCGGTGACCGGGACCGGCGAGCCCGGCACGGGCAGGGACAACTGGGCGGCCAGGCCGGTCAGCGCCGCGCCGGACACCACCAGGGCGGCGTCGCGGACCCGGGCGCGGGCCGCGGTGGAGGCGGGCAGCAGGTCGGCCAGGACGGTGCCCGCGCCGTGGCGGGCGGAGACGAAGGTGCTCATGGGGTCCCCAATCGGGTGATCCGTTACGGGCGGGACGGAGTGACGTTAACGCAGGAGACGGGCGCGGCCACCGTGTGGCGGTGACAAAGCGGCGCGGGGCGCGTTGTGGTGTTCGGCACAAGCGCGGCCCGCAAGCCCTTGCTGTCCCTGGCGGAGTATGCGCTGGTGACGTGAGCAAGGTCATAGTTTTGCCTCCGCCGGACGGGGCGGGGAAACTGTGGGGATCCACCAACGGCCCCCGCACGGCCCCGCGCCCGCTCCGCCGCCCGCTCCCCACCCCCGTCCGCCGCCTCCCCGGCCGTCCGCCCCGCCCCCGCACGTCCCCCACCCCTGGACCCGCACCATGCGCCACGCCCCCTCCTCGCCCCCGCCCGCCTCCGGCCCCTCCTCCCCCGCCCCGCCGGCCGCCGCTGCCCCCGCCCGGCCCCTGGCCGGCGGGCTGCGCCAGCGGCACCTGACCATGCTCGGCCTCGGCGGGGTGATCGGCGCCGGCCTGTTCGTGGGCTCCGGCGCGGGCGTCGCCGTGGCCGGTCCCGGCATCGTGCTGTCGTACCTGATCGCCGGGGCGCTGGCGATGCTGGTGATGCGGATGCTGGGCGAGATGTCGGCGGCCATGCCCGCGTCGGGCTCGTTCTCGGTGCACGCCGAGCGGGCGTTCGGGCCCGCGGTGGGCTTCGTGGTGGGCTGGCTGTACTGGTTCCTGCTGGTGGTGGTGCTGGCGGTGGAGGCGGCCGGAGCGGCGGCGATCGCCCACGGCTGGGTGCCGGCGGTGGCCCAGTGGCAGTGGGTGCTGCTGTTCATGGTGGTGTTCACCGGCGCGAACCTGGTGGCGGTGCGCTCGTTCGGCGAGTTCGAGTTCTGGTTCGCGGCGGTGAAGGTCGCCGCGATCGTGGCATTCCTGGTCCTGGGCTCGCTCGCCGTCGCGGGGCTGCTACCGGGCACGGACCCGGTGGGGACGGCCAACCTCACCGGGCACGGCGGGCTGCTGCCGCACGGCTGGAGCGGGGTGGTCTCCGGGGTGCTGGCGGTGGTGTTCGCCTTCGGCGGCCTGGAGGTGGTGACGATCGCGGCGGCCGAGTCCGACGACCCGGCGCGCGCGGTCGGGCGGGCGGTGCGCAGCGCGGTGTGGCGGATCCTGCTGTTCTACGTGGGGTCGCTGGCGCTGATCGTCACGCTGCTGCCGTGGGACGACTCCCGGGTGGGGACCAGCCCTTACGTGGCGGTGCTGGACCGGATCGGGGTGCCGGCGGCGGGCCGCCTGATGGGCGTGGTCGTCTTCGTGGCGCTGCTGTCCGCGCTGAACGCGAACCTGTACGGCGCGTCCCGGATGGTGTTCTCGCTGGCCGAGCGGGGCGACGCGCCGCGCGGGCTGCTGCGGGTCGGCGGCGGGGTGCCCCGGCGGGCGGTGCTGGCGTCGGTGGCGTTCGGCTTCTTCTCGGTGCTGCTGAGCATGAAGTGGCCGGACACGGTGTTCCTTTACCTGCTCAACGCGGCGGGCGCGGTGCTGCTCGTGGTGTGGGGCGTGGTCGCGGCGGCCCAGTTGCGGCTGCGGCGGCGCCTGGAGCGGGAGGCGCCCGGCCGGCTCGCGCTGCGGATGTGGGGGTTCCCGTACCTGACGTGGCTGGCGCTGGCCGGGATGGGCGGGGTGCTGGTGCTGATGGCGGCGGACGGCCCGTCCCGGCCGAAGCTGCTGAGCGCGGGCGCGCTGACCGCGGGCCTGGCGGTGGTGGCCGTGGCCAGGCGGCGGCGGGGGTGAGCGGGGGCGGGGGGTGAGCGGGGGCGAGCGGGGCGCCCTTGCCCGCGAAGATCGAGCTGCATAGGATCCGTTGTTGCAAGTAGCTCGCAATTGCATCCTGTGACCAAGAGACGGTCGAAGGGCCAGGCCATGACCACCTACTCGCTCCCCGAGCTGCCGTACGACTACTCCGCGCTGGAGCCCGTCATCAGCGGGGAGATCATCGAGCTGCACCACGACAAGCACCACGCCGCCTACGTCAAGGGCGCCAACGACACGCTCGAACAGCTCGCCGAGGCGCGCGAGAAGGGGAGCTGGGGCAGCATCAACGGGCTGGAGAAGAACCTGGCCTTCCATCTGTCCGGGCACATCCTGCACAGCATCTACTGGCAGAACATGACCGGTGACGGCGGCGGCGAGCCGCTGGAGAAGGACGGCACCGGCGAGCTGGCCGACGCGATCGCCGAGCACTTCGGCGGGTTCGACCGGTTCAAGGCCCAGTTGTCCAAGGCCGCCGCCACCACGCAGGGCTCCGGCTGGGGCGTGCTGGCGTGGGAGCCGGTGAGCAGGCGGCTGATCGTCGAGCAGGTGTACGACCACCAGGGGAACGTGGGGCAGGGCAGCGTGCCGATCCTGGTGTTCGACGCCTGGGAGCACGCCTTCTACCTCCAGTACCGGAACCAGAAGGTGGACTTCGTCGAGGCGATGTGGCGCGTGGTCAACTGGCAGGACGTCTCCCGGCGCTTCACCGCCGCCCGGGAGAAGTCACTGGACCTGCTGGCGGCGCCCTGACCCGGCCGCCGCACCCGGCCGGAGCCCTCCGGGCCCACCGGCCGGAGCCTGCCGGCCCACCGGCGCACCGGTGGCACGGACGGCCCGCGAGCGTGATCGTCTTCTCACCCGTCACCTCGTGGGACCAGGGGAACGGCCCCGCGCGGAGTCGTCGCGCGGGGCCGTTTCCGCGTCCCGGGCGGGCCCGGGGCGGCTCGGTGGGGCTCGGTGCGCCCCAGGGCGCCCCGGGGCCGGCTCAGTCGAAGATCGGGCCCACGGTCCGGGTGCGCTTGATCTCGAAGAAGCCCGGTATGGAGGCCACCGCCAGCACACCGTCCCACAACTGGGCCGCCGCGTCGCCCTTGGGGGCCGGGGTGACCACGGGGCCGAAGAACGCCACCCGGTCGCCGGTCGGGCCGTCCACGGCGATCACCGGGGTGCCCACCTCCTCGCCGACCAGGCCGATGCCCTCGGCGTGCGAGGCCCGCAGCGCCTCGTCGTACTCGGTGGAGTCGGCGGCGTCGGCCAGCTCGGTCGGCAGCTCCGCCTCCTTCAGCGCGTCCACCAGGGTGTCGCGGTCCTTGGGCCGGCCCTGGATGTGGAAGCGGGTGCCGAGCGCGGTGTACAGCCGGCCGAGCACCTCGTTGCCGAACTTCTGCTCGGCCGCGACGGCCACCCGCACCGGGCCCCACGCCTGCGCCATCAGCTCGCGGTACCGCTCCGGCAGCTCGTCGAGCCGGTTCTCGTTGAGCACCGCGAGGCTCATCACGTGCCAGCGCACGGTCACCGGGCGGATCTTCTCCACCTCCAGCATCCACCGGGAGGTGATCCAGGCCCACGGGCACAGGGGGTCGAACCAGAAGTCGGCGGTCTTGTTCTGCTGCTCGGCGCTGCCGGTCACAGGTGCTCCTCGACGGTGTGCTGTCGGCATGGGTCAGGACGTGGGCGACCGACGCGGGCCCGCCCGTGCCGGGGACAACGCCCCAGCGCGCCCGGCCCATTCCCGGCCGCCCGCGGCCGCCCCGGGATGACAGCATGACCTGACACGGCGCCCCGGCCACCGCCGCGGCGCCGCGCAGTGAACCGCATCACGTACGCGAGGGAGCAGCGCAGTGCCGGGAGAGAACCTGACCATCGACGAGGCCGCGGAGCGGGCCCGCCTGATCTCCGTGGAGAGCTACCACGTGGCCCTGGACCTGCGGTCCGCCCTGGCGAGCGCCCCGGACGGCGGGACGGGCACGTTCCGCTCGGTGACCACGCTGCGCTTCCGCTGCGCCGAGCCCGGCGCGAGCACCTTCGCGGACCTGCTGGCCCCGGCCGTGCACACCGTCACCCTCAACGGGCGCGCCCTGGACCCGGCCGAGGTGTTCGACGGCACCCGGATCGCCCTGGACGCCCTGGCCGAGGTCAACGAGCTGACCGTGGACGCGTCGTGCGCCTACAGCCGCACCGGCGAGGGCCTGCACCGCTTCGTGGACCCGGTGGACGGCGAGACGTACCTGTACACGCAGTTCGAGCCCGCCGACTCGCGCCGGGTGTTCGCCAACTTCGAGCAGCCCGACCTCAAGGCGCCCTTCACCTTCGAGGTGACCGCGCCCGCGCACTGGACGGTGCTGAGCAACTCCCCGGCCGAGGCGGGGCCCGAGCCCGTCGGGGACTCCGCGGCGACATGGCGGTTCGCGCCGACGCTGCCGATCTCCACCTACATCACCGCGGTGGTCGCCGGCCCCTACCACCACGAGCGGGACGAGTACACGCGGCGGCTCGCCGACGGCCGGACGCTGCGGATCCCGCTGGGCGCGCTGTGCCGGGCGTCGCTGGCCGAGCACTTCGACGCGGACGACATCTTCACCGTCACCAAGCAGGGCCTGGACTTCTTCCACGAGCACTTCGACTACCCGTACCCGTTCCGCAAGTACGACCAGGCGTTCGTGCCGGAGTACAACCTCGGCGCGATGGAGAACCCCGGCTGCGTGACCTTCCGGGAGGAGTTCGTCTTCCGCGGCAAGGTCACGCAGGCGTCGTACGAGGGCCGGGCCAATGTGATCCTGCACGAGATGGCGCACATGTGGTTCGGCGACCTGGTGACCATGCGCTGGTGGGACGACCTGTGGCTGAAGGAGTCGTTCGCCGACTTCATGGGCGCGTTCGCGCTGGTGGAGGCCACCCGGTTCACCGACGGCTGGGTCACCTTCGCCAACCGGCGCAAGTTCTGGGCCTACCGGCAGGACCAGTTGCCCACCACGCACCCGATCACCGCGGACATCCGGGACCTCCAGGACGCCAAGCTCAACTTCGACGGCATCACCTACGCCAAGGGCGCCTCCGTGCTCAAGCAACTGGTCGCCTATGTGGGGCGCGAGGCGTTCCTGGAGGGCGCGCGCCGCTACTTCAAGCGGCACGAGTACGGCAACACCACCCTCCAGGACCTGCTCGCGGTGCTCGAGGAGACCTCGGGGCGCGACATGGCCGCGTGGTCCGGGGCCTGGTTGCAGACGGCCGGGGTCAACGTGCTCACGCCCCGCGCCACCTACGACGACTCCGGCGCGCTCGCCGCGCTCACCGTCCACCAGGAGGCCGCGCCCGGCGGCACCCTGCGCCCGCACCGCGTGGCCGTCGGCCTGTACCGGCGCGGCGAGGACGGCCGGATCACCCGGTACGCGCACACCGAGACGGACGTGACCGGCGCCGAGACCGCCGTCCCCGAGCTGGCCGGGTCCGCGCGCCCCGACCTGGTCATGGTCAACGACGAGGACCTCACCTACTGCAAGGTCCGCTTCGACGACGACTCCCTGGCGGTGCTGCGCGAGGGCCTCGGCGACATCGCCGACCCCATGGCCCGCGCCCTGGCCTGGTCCGCGATGTGGAACCTCACCCGCGACGCGCTGCTGCCCGCCCGGGAGTACGTGGAGCTGGTGCTGCGGTTCGCCGGGCGGGAGAGCGACATCGGGGTGCTCCAGTCGCTGCACCAGCAGGCGCGGCACGCCGTGGTGCACTACGTCGCCCCCGGGTGGCGCCAGGAGGGCCTGCGCCGGCTCGCGGAGGGCGCCGAGCGCGAGCTGAAGGCCGCCGAGCCCGGCAGCGGGCACCAGTTGGCGTGGGCCCGCTTCCTCGCCTCGGTGGCCTCGGGCGAGGAGCAGTTGGCGCTGCTGCGGGCGCTGCTGGACGGCTCCGTCGAGCTGGACGGCCTGGTGGTGGACCAGGAGCTGCGCTGGGCGTTCCTCGAACCGCTGGCCGCGGCCGGGGCGGCCGACGCCGACGCGCTCGCCGCCGAGCTGCGGCGGGACAACACCGCCTCGGGCGAGCGCCACCGCGCGCGCTGTCTGGCCGCGCGGCCGTCCGCCGAGGTCAAGGAGCAGGTGTGGCAGGACGTGGTGGAGTCCGCCCACCTGCCGAACGCGCTGGTGGAGGCGGCGATCGCCGGGTTCGGCCGGCCGGAGCGGCGGGAGCTGCTCCAGCCGTACGTCGAGCGGTACTTCTCGGTGATCGAGCGGGTGTGGCGTACCCGCAGCATCGAGATCGCCATGCGGATCGTCTCCGGCCTGTTCCCGTCGCTGTGCTCCACCCCGCGGACGCTGGCGCGCGCGGACGCCTGGCTGGAGACCGCGCCGGACGTCCCGGCGCTGCGGCGGCTGGTCCTGGAGGCCCGCGACGACCTGGCCCGGGCGCTGCGGGCGCAGGAGCGGGACGGGCGTTAGCCGGCGGGCGGCGGCGGGCCCCCGCCCGGCGCGGGTCCCGCCGCCGTGTACGGCTTTCTCAACGGGCCTGTAACAACCGCACCGCCCCGCCCCGGCCCCGGCAAGGCTGCCCCCATGGCACACGACACTTCCACCCCGGCCCACGGAGTCGTGACGGAACGCCAGCTCAGGGAGCGCGGCGTCACGGCCACGCTCATCGCCGAGAGCTGCCGCCCCGGCGGCCCCTGGCGGCAGTTGCTGCCCAAGGTGTACCTGCTCCACCCGGAGCCCCCCACCGACGAGCAGCGGCTGCGGGCCGCCCTGCTGTACGCGGGCGCCCGCACCCACCGCGCCCCGGCGCACCGCGCGGCCGTCCTCACCGGGTTCGCCGCGCTCGCCCTGTACGGGTTCCCCGGCGCGCCGGGGCTGGGCGAGGTGGACACCGTCGATCTGCTGGTCCCGCACCAGCGCAGGCTGCGCGACGCCGGGTTCGTGCGGATCCGGCGCAGCCACGCCGTGCCCGCGCCCGTCCGCGTGGGCGAGCTGCCGTGCGCCCCGGCCGCCCGCGCCCTGGCCGACGCCGTGGAGACGCTGGGCGACCCGGGCCTGGTCCGCGAGCTGCTGGTGCAGGCGGTGCCCGCGGGCCCGGCGCCCACCGCGTCCGTCGTCGCGGAGCTGGACGCCTCCGGGCTGCTGGCCAGGGCGGACGTGGCCGCGGCGGTGGACGCGGCGCTGGCCAGGGGGCGGTCCTGCGCCGAGGACCTGGCGTTCGAGCTGGTGCGGGCCTACGGGCTGCCCGACCCGGTGTGGAACGTCTCGCTGCACCTGCCGGACGGCCGGTTCCTCGCCGCCGTGGACGCGTACTGGCCCGCCCACGGCGTGGTGTTGGACATCGACGTGCGGGCGCCCGGGTTCGGCGACGAGGACTGGGCGGAGGAGGCCGCCCGCCGCGCGGTGCTGGAGCAGTTGGGGATCACGGTGGTGTACCTGACGCCGGAGAAGCTGCGCGACACCCCGGAGACCCAGGTCTCGGTGCTGCTGGCGGCGCTGCGGGCCGGGGCGGTGGCCGCCGTGCCCGGGGACGGGCTGCCGCCGGTGACCGCGCTGCCCCGGTGAGCGGGCCGGCCCGCCGCGGCGCGGTCAGGCGGTGCGCAGCAGCAGCTCCGTGTTCCGGTCCCGCGGCGTGCCGGCCTTCTCCGGCTGGGAGCCGGGCGAGTTGTAGGCCAACTCGCGGTACAGCGAGGCCAGCGAGGTCTGCGACAGGTCGTCGTAGGCGGTGCGGACGGGGGCCGCGGAGTCCAGCAGAGTGGTGAACAGCGACAGCGTCCCGTCCCCGTTGTCGGCCAGCTCGATCATCCGGGCCTGCTGCGGGGTGTCCACGTGGGAGGCGGTGGTGATCTCCCAGAAGGCGCGGGCGGGCTCGCGGTGGCCATGGGCGCGGATCTTGTTCTTGTGGCTGTGGCCGTTGATCCAGGCGACCACGTTGGGGTGCCGGTGCAGCAGCTCCACCAGCTCCTCGCCGCCGTGCCGCCGCTCGTGCGGGCGGGCCGGGTCGGGGCGGGTGTTGCGCATGGTCCTGCTGGTGTGGTGGCTGAAGACCAGCACCCGGGCGTCGCGGTGCCGCCGCAGTTGCTGCTCCAGCCAGCGCACCTGCCCGGTGCCGAGCGAGCCCTCGTAGTGCCCGCCCCGGTTGGTGCTGTCCAGGCTGATCCCGAGCACGCCGTCGGCCACCGGGAAGGTGTAGTACATCCGCTCGCCGTCCAGGTTGTCCTCGGTGTAGCCGTGGCCGGCGGGCCCGGCGCCGGCGAACCGCGGGTCCAGGTGCGCCGCCAGGTACTGGGCGGGCGTGAACGGGGCGCGCCGCGGGTCGGGGGTGACGGGGCGCATCCGGCGGGCGTGGGTGCGCAGGTAGTCGGCGAACAGGTCGGCGGCCCCGGTGGGGTCGGCCTCGATGGCGTCCCACAGGCGCACGCCCTCGGCGCGGGAGAGCGTCTGGAGCTTGCGCGAGCCGACGGCGTAGTCGTGGAAGACGCCCTCGCCGCGGAAGCAGCCGCCGGGCAGGTCGTCGTGGTTGCCGACGGTGGAGTACCACGGCATCCGCAGGCCGGGGCTGGTGACGGGGCCGACCGCCGCCTTCAGGAAGCCGGGCAGGGTGGGGAAGCCCAGCTTCTTGTCGTTGTCGCGCAGGCTGCTCTCGGGGTGCCAGTACAGCGGGTCGCCGGAGTCCTGCACGCCCTCGTAGACACCGCGCGCGCCGGTGTCGGGCACCGCGCGGCCGCCGCTCATGACGGTCAGGAACCACTCCAGCTCGGCCGCGCAGTTGTTGTCGGTGTTGTCGCCCGTGGTCATCACGAACCGCACCGGCTGGCCGGTGTGCGGGCCGCCGCCGAGGCCGTTGACGCGCTCCACCAGCGCGGCGGCGCCCGCGACCGTCAGCGCCTCGTGCGGGCGCCAGGCGCTGGCGGTGCGGTCGCGCATGAACTCGTACCGCAGCGGGTGCTGCACGTCGATGATGTGCAGGTCGGTGAACTGAACGAAGCACGCCAGCGCGGTGCGGCGGTCGGTGCGGCGCGGGTCGGCGCCGGCCAGGTCGGTGCGCACCACCAGCGGCCAGCCGGGCGCGGCCACCAGCCTGCGGTAGCCGGTGCCCGGCGGCAGCGCGGCGACGGAGCGCAGGGTGGTGCCCGCGGTGGAGGGGCGGGCGGCGGCGTAGGCGGTGCCCGCGGCGCCGCGGGCGGACGGCGTCCCGGTCGCGCTCGCGGCGCTCCCGCCCCCGGCGAGCAGGCCCGCGGTGGCCGCGCCGCCGCCCACGACCGCGGCGGTGGCTGTCGCCACGGTGAGGAAGCGGCGCCTGTCGATCGGGGTGGAGCTGGTCTGTGCAGGCATGGGTGCCCCCGGGGCGTTGGCTCGCGGCCGTCGGTGTCGGTGGTGCGTCGACTCACCGGGAGCATGCGCAGCGGGGGTGACCCGGGGTTGAACGGCTCCGTACGGCAGGGCGCCGAACCGGAGTCGGTGAATGGTGCCGCCCCGCACCTTTTGTCACCCGTTCGCCGAACGGCAACGCTGCGGCGCCGCGGCGGTAACCGGAGCGGTTCCGGCCCCCGCGGGCACCCGGCGCGGGCCGCCCGCCCGCCGCCCGGACGCCCCGCCGGCGCCGGACACGGGAGATCACCGGGTGGCCCGGGCCGGGCCGTGGAAGTATGGGCGCGAAGTCACCCATAAGGAGTTGCCGACCGTGCCAGGCACGAATCTGACCCGTGAAGAGGCGCAGGAGCGCGCCCGACTGCTGCGCGTGGACAGCTACGCGATCGACCTCGACCTGAGCGGCGCCCAGGAGGGCGGCACCTTCCCCTCCACCACCGTGGTCCGGTTCCGGTCCGCCGAGACCGGCGCCACCGCCTTCATCGACCTGGTGGCGCCCGCCGTCCGCGAGGTGGTGCTCAACGGGAAGGCGCTGGACCCGGCCGAGGTGTTCAAGGACAGCCGGATCACGCTGCCCGACCTGGCCGAGGACAACGAGCTGAAGGTCGTCGCCACCTGCGCGTACACCAACACCGGCGAGGGCCTGCACCGCTTCGTCGACCCGGTGGACCAGCAGGCCTACCTGTACACGCAGTTCGAGGTGCCCGACGCCCGCCGGGTCTTCGCCTGCTTCGAGCAGCCCGACCTGAAGGCCACCTTCCGGTTCACCGTGAAGGCCCCCGAGGGCTGGACGGTGGTGTCGAACTCGCCCACCCCGGAGCCCGAGGACGGCGTGTGGCGGTTCGACCCGACCCCGCGCCTGTCCACCTATGTGACCGCGCTGATCGCCGGCCCCTACACCTCGGTGCACAGCGAGTACCGCCGCGGCGACCAGGTGGTGCCGCTGGGCATCTACTGCCGCCCGTCGCTGGCCGGGTACCTGGACGCCGACGCGATCTTCGAGGTGACCCGGCAGGGCTTCGACTGGTTCCAGGAGAAGTTCGACCTGCCGTACCCGTTCGCCAAGTACGACCAGCTCTTCGTGCCGGAGTTCAACGCGGGCGCCATGGAGAACGCGGGCGCGGTCACCATCCGCGACCAGTACGTCTTCCGCTCCAAGGTGACCGACGCCGCCTACGAGACCCGCGCCGAGACCATCCTCCACGAGCTGGCCCACATGTGGTTCGGCGACCTGGTGACCATGGAGTGGTGGAACGACCTGTGGCTGAACGAGTCGTTCGCCACCTACACCTCCATCGCCTGCCAGGCGCACGCCCCCGGCAGCCGCTGGCCGCACGCCTGGACCACCTTCGCCAACTCCATGAAGACCTGGGCGTACCGGCAGGACCAGCTCCCGTCCACCCACCCGATCATGGCCGAGATCCGGGACCTGGACGACGTGCTGGTCAACTTCGACGGCATCACGTACGCCAAGGGCGCCTCGGTGCTCAAGCAGTTGGTCGCCTACGTGGGCATGGACGAGTTCTTCCGCGGCGTGCAGGCCTATTTCCGGCGGCACGCCTACGCCAACACCCGCCTGAGCGACCTGCTGGAGGCGCTGGAGGAGACCTCGGGCCGGGACCTGTCGGCGTGGTCCAAGGCGTGGCTGGAGACCGCGGGCATCAATGTGCTGCGCCCGCGGATCGAGACCGGCGAGGACGGGCGGATCACCGCGTTCGACATCGTCCAGGAGGCGCCGCCGCTGCCCGCGGGCGCCAAGGGCACCCCGACGCTGCGCCCGCACCGCATCGCCGTCGGCGCGTACGAGCTGCGCGACGGCGCGCTGGTGCGCACCGAGCGGATCGAGCTCGACGTGGACGGCGAGTCCACGCCGGTGCCCGCCCTGCTCGGGAAGCGGCGCCCGGACGTGGTGCTGCTCAACGACGACGACCTGACGTACGCCAAGGTCCGCCTGGACGCCGACTCCCTCGCCGTGGTCACCGAGCACCTCGCGGACTTCACCGAGTCCCTGCCGCGCGCCCTGTGCTGGGCCTCGGCCTGGGACATGACCCGCGACGGCGAGCTGGCCACCCGCGACTACCTGGAGCTGGTGCTCGGCGGCATCGGCCGGGAGTCCGACATCGGCGTCGTCCAGTCGCTCCAGCGCCAGGCCAAGCTCGCCCTCGACCTGTACGCCGCGCCGGAGTGGCGCGAGCAGGGCCTGGCCCGCTGGACCGAGGCAGCGCTGGAGCAGTTGCGCGCCGCCCGGCCCGGCAGCGACCACCAGTTGGCCTGGACCCGCGCGTTCGCCGCCGCGGCCCGCACCGACGCCCAGCTCGACCTGCTCGCCGGGCTGCTGGACGGCAGCGAGACCGTCGAGGGCCTGGTCGTGGACGACGAGCTGCGCTGGGCCCTGCTGGGCCGGCTGGCCGCCACCGGCAGGGCGGGCGAGGCCGAGATCGAGGCGGAGCTGAACCGCGACCGCACCTCGGCCGGCGAGCGCCACGCCATGAGCTGCCGCGCCGCCCGCCCCACGCCCGAGGCCAAGGCCGAGGTGTGGGCGCAGGTCGTCGAGGGCGACGGGCTGCCGAACGCGATGCAGGAGGCCGCGATCGCGGGCTTCGTGCAGACCGACCAGCGGGAGCTGCTCGCGCCGTACACGGCGAAGTACTTCCAGGCCGTGCAGGGCGTGTGGGACTCGCGCAGCCACGAGATGGCGCAGCAGATCGTGGTCGGCCTGTACCCGGCGGTCCACGTGTCGCAGGAGACGCTGGACGCCACGGACGAGTGGCTGGCGGCGGTGCGCCCGGCCCCGGCGCTGCGGCGCCTGGTGGTGGAGTCCAAGGACGGGGTGGCGCGCGCGCTGCGGGCGCAGGCCGCGGACCGGGCCGCGGGGGCCTGAGGTCACGGCGCGGGGTCCGGCCGAGCCGGGCCCCGCGGACGCGGAAAGGCGGCGGGCCGCGCAGCGCGGTCCGCCGTCCGGCCGCCCCCCCGGGGGGGGCGGTGTCGCGGCCGGGCGGGGCCCGGCCGTCCCCGCGGGCGGCCCGTGCGGGCCGCCCGTCAGGTCACTGCTCCTGCTTGCCCTTGCCCATGCCCGGGAGCATCACCAGGCCGGCGATCACCAGGAACGCCAGCACCGGCAGGCCCACGAACAGGCCGAGGGTCTCGGCGACGCTCAGCCCGGAGCCCGGTTCGTCCCCGTCGTCGGGCGTCAGGGCGAAGGCGGGGGACGACGTCAGCAGCATCAGCACCGTGCCGGCGGTGACGGCGCCGGCGCGCAGGGCGTTCTTGTTGTCCACCCCACCAACGTAGCGAACGCCGCGCGGCACCCGACGCCCGGGTCCCCCGTGTGCCCGCGGGCTTCACCCGGCCGCGCCGTCCCGGGGCGGCTCCTGCGGGGGCGGCGGGTACCCGTGCGGCGCGTCCCGGCGCAGGGTCGCGACCAGGCGGCGCAGCCGGGGCGAGGCCGCGAGCTCCTCCAGGGTGAGGGGGCGGCCGGAGGCGTCGGCGAGCGGCAACCGCCAGTTGGGGTACTCGTCCCAGGTGCCGGGGACGTTCTGCGGTCTGCGGTCGCCCACCGTGTCGGGCAGCCACACCCCGACCAGCTTCGCCGGGGTGTGCAGCAGGAACCGGTGCACCGCGGCGACGACCTCCTCCTCCCAGCGCTCCGCCTCCCAGTGGGTGAAGTCCTCCGGCAGCAGGCCGAGCCCGGACAGCTCGGTGAGCCACCGCGTCACCTCGCGGGCGTCGTCGGCCCGCTCCGCCTCCAGCGGGCGGGCCAGCAGGCCCAGGCCGTGGCGCAGCTCGACGTGCTCGCCGGTCAGCCGGGCCGCGGTGCTGGGCAGGTCGTGGGTGGTGGCGGTGGCCAGGCAGTCGGCGCGCCAAGCCGAAGGCGGCAGCGGCGCGCCCCCGCCCGCCCAGTCCCGTTCGAACCACAGCACCGAGGTGCCCAGCACGCCGCGCTCGCCGAGCCGTTCGCGCACCCCGTCCTCGACCGTGCCCAGGTCCTCCCCTATGACCGCCGCCCCGGCCCGGTGCGCCTCCAGGGCGAGCACGCCCAGCATCGCCTCCGCGTCGTAGCGGACGTAGGCGCCCTCGGTCGGCGGGCGGCCCTCGGGCACCCACCACAGCCGGAACAGGCCCATGACGTGGTCCATGCGCAGCGCGCCCGCGTGGCGCAGCAGCCCGCGCAGCAGCCCCCGGTAGGGGGCGTAGGCGGTGGCGGCCAGCGCGTCGGGGCGCCAGGGCGGCAGGCCCCAGTCCTGGCCGCGGGCGTTGAACGCGTCCGGGGGCGCGCCCACGGACATGCCGCTCGCCAGCACCTCCTGGAGCGCCCAGGCGTCCGAGCCGTCGGGGTGGGCGCCGACGGCCAGGTCGTGCACGATGCCGACGGGCATGCCCGCCTGCCCGGCGGCGCGCTGGGCGGCGGCGAGCTGGGTGTCGGTGAGCCAGGCCAGCCGGCAGTGGAAGTCCACCCGGTCGGCGAGCTCGCCGCGCAGCCTGGCCACGGCCGGGCTGCGGGGGTGGCGGTGGGCGGCGGGCCAGGTGCGCCAGTTCGGGCCGTGCAGCTCGGCGAGGACGCACCAGGTGGCGTGGTCGTCCAGGGCCTGGCCCTGCTCGGCGAGGAAGTCGTGGTAGGCGGCGGCGCGGCCGGGGGACAGCGGCACCCGGTGGACGAGCTCCAGCGCCTCGCGCTTGAGCGCCCACACCGCGTCCCGGTCGATGAGGGCGCCCTCGCGCAGCACCGCGTCGCGCAGTCGGGCGGCGCGCTCGGCGAGGTCCTGGGCGCGCCGCCGGTCCGCGGGGTCGAGGAAGGCGTACTCGGGCACGTCCTCGATCCGCAGGTAGACCGGGTCGGGGAAGCGGCGGGAGGACGGGCGGTAGGGGGACGGGTCGGACGGCGGGGCGGCCAGCGCCGCGTGCAGCGGGTTGATCTGCACGAACCCCGCGCCGAGCGAGCGGCCGGACCAGGCGGCCAGGTCGGCGAGGTCGCCGAGGTCGCCCATGCCCCAGGAGCGGGAGGACAGCACGGAGTACAACTGGGCGAGGAACCCCCAGCTCCGGCGGGGGACGGCGGGGGCCCGCGGCGGGACGACGATCAGGGGCGCGCTCGCCTCGGCGCGGCCGGCCCGCGCCCGCAGGGTGTGCCGGCCCAGGGGCAGGGCGCCGCCCGGGTCGAGCTCGCCGCCGTCCTCCGCCTCCACCCGCAGGCGCGCGCCCCGGGGCAGCCGCAGCCGCAGCGGCTCCCCGGCGCGCACCACGGCGCACACCGGCAGCAGCCGCTCGGCCTGTTGTCTCTCGTACCGTTCGAGTGCCTCCGCCACCGCCTCCGGGGTGCTCGCGTCCACCCCGAGCGCGGCCAGCACCGCGACGACGGTCTCCTCGGGTACCCGGACGACTTCTCCGGGCGAGGGCTCGTACGTGACGTCCACACCGTGCCGTGCCGCGAGCGCCGCCAGATCACCCATGGCTCACCAGCATGCCGGACGGCGGGCGTGCCAGGGAGAAGCCGCCTCCAACTGCGCCGCGAGCGCCAGCAGCGGCCCCTCCCCGCCGTACCTGCCCGCCAGCATCATGCCGACGGGCAGGCCGTCGGCCGTCCAGCACAGCGGCAGGGAGATCGCGGGGTGCCCGGTGATGTTCCACACCGCGGTGAACGGGGTGAACCTCACCTGCCCGGAGAAGTCCGCGGACGGGTCGGCGTCGTCGCGCAGGGCGCCCACCGGCGCGGGCAGCCTGGCCAGGGTCGGGGTGAGCACCGCGTCGTAGGGCTCCACCGCCTCGGCGACACGCCGCCCCACGGCCTGGAGCCGCAGCAGCGCCCGCGCGTACCCCGGCCCGTCCACCGACCGGCCCTTGGCGCGCAGCCACCGGCTGAGCGGCATCAGCTCGCCCTCGCGCTCCTCGGGGACCTCCGCGAGCGCGGCCATCACCGACCACACCGGCGAGAACGCCCTGCGCTCGCCCGGCCGCATCGGCTGGGGCACCTCCACCACCTCGTGGCCGAGCTCGGCGAGCAGCGCGGACGTCTCCTCGTACGCCTTGCGCACCTCGGGGTCGAGCACCGCCTCGGGGGTGTCGGGCTCGGCGCACCTGGCGATGCGCAGCTTCCCGGGGTCCCGCTCCGTCCAGCGCAGGAACGAGGTGGACGGCAGGGGCAGCGGGAACGGGTCGCCGGGCACCGGCCGCGCCATGACGTCGAGCAGCGCGGCCGTGTCCCGCACGGTGCGGGCCAGCGGGCCGTGGGTGACCAGGCCGTTGACGTCGCCGCCGGGCGCGGGGCTGACCCGGCCCCGGGTCGGCTTGAGCCCGACCACGCCGCAGCAGCTCGCCGGGATCCGGATGGACCCGCCGCCGTCGCTGCCGTGCGCGGCGGGCGCGAGCCCCGCGGCCACGGCCGCGGCCGCGCCGCCGCTCGACCCGCCCGCGCCGCGCGCCGGGTCCCAGGGGGTGCGGGCGGGGGGCCCGACCCGGGACTCGGTGTAGGCGGGCAGCCCGAACTCGGGGGTGCTGGTCTTGCCGAGCAGCGTCGTCCCGGCCTCGCGCAGCAGCGTGACCACGGCGGCGTCCTCGTCCGCGACCCGGTCGGCGAACACCGCGGACCCCATGGTGAAGCGCACGCCCGCGACCGGGGTGAGGTCCTTCACCGGCAGCGGCACGCCCAGCAGCGGCGGCGGCTCCTCCGGCGCGGACGCCAGCAGTCGCTCCGCCCGCCGCGCGTCCGCCAGCGCCCGCTCCGGCGTCACGGTCGTGTAGGCCCCCACCTCCCCGTCGAGCCGCTCGATCCGCGTCAGGTAGTGCTCGGCCAGCTCGACGGGCGACAGCTCGCCCGCCCTGACCGCCGCGGCCTGCTCCAGCATGGTCAGCTCGTGGGGTTCCGGCATGCGGCCAGCCTAGGCCGCGCCACCGGTGCGGGGCAGTGCGCCCGCGCGGGCGCCGTCCGCGTCCGGGTGACGGCACAACGGGGCAATTCCCCGAGCGTGTTGACAGCGCGTCCCCCCGGTGGTGGGCTCGCCCCCGTCAAGTCCGCGACAGGAGAACTCCACGAGAACATCCGGAGGCCGTGTTGCATCACCGGCGGTCCCGTGCCCTGGTGGCGGGCGCGGCGGCGCTGGCCGTCGCCGTCATCGGCGGCGTCACCGGCGCTCCCCCGGCCGCCGCGGCGCCGGCGAGCCCCTCCCCCGCGACCGCCGCGACCGCCCCGGGGGCCTCGGCCCCGGCGCCGGCCCTGTACCCGCGTCCGCAGTCGATCCGGGAGCGCGGCCCCGCCGTCGCCGTCACCCCGTCCGTGGCGCTCCTCGCCGGCCCCGAGGTGGACGACGCCGGCCTCGACACGCTGCGCACGGCGCTGCGCTCGGCGGGCGCCCGCGAGGTCACCACCCTCACGGACTCCCGCGCGCCCCTGCCCGCCACGGGCCTGCTGGTGTACGCGGGCGGCCCCGGGGCCCGGCGGGTCCTGGCCGCGCTGGACGCGCCCGGCACCGCGCGCCTGCCCGCGGGCGGCTATGTCCTGGCCGCGGGCCGCGCCGCGGTGGACGGCCGGGACCGCGAGGTCGTCGCCCTGGCCGGCGCCGACTCCGACGGCGCCTTCCACGCCGCCCAGACCCTGCGCCGGCTCGCCGGGGACGGCGCCGTCCCCGGCGTCGCCGTACGCGACTGGCCGGTGGCGCCCGTGCGCGGCGTCGTGGAGGGCTTCTACGGGGAGCCGTGGACGCACCGGCAGCGGCTGGCCATGCTCGACTTCCTCGGCAGCACCAAGCAGAACCGCTATCTGTACGCGCCCGGCGCCGACCCCTACCGGCAGGTGCGCTGGCGCGAGCCGTACCCGAAGGCGCGGGCCGCCGAGCTGCGCGCCCTGGCCGACCGGGCCCGCCGCAACCACGTCACCCTCGCCTGGGCGGTCTCCCCCGGCCAGTCGTTCTGCTTCTCCTCCCGGGACGACCTGCGCGCCCTGATCGCGAAGCTGGACGCGATGTGGTCGCTGGGCGTGCGCGCCTACCAGCTCCAGTTCCAGGACGTGTCCTACGAGGAGTGGCACTGCGGCGCCGACCGGGACGCCCACGGGACCGGCCCGAAGGCCGCCGCCCGCGCCCAGGCCGACCTCGCCAACGCGGTCGCCGCCTGGCTGACCGGGAAGGACCGCGGCGCGGCCGCCCCGCTGTCCGTGCTGCCCACCGAGTTCTACCAGGACGGCAGCACCGAGTACCGGACGGCGCTCGCCGACGCCCTGGACGGCGACGTGCAGGTGGCGTGGAGCGGGGTGGGCGTGGTGCCGCGCACCATCACCGGCGCGGAGCTGGCCGCGGCCCGCGACGCGTTCACCCACCCGCTGGTGACGATGGACAACTACCCGGTCAACGACTACGCCGAGGACCGGGTCTTCCTCGGCCCCTACACCGGCCGCTCCCCCGCGGTGGCCGCCGCCTCCGCCCAGTTGCTGGCGAACGCCATGCGGCAGCCGGCCGCGTCCAGGATCGCCCTGTTCACCGTGGCCGACTTCGCCTGGAACCCGCGCGCGTACCGGCCGGCCCAGTCCTGGGACGCGGCGCTGCGGGACCTGGCCGGAGGCGACGTGCGCGCCGAGGGCGCCCTGCGGGCCCTGGCCGCGAACAGCTCCTCCTCCCCGCTGGACGGGCGGGAGTCCGCCCGCCTCGCCGAGCTGATCGACGGCTTCTGGACCGCCCACGAGCGGACCGGCGCCGCGGGGGCCGCCCCGCTGCGCGCCGCGTTCGACGGCATGGCCGAGGCACCCGGGCACCTGGCCCGCCTGCCCCTGGCCGGCGAGCTGCGCCCCTGGACCGACCAGCTCGGCCGGTACGGGGAGGCGGGCCGGGCGGCCGTGGACATGCTCACGGCGCAGCGGCGCGGCGACGGCGAGCGGGCGTGGCGGGAGCAGTTGCGGGTGCTGCGGCTGCGGGAGGAGCTCGCCGGGGGCGGCGCCGCGGTGGGCGAGGGCGTCCTCGACCCGTTCCTCGACCGGGCGCTCGCCGCGGCGGACGACTGGACGGGCGTCGGCGGCGGGGCGTCCACGGGCCGCGGGGCCCCGCGGGACGCGGGCGCGGCCTCGGGCGGCCGGGCGGCGGACGGCGACGCGGCGACGTCCCGCCGGGCGCCGCGGGACGGCCTGACGGTGCGGCTCGACGGGGCGGCGCGGCAGGGCGGGGCGGCGCGGCCGCTGGACCGGCTCACCGTGCTCGCGGACCCGGCCGCCGGCTCCGGCGCCGCGGTGCGGGCGCACGTGCCCGGCGAGGGCTGGCGCCCGCTGGGCCGCCTGGGGAGCGGGGGCTGGACGGAGCTGTCCGCGCGCGGCGTGCGGGCGGACCGGGTCCGGGTCGTCCCGTCCCCCGGCTCGCCCGCCCCGGTCGTCCACGAGGTGGTCCCCTGGTACGCGGACACCCCGGCCGCGGAGGTGTCCCTGGAGCGGCGCGAGGTGGACGTGGCGGCCGGCTCCCGCGCCACCGTCCCCGTGCGGGTGACGGCCACCCGCCCCGGCACGGCCGTGGCGGACCTGGCCGCGCCGGCGCCCGAGGGCCTGGAGGTCACCGCCCCCGCCCCCGCCACCCTGCGCCGGGGCGCGACCGTGACCACCCCGCTGACGGTGACGGTCCCGCGGTCGGCCGCCCCCGGAGCGCACACGGTCCCCGTGCGCCTGACCGTGGACGGCGAGGTGATCACCGAGCGGCTCACCGTGCGCACCCACCCCGCGACGGCGGGCCCCGACCTGGCCAGGACCGCGCGGGCCGCCTCGTCGGGCGACGAGACCCCGGACTTCCCGGCCGCCGCGGCCGTCGACGGCGACCCGGCCACCCGCTGGTCGTCGCCCGCGCGGGACGGCGCGTGGCTGCGGCTGGAGCTGCGCGAGCCGGCGCGCGTGGGCCGGCTCGTGCTGCGCTGGCAGGACGCGTACGCCAGGTCGTACCGCGTCCAGACGTCCGCCGACGGCCGCGCCTGGCGCACGGCGGCGGCGGTGCGGGACGGCCGGGGCGGCGCGGAGACCGTCCACCTGGACGCCCCGGGCACCCGCTTCGTCCGGGTGCAGGGTGTGAAACGGGCCACGCGGTACGGGTATTCGCTGTACGCCGTGGAGGTCTACGCGGTGGCGGAGTGACGGCCCGCCGCGCGGCGGGCCGTCCGGGTGCGGCGCGCGCACGACGAAGGAGCCCGTCGGCGCGCGCGCCCACAGGCTCCCTGTCTCCGTCCGGTCGCCGTCCCCCGGTTCCGGGCCGGGGAACACGAAGGCCCGGATCTAGGCGGATATGCCGTCGATCCGGGCCAAGGCATGCTCGGCGCCATACGGTTGGAGGTATGGCATCCAGCGCGGGTCCTTGTGGCCCGTGCCGATGATGCGCCAGGCCAGTCCGGTGGGCGGCGCTGGTTGGTGGCGCATGCGCCACCCGAGCTCCGCGACGTGCCGGTCCGCCTTGACGTGGTTGCAGCGGCGGCACGCGGCCACCACGTTGTCCCACGAGTGCTTGCCGCCCCTGCTGCGCGGCACCACGTGGTCGACGCTGGTTGCGACGCCGCCGCAGTACACGCACCTGCCGCCGTCCCGGGCGAACAGCGCCCTGCGGGTGAGCGGAACGGGGCCACGAAAAGGGACCCGCACGAAGCGGGTCAGCCGGACGACGCTGGGCGCCGGTACGGCGCAGGTCGCGCTGTGCATCAGGACGCCGGATTCCTCGAGGCACACGGCCTTCTTGTTGAGGACGAGAACGAGCGCGCGGCGCGTCGGGATGACGCCCAGTGGCTCGTACGACGCGTTGAGGACAAGAACATGCGGCACGGGTGCCTCCCTGTTACGCCGGCGGCGCGTGGCTCGCGCCGGGACGATCTCCTCCAGTGTGTCCTTCCTCCTGGTGATGACGCCACCATGACCAGGTAACGGATCTGAAGTGTTTTGGGCCACACCCCTTGGATCCCCACAGAACGACCGCGAGATGCCCGCACTCCGCCCGGTTACTGTGGTGAGCGGTCGAGCGGGCTGCCCGCCGGTCCAGGGCCCCGCTCCCCCCACGCCGTGCTCGAGGGGCTCGTGAACGTAAGGAGGAATGGTGTTCTGGTCCGCCCAGACCACGGTTCTCACCGCCGCGCCCACCCCCACCCCCACGCCCACGCCCACGCCGTCGGACCAGATGCCCAACCTGGACGACGCGCACACGTCCGTGACGAACGCGGCCGACTGGGTGGACGAGAACTGGCAGAACTGGCTGGCGGCCGGGCTGCGGATCCTGCTGATCCTGGTCACGGCGCTGGTCCTGCGCGTGGTCGTGCGGCGCATGATCACCAGGCTGATCGCCCGGATGGCCCGCGGCTCGGCGTCCGGCACCGGCCGGGCGCTGGACGGGCTGCTGGTCGTCGCCGAGCGGCGCCGCCAGCGGTCGGAGGCCATCGGCTCGGTGCTGCGCAGCGTCGCGTCGTTCGTGATCCTGGGCACAGCCGCGCTGACCATCCTGTCCGTGCTGAAGATCAACCTCGCTCCGCTGCTGGCCAGCGCCGGTGTGGCGGGCGTGGCCATCGGCTTCGGCGCGCGCAACCTGGTCACCGACTTCCTCTCCGGCGTCTTCATGATCCTGGAGGACCAGTACGGCGTGGGCGACGTGATCGACGCGGGCGTGGCCACCGGCACCGTCATCGAGGTCGGGCTGCGCGTGACCAAGCTGCGCGGCGACGACGGCGAGATCTGGTACGTGCGCAACGGCGAGGTCAAGCGGATCGGCAACATGAGCCAGGGCTGGGCCACCGCGTTCGTGGACGTCCAGGTGGGCTACCACGAGGACCTGGACCGCGTGCGCAAGGTGATCAACACCGCCGCCGAGCGGATGAGCGCGCAGGAGCCCTGGAACGAGGTCCTGTGGGAGCCCGTGCAGGTGCTGGGCCTGGAGGAGGTGACCGGCGACATGATGGTCGTGCGGGTCCAGGCCAAGACGATGCCGGGCAAGGCCCTGGCGGCCGCCCGCGAGCTGCGGTGGCGCATCAAGCGGGCGTTCGACGAGGAGGGCATCCGCATCGTGGGCACGGCGGTGGTCCCGGCCGGGCAGCCGGAGCCCGCCCCCGACCCGTCCGCCGCGGTCGCCCCGCCGTCGGCCCTGGCCAACCCGGCCTCGCCCCAGGCCATGGCGGCGTCGCCGCTCCCGGGCGCGCAGTCCGCGGACGCGCCGGGGGCGCGCGGCCCGCGCGGGGAAGGTCTCTCCAAGTAACCGGTTCACCCGAACGGGCCTGACCGTTCCCTCGTTCGGGCGAGTCCCCCGCCGTTTTCCCGGCACCGCCCGCCGCCACCCGCCGCGCCCCCGGGAAGTTGCCGCCGCACCCCGGTCAACCCGCCACCGGGCCAGTACGGTTGGTCCACAAGACGACGCGACCCGCGGAGGCGAGTGTGGATCCGATCTCGGTGGCGGTACTGGCGGCTCTGGCCGGGGGAGCCGGCGGGGAGTTCGGGCGCCAGACATGGGCCGGCCTGACCGCGCTGATCCGCCGCCCGTTCCGGCGCGGCGAGGACACCGACCCCGCGGCGCCCACCGGCGAGGACGAGCTCGCCGCGCTGGCCCAGGCCCCGGACGACTCCTCCCGCGCCGCGGCCCTGCACGACGCCCTCCGGGCCCGCGCCGCCGCCGACCCCGAGTTCGGGCAGGCGCTCCGGGAGTGGTGGGCGCAGGCGCAGCAGGCGGCGCCCACCGGCCGCGGGGACGTCCACAACGTCGTGCGGGACACCACCGTGAACGGCCCCATGATCCAGGGCCAGGACTTCGGCAGCCTGACCTTCAACCTCGGCACCCCGCCGCCCCCGCCGCAGCCCTGAGCCGCGCGTGGAGGGGGAGGGCACCCGCAACGAACTGGGCGGCGGGGGAGAGTTCAACGCACCGGTGATCCTGGCGGGGAGCATCGGGCGGGTGGAGTTCGCGGGGGCGGGGGCGGGTGGGGCCGCCGACGGCGGGCAGGGCGAGGACGTGTGGGTCCGGCTCGTGCGCGACCACCACGTCTGGCGGTTGACCCGCGACCCGGGGGACGCCTTCCGCGGCCAGGCGCTGACCGCCGCGCGCCGCCTGGCCTGGTTGCGGGACGCCGCCGTGGGCGAGCTGCGGCGGGGGGAGGACCCCTGGCTCGACGCCACCCTCGCCGCCCGGATGCTCCACCACACCTCGACCCTGCTCAGGCGGCGGCCCGCCGACGCGCCCGCCGAAGCGTTCTGCCCGGCCGAGGCGGTGCTGCTCAGCCTGGCGCCGCTGCTGTACCAGGTCTGCTGGAACGACGCGGCGGCGCGCCTGGCCGCGCTGGTCGGGCCCGCCGCGCCGGGCCCCGCCGCGGGTCCCGCGGGCCCGGAGCGCCGCGCGTTCGAGCACTTCGCCCAGCGCCATCCCCGACTGCTCAGGGCTGCGCAGCTCGACCTGCCCGGCCGGCCCGACGCCGGGAAGCAGATCGGGTGGTGGCTGTTCCACCAGTGGCTGGCCGGGCTGAAGGACGTCCGCAGACCGGCCGCGCTGCGCGCCGTGGCCGACCGGGTGGCCGGGGACGACCTGCCCCTGGTGCGCCGCGTCCTCACCGGCACACCCGTCACCGAACTGCTGTACGGACTGCGGCTGGACCCGGTCACCCTGTGCCGCAGCGACCGGCCGAGCGCGGTGGGGGCCACCGTGCCGCTGTTCGGCGGCTTCGCCGACGCCCAGGAGCGGCAGACCGTCCGGGCCCGCCTCGTCGGCCTGCTGCTCGCCGTCGCCAGGATGCAGGCGGTGGAGATCCCCGACCTGCCGGACACCGTGGTGCAGCACCTGGGCATCCCCAACTCGGTCGACCTGGCCCTGCTGCGCGGCACGGTCGAGCACGCCGCCTGGGACGAGCACGCGGCCGGGCAGGTTCTGCGCGCGGACTGCCATCACGAGGCGGTGCTCAAGGCGCTGCGCGAGCACGCCGGGCGGGTGGACGCGCTGCTCCACGCGGTCCTGCGGGAGACGGCGCACGACACCACCCTGAAGGCCCTGGAGCACCTGCCGCCCCGCGCCTCCGCCGACTCGGTGCGGGCGGCCGAGGTGGACGGGCGCCCGGTCTTCGACGGCGAGGGCCACCGCTTCCGGCTGGACGAGCAGCGGGTGCAGGAGCTGCTCATGGGCGAGCAGCTCTACCAGAACCGGGCGCTGGCCGTCCGCGAGCTGTACCAGAACGCGCTGGACGCCTGCCGCTACCGCCGGGCGCGCCACGAGTACCTGGAGCGCACGAGCGGGTTCGGGTCCGCCTGGCGGGGCAGGATCCGCTTCGTCCAGGGCACCGACGAGCACGGGCGCCACTACCTGGAGTGCGCCGACAACGGCGTGGGCATGGGCGAGGAGGAGCTGACCGGCGTCTTCTCGCAGGCGGGCGCGCGCTTCCCCGAGCTGACCGAGTTCCTGGACGGGAAGGCGGACTGGGACGCGCTGGACCCGCCGGTGAGGCTGCACCCGAACAGCCGGTTCGGCATCGGCGTGCTCAGCTACTTCATGCTGGCCGACGAGATAGAGGTCACCACCTGCCGCATGGGCCGGCGCGGCAGACCGGGACCGCTGTTCCGGGTGGCGATCGTGGGGCCGGGCCACCTGTTCCGCATCCAGCGGCTGCGGGAGGAGGGCGAGCCGGGCACCCGGGTGCGGCTGTACCTGCGGGACGGGGACCGGGCGCCGTCGTGCCTGCGGGAGCTGGACCGGCTGCTGGGCATCGCCGAGTTCCGCACCGAGGTGGAGCACGACGGGCGGGGCGCCCCGCAGGTGTGGCTGCCGGGCAGGCCCCGGCCGAGGGAGCGCCCGCCGTGGGAGGAGGAGGGCCTGTCGGCGGCCGGGGCGATGGTGCCGTGCGCCGACAGCCGGGTGGTCTGGTGCGAGCGGGGCGGCGCGCTGCTCGTGGACGGGCTGCTGGTGAGCGGCGCGCCGGGCAACGCGGGACTCAGCGGCCCCGGTGACCGGGGCGTGCTGCGGGGAGCCTTGATCGACCTGGCGCAGTCGGAGCGGCCGCCCCGGCTCTCGGTGGACCGCACCGTCGTCCTGGACGACGTCTCGGAGGACGTCGAGGCCCTGGTGACGGCCGCCGCCGAGGAGCTGGTGGCCGATCAGCCCCGCGCCCTGCCCACCTTCGGCTGGCTCGCCCAGGTCACCACCGACAGCCCGCGCCTGGCGGACATCGTCACCCGCGCGGCCACCGCCTCGGGCCTGCGCCTGCCGCTGAACGGGCGCGAGTACGACATGGCGGTCGCCGGGTTCATGGAGCTGGACGCGGAACTCGGCGCCGTGGACAAGCCGGAGGCCGGCGAGCAGGCGGTGAGCACGCGTTACGGCAGGCTCCGGGGCCTGGCGGAGCACCTGCTGCTGTGGCGGGTGCTGGCCAATCCGGGCTGCGCGGAATTCGCCCTGCTCGCGGAGGTGGTGCCGGAGCTCGGTGACACCCGGGCGGTGCTTCCCGCCCTGCCGACGGACATCGCTCTCCTGGACGCCCTCCTGGACGAGCAGCGGCAGATCCCCTCGGCGGTCGTCGGCGTGGCGATGGCCACCGGGTACCCGCCGCGCGCGGTGGCCCTGCGCGCCCGCCGCCTGGGGGTCGCCGGCGTCGTCCCCGAGCGTTTCCCGGCGCAGCGGCCCGTCAGCGCGGTCGACCTGGCGCTGCTCGGGACGGACACCCCGGAGCTGCTGCCCCACCTGCTGCACGTGCACCTGCGGCTCGGCGTCGGCCTGAACGAGGCGGCGCGCCGCCTGCGGTACTACGGCCTTCAGGCGCCGGTGGCGGACACGCTGCCGGAGCGCCCCGACGACACCGACCTGAAGCTGCTCAGCAGGAACCTGCTGGGCAGGGAGTCCTGGTACGACGGGAAGGAGGCCGTCCCGCCGGGGCACGTGTCGGCCGCCGCGGCGGCGCTCGGGCTGTCCACCGGCGACGTCCTGCGGCGCCTGGCCGTGTACGGCCTGCACTGCCCGTCCCCGGCGCTGCCCGACCCCGCCGACACGGTGGGGCTGCGCCTGGTCAGCGTCAACCTGGACGGCAGGCCGCCGTGGCTGCTCCCGCTCGCCCCGGTCCCCCCGGCACACCTGGTCCTGGCCTCCCGGGAGCTGTCCATCACGCTGGGCGACGCGGCGGCCCGCCTCACCGCGTACGGGTTCCCGCTCCCCCCGGTGCTGCCCGCCGAGGCGGACGAGGACGACCTCGCGCTGCTCAGCAGGGACCACGACGGCGTCCCGCCCTGGCTCAGCCCGCTCGACGCGCTGTTCCCGCACCGCGTCCTCGCGGCGGCCGAGGCCCTGGGCACCACGCCCGGGCGCGTGACGGAGCGCCTGCGGGCCTACGGGCTCGCGGTCGTCACCCTGCCGGCCGCCCGGCTCACGCCGGACGCCGTGGAGGAGCTCGGGCACCTCCTGCCCGCCTGGGCGCACGGGACCGGCATCGAGGAGCCGATGGACCTGGTGGAGCTGCTCATCGCGGCGGAGCGCACCGGACTGCCGCCGGCCGAGCTCGCCGGGCGGCTGGCCGCACTTGGCCTGGACGTGCCCGAGGTCAGGTTGCCCGACGGCCTCCCGGTCGAGGAGTGCCTGACCCTGCTCAGCCTGGACCTGGACGCCAAGCGGCCCTGGCTCGACTCCGCCGCACCCGTCCCCCTGCACCACGTCCTCGCCGTCGCCCGCCACCGCCGCCTCCCCCTGGAGGACGCCGCCGCCCTGCTGCGCACCCTCGGCCTCACCGTCCCCCACCTCCCCACCGCCATCCGCGCCGCCCTCGCCCGCGTCCCCCTGACCGAACCGTCCTGACCTGCCGCAACGGCTTGACACCCGCTCCCGCGCGACGGTTCCTTTACATTCCCTGGCGTTCCTGACGACACCGCCCCGGCCGGGAGGAGGCCCCCGCCCATGCCCACCACCCCCGGCACCCCCCGCCTCCTGCGCGCCATCAACGACCGGGCCGCGCTCGACCTGCTGCTCGAGCACGGCCCCCTGTCCCGCACCCGCCTCGGCGCCCTCACCGGGCTGTCCAAGCCCACCGCGTCCCAGTTGCTCAGCCGGCTGGAGGCGGCCGGGCTGGTCGTGCCCACCGGGACCAGCGCCGGACGGCCGGGACCCGGCGCCCAGTTGTACGAGGTGAACCCCGACGCCGCGCACGTCGCCGGGCTCGACGTCACCCCGGCCCGCATCCGGGCCGCCGTCGCCGACATCACCGGGCGCACCGTCGGCTCCTTCCGGCTGCCCACCCCGGGCCGCAGGGCGCGGGGCGCGGTGGAGCGGGTGCGCCGGGCCCTGGACGGGGCGCTGGCCGACGCGGGGCTCGGCCGGGAGCGGCTGCACCGGGTGGTCATCGGCACGCCCGGCGCGTTCGACCCCGGCACGGGGCGTCTGCGGTACGCGCCCCACCTGCCGGGCTGGCACTCCCCCGGGCTGCTGGACGAGCTGGGGGCCGCGCTCGGCGTGCCGTTCGAGGTGGACAACGACGTCAACCTGGCCGCGGTGGCGGAGCAGCGGCTCGGCCGGGCCCGGACGTGCCGGGACTTCGTGCTGCTGTGGGGGGACGAGGGGATCGGCGCGGCCGTGGTCATCGGGGGCAGGCTGCACCGGGGCGCCACCGGGGGCGCGGGCGAGGTGGCGTTCCTGCCGCTGCCCGGCACCCCGCTGGTGCGCGGCGTGGGCCGGGCCAACGAGGGCGGGTTCCAGGCGCTCGCGGGCGGCCCGGCGGTGCTGGCCCTGGCCAGGGAGCACGGGATCGCGGCGCGGGACGCGCGGCAGGCGGTCGCGGGGCTGCCGGCGGCGGGCGGTGCCGGGGAGGCGGTGCTGCGCGGGTTCGCGCAGCGGCTCGCCGTGGGGCTCGCCGCGGTCGTCGCCGTGGTGGACCCGGAGCTGATCGTGCTCGGCGGCGGGCTGATCACGGCGGGCGGTGAGCCGCTGCGCCGGCTGGTGCAGGCCGAGCTCGCGCAGTTGACCGTGCCGCGGCCGAAGCTGGTGCTGACCGGCGTCACCGAGCACCCGGTGGTGTGCGGCGCCCTCCAGAGCGCGCTGCTGACCACCCGCGACGAGGTCTTCGACACCAGGGCCGCGGCGGGCGCCGGCTCCTGACCGGCGCGCCGCGCCCCGGCGGCGCGCGACCCGCGCGTCCGGCCCGCCCGCGCGCGGGGCAAACGGTCGGAGCCCCGGATTCACACGGATGGTCGAATAGGGAGCTCGGGGCGGAACCGCGGGCGGGTGTCGCGCGTGGAAAGGGCAGAGGGACGGGTCCGTCCTCGGCGGGGCCGGGCGGTGAGGGGGAGCGCCGCCGCCGGGCCCGCCGCGGGCGGGCTACGCAAGATCGTGGAATCAGCGTGTGGATGTCGGTGCCTGCGGCCATACTGCTGCCGCGGGTACGGCACCCGGGGGGAGGGGTCAGTGGCTGCGACGCAGGCAGGCGGTGGGGGCTCCACGGGCGTGCTCGCCGCGCCGCCGGCACCCGGCGGCGAGCCCGCCGCGGCGCCGCCGCGGCGCCCGGCGTACCGCGAGTCGTGGGACCGGCTGCGGGACGCCACGACGACCGAGCCCGGCCGGCTGCGCCTGATCGGCGCGGGGATCATCGCGCTGGTGCTCGTCTTCGGCGCGCTGACGGCCTGGCAGGTGACCTCCCGCCAGGACTCCGCGCGCGCCGTGCTGGACGACAGCCAGCCGCTGAGCGTCAAGGCGGCCGAGATCTACCGGCACCTGGCGGACGCCGACGCCACCGCGGCCGGCGGGTTCCTGGCGGGCGGCCAGGAGCCGAAGGAGTCGCGCGAGCGCTACAACGAGGACATAAGGATCGCCTCCACCCTGCTCGCCGAGGCCGCGGCCGACGCCCCCTCGGGCGGCGCCGAGCAGCGGCAGATAGCACTGCTCAACCGCGAACTGCCGGTGTACACCGGGCTGGTGGAGTCCGCTCGGGCCAACAACCGGCAGGGGCTGCCGCTGGGCGGCGCCTATCTGCGGTACGCCTCGGAGAAGATGCGCACGACGCTGCTGCCGGCCGCCGAGCGGCTGTACCAGGCGCAGACCGACCAGTTGGAGTCGGACTACGCCGACGCCGAGGAGTTCCCGTGGGCGTCGATCGCGCTGGGCGCGGTGGCGCTCGGCGGCCTGGTGTGGGCGCAGCGGCGGCTGTACCGGCGCACCAACCGGGTGTTCAACGTGGGGCTGCTCGCCGCCTCGGCGGGCACGGCCGCGCTGCTGCTGTGGCTGGTGGCGGGGCACTCGGTGGCCCGCTGGCAGTTCGACCGCAGCGACGACCAGGGCGCCAGGTCGGTGCGTGTGCTCAGCGAGGCCAGGATCTCGGCCCTGAAGGCGCGCGGCGACGAGAACCTGACGCTGGTGGCGCGCGGCTCCGGGGCGGCCTACGAGGAGGCGTTCCGGAAGGAGACGCGCCGGCTGAGCGGCGACGACCTGCGCGGCGACACCCTGCTCGAGGTCGCCTGGCGGCTCGCCGACGACTCGCGGGGCCGCGAGGCCGTGGAGGACGCCCGGCGGAGCATGGACCGGTGGACGGACCGGCACGCCGCGGCGCGGGCCAGTGACGACGAGGGCGACTACGACAAGGCCCTGGAGATGGTCATCGGCGTCCCGGGCGGCGAGGGGTGGCAGACCGGCGCCACCACGGGCGCGGCCTTCGACTCCATGGACCGCAGCCTGTCGCGGGCGGTCGAGCACGAACTGGCGGAGTTCAGGCAGGCGGCGGACGCGGGACGCGACGCGTTCACGGGCCTGGCCGCCGGAGCGGCCACGCTCGCGGTGCTGGCGGCGCTCGGCACCGTCCTCGGCATCGGGCGACGGCTGTCGGAGTACCGGTGAACGGCGCGGCGGGGGCGCCGGCGGACGGCCGTGCGGGGCGGCCGGAGGGGGGCGGCGGGGTGCCAACGAGGAGGGACCGGCTGATGAGTGGAAACGCGCCCGGGCCCGGCCGCGGGCGGGTGCCGCGCGGCTGGGGCGGCGTGGCGGCCATGGTGTGCGCGTGCGCGCTGGCGCTGGCCGCCGCCGCGTCGCTGCTGCTGACCGGGGACGGCGGCCGGGGCGCTCCGGCGGGCGGTACCGGGCAGCCGGCAGCGGCCGCGCGGGCCGCGGCGGACGACTGCGACCCCAGGGCGAGCCTGCGCCCGTCGACCGCCTCGGGGCCCGCCGTGGAGCGGATAAGGAAGCGCGGCAAGCTGCTGGTGGGCGTCAGCCAGACCAGCTACCAGCTCAGCCACCGCGACCCGGCCACCGGCCGGATCGTCGGCTTCGAGATCGACCTGGCCCGGGCCGTGGCCAGGGACATACTCGGCGACGAGGACCTGATCGTCTTCAAGAGCATGTCCGCCGACCAGCGCATTCCGCAGATACAGGACCGCAAGGTGGACATGGTGATCCGCAGCACGACGATCACCTGCGAGAGGCTGGCCCAGGTCGCCTTCTCCACGGTCTACTTCGAGTCCGGGCTGCGGCTGCTGGTGCCGAAGAACTCCCCCGTCACGGAGTTCGAGGAGTCGCAGGTGAAGGGGAGGACGGTGTGCGCGAACCGCGGATCGACCGCCCTGGAGGAGCTGCGCCGGGACGCGCGCGGCGCGGACGTGACCGTCGTGAACAACCAACTGGACTGCCTGGTGCGGCTCCAGCTCGGCGAGGTGGACGCCATACTGACCGACGCCGCGCTCGGGGCGGGGGACGCCGCGCAGGACCCCCAGATACACATGGTGGGCACCATGCCGTCCGACAAGCCCTACGGCGTGGCCATGCACCAGGCCGACACCGACCTGGTGCGGCGGGTCAACCACGTGCTCGAGCAGTACCGTTCCGGCGGCCGGGAGAGCGCCTGGATGCGGTCGTTCGGCACATGGCTGGCGAAGGTGATGGACCCGCCGGCCGCCCCGCCGCCGGCGAGGTACCGGGACTGAGCCGCCGGGCACGGCGACGGGCACGGCGACGGGCATGCGGACGAGGCGGCCGGGCGCGGCCACGGCCGGGGAGCGGAAGCGACCGAACGGGACGACGGGGGCATCACGGCTGCGGCACTGCGGTGCGGAAGGGGGTTCCATGGCGATGAGCCGGGAGGAGGTGGACCGTGCGCTGGCGCGGCTCGGCTCCGAGCACCAGGCGATCGAGTCCTCCCTCCTCGCGCTCCAGGACCACTCGGGGCGCAGGCTGCTCGAGGGCGCCGCGCTGACCGGCCGCACCAAGGAGCGGTGGGCGGCCGCCGAGCAGGCGGTCTCCCTGCTGTGGGCCCACTTCGAGGCGTACGGCCAGGCGCTGGAGGCGGCGCGGGGCATCCGGGCGCGGCGCAGCCGCCCCTCCCCCGGCGACCTGGCCGAGCTGACCGAGCTGCTGGCGGGGCAGGGCGTCACCGTCGCCGGGGCGCGGGTGCCCGAGGCGGCGCGTGGGCTCGCCGGGCCGGCGCGGCTGGCCGAGCGGCTGAGCCTGGCGGAGCTGGTCGAGCGGATGAACGGCTGGTACGCGCAGGTGATGGAGGTGGTCACCGCCGCGGACGCGGTGTGGACGGCCCTGCCCGCCCGGATCGACCTGCTCGCGGCCGAGGTCGGCCGGGTCCGCTCGCTGGCCCGCTCGGTGGGGGTGCGGCCCGGGGAGCACCCGGCGGGCGACGCCCTGGAGCAGGTCGCCGACGAGCTGGCGGAGCTGCGCGCGCTGGTGGTCGCCGACCCGCTGGAGCTGTGGCTGCCGGGCAGCGCGGTTCCCGGCGCGGGGGTGCCAGGTGCCGCCGACACCTCCGGCTACGACCGGATCGCCCGCGCCCTGGAGGAGGTCAGGCGGGAGGTGGAGGCGGTGCTGCGGGTCCGCGAGGAGGCGGACGAGCGGCTGTACCGGGTGCGGGACGTGCTGGCCCGGGCCGACGCCACGCTCGCCGAGGCCAGGAGCGCGCGCGGCGAGGTGCTGGCGAAGATCGCGGCGTCCGAGGTGCCCGCGGTCGGCGGCCCGCCGTCCGGTCTGCGGGAGCGGATCGTCGCCGCCGGGGACTACCGCAGGGCCGGCCAGTGGCACCGCCTGTCGTCGCTGCTCGACGTGCTGGAGGCGGCCGCGGACGAGGAGCTGGCCCGCGCCCGCGAGTCGCTGAGCGCCGTCACCGCGCCGCTCGCGGTGCGGGCGGAGCTGCGCGGCCGGCTGGACGCCTACCGGGCCAAGGCGGCGCGGCTGGGCTGCGCGGAGGACGTGGAGCTGCTGGAGCGCTACGACGTCGCCCGCAGGATGCTGTGGAGCGCCCCGTGCGACCTGCGGGCCGCGGGGCACGCGGTGCTGCGCTACCAGCAGGCGGTGGCCGACGTCCTGGCGCAGGAGGCCAGGGACGCGGAACGGAAGCGAGGGGGGAGAACATGAGCGCGTGCGGACGTCCCGGCTGCCCGGGGAACCTGGAGGACGACGGCCTCGGCCATCTCTACTGCGACACCTGCGGCATGGCCCCGCAGGCGGCGGCCGGCGGGGGCGGAGGAGGGGCGGGCACGTCCTCCGGTGGTTCGCCGGGCCCGTCGTCCGCGCCGTCCGGCCGGTCCTCCTCCGGGAGGTCCTCCTCGGGGCGGTCGTCGTCGGGCGGGTCGGCGTCGGGCAGCTCGGCGTCGGGGCGTTCGTCGTCGGGGCGGGTGGCCTCGCGCCGCTCGGTCTCCGGCAGGCTCGCCCGCACCCTGACCGGCCACTCCACGGCCGCGGTCTCGGTGCGCAGCTCCCGTACCGGCGGCAGCGCGCCGACGCGGGGGCGGCTCGGCGCCGGACTGGTGTCCGTCCCCGTGGTGCCCCGGCCCGACCCGCAATCGGCCGTGCTCGACAACCCCGAGGTGCCCGAGCGCAAGCGCTTCTGTAGCAAGTGCGACGCCCAGGTGGGCCGCAGCCGGGCCGGGCGCCCCGGCCGCAGCGAGGGGTTCTGCACCAAGTGCGGCCACCCGTACTCGTTCGTGCCCAAGCTGCGGCCCGGCCAGGTCGTGCACGGGCAGTACGACGTGAAGGGCTGCCTGGCACACGGCGGCCTCGGCTGGATCTACCTGGCCGTGGACCGCGCCGTGGACGACAAGTGGGTCGTGCTCAAGGGCCTGCTGGACACCGGCGACGAGGACGCGCTCGCGGCGGCCGTGGCCGAGCGCCGGTTCCTGTCCCAGATCGACCACCCGAACATCGTCGGCATCATCAACTTCGTCGAGCACTTCGACAAGCACACCGGCACCATGGACGGCTACATCGTCATGGACTACGTCGGCGGCAAGTCGCTCAAGGAGATCGCCAACGAGCGGCGCACCCCCGACGGGCGGCGCGAGCCGATGCCGGTGGAGCAGGCCATCGCCTACGCGCTCGAGGCGCTGGACGCCCTCGGCTACCTGCACGAACGCGGCCTGGTCTACTGCGACTTCAAGGTGGACAACGCCATCCAGCAGGAGGACAGGCTCAAGCTGATAGACCTCGGCGCGGTGCGGCACCTGGACGACCAGGACAGCGCCATCTACGGCACGATCGGCTACCAGGCGCCCGAGGTCGCCGAGGTCGGCCCGTCCGTCGCGTCGGACCTGTACACCGTGGCGCGCACCCTGGCGGTGCTCACCTTCGACTTCCAGGGCTACACCACCACCTACGTGCACAGCCTCCCCGACCCCGACGAGGTGGAGGTCTTCACCCGGTACGAGTCGTTCTACCGGCTGCTGGTGCGGGCCACCGACCCGGACCCGGACCGTCGGTTCGCCTCCGCCGAGGAGATGAGCGAGCAGCTCACCGGGGTGCTGCGCGAGGTGATCGCGCTGCGCACGGGCCGTCAGCGGCCGGCTCTGTCCACGCTGTTCGGCCCCGAGCTGAAGGTGGTGGACACCGAGCTGGTGGCGGCGCGGCCTTCGCCGGTGCTCACGGCGGCGGGCGCGCCCGGCGCGGTCGCTACCGCGACGGCGCCCCCGGTGGTGCGGCCGCAGGCGCGCGCCGCCGCGCTGGCGCTGCCGGTGCCCCGGGTGGACCCGTCCGACCCCAACGCGGGGCTGCTCGCCGCGCTGGCGGCCACCGCCCCGCAGGAGCTGGTCGCCGCCCTGGGCGCCGCCCCCGCCGCCTCCCCCGAGCTGCGGCTGCGCGAGCTGCGCGCCCGCCTGGAGCTCGGCGAGGTGGAGGCCGCCCGGGAGTGCCTGGCCCCGCTGGAGGCGGACCGCGCCGACGACTGGCGGGTGATCTGGTACCAGGGCCTGGTGGCGCTGGCCCGGGAGGACCACGCGACGGCGGCGCTGTCCTTCGACGCGGTGTACGACGCGTTCCCCGGGGAGCCCGCGCCGAAGCTGGCGCTCGGCCTGTGCGCGGAGCTGCTCGGCCAGCTCGACAACGCCGTGGAGTACTACCGGCTGGTGTGGACGACCGACCTCAGCTACGTCAGCGCCGCGTTCGGCCTGGCCCGGGTGCTGCTGGCCTCCGGGGACCGGGCCGGGGCGGTGCGGGTGCTGGAGTCCGTCCCCGACTCCTCCATCCACTTCACCGCGGCGCGGGTGGCCGCGGTGCGCGCCCGGCTGAGCGAGCGCCCGGCGGGCGAGCCGCTGCTGGACGACCTGCGGGCCGCCGCCGAGCAGATCGAGCGGCTCGACCTGGACCGGCAGCGGCGGGAGGCGCTGGCCGTCGAGGTGCTGGGCACGGCGCTCGCCTGGCTGCTGTCGGACGACGGCGGTGCCGGTGCGGGAGGCGCCGCGGCGCCGTCCCGGGGCTCGCTGCTCGGCAGCGAGCTGTCCGAGCGCGGGCTGCGGTTCGGCCTGGAGCGCTCGTACCGGGTGCTGGCCCGGCTGGCGCAGCAGGGCCGGGAGCGGATCGAACTGGTGGAGCAGGCCAACCGCTTGCGTCCGAGGACATGGGTGTGAGCACATGACGGAGACGACCCCCTGCCCCGGCTGCGCCGAACCGTGCCTTCCGGAGGACCGGTTCTGCGGCGGGTGCGGCGCGGCGCTGGGCGAGCGGGCGCGGGTCAACGGGAGCGGCGCCGACACGCTCGCCCTGCGCGTGCCGCGGGTGAGCGCGGTCGCTCCCGGCGCGGACCCGCGGCGCAGGGCGGGCACGCCCGCGCGCGCCGCGGGGCAGCGGGCGGGGCGTTCCTGCACCGCCTGCTCAGGCGGCCGCATCGACAACGACGGGTACTGCGAGACGTGCGGCCACGCCCAGCCGCGGGAACGGGATCACATGGAACGCGAACTCGAAGGAGTGGCCGGGGTCAGCGACCGCGGGCTGCGGCACCACAGGAACGAGGACGCGTTCCAGGTGTCCGCGACCAGCCTGCCCGACGGCGCGCCCGCCGTCGTCGCCGTGGTGTGCGACGGGGTGTCGTCGGCCACCCGGCCCGACGAGGCGTCGGCCACCGCGGCCGAGGCCGTGACCGACGCCCTGCTGGACGCGCTGGAGGCCGGGACCAGCCCCGGGCAGGCCATGCGCCAGGCGCTGCTGACCGCGGCGGAGGCCGTCAACGCCCTGTCCGACGGGCCGAGCCGCGACCACAACGCGCCGGCCTGCACCTGCGTCAGCGCAGTCGCCGACCCGGGCGCCGTCACCGTCGGCTGGATCGGCGACAGCCGCGCCTACTGGATACCGGACGACCGCATCGCGCCGCGCCGGCTCACCGAGGACGACTCGTGGGCGGCCCGCATGGTGGCCACGGGCCTGATGTCCGAGGCCGACGCCTACGCGGACGAGCGGGCGCACGCCATCACGGGCTGGCTGGGCGCCGACGCCGTCGAGGTCGATCCGCACACCACCTCCTTCCGCCCGGACGGCCCCGGCGTGGTGGTGGTGTGCACCGACGGGCTGTGGAACTACGCCGAGTCGGCCGCCCAGCTCGCCGCGGTCGTGCCCGCTGACGCCCGTACCGAACCGCTGCGCTCCGCCCGCCACCTGGTCGGCGTGGCGCTCGAGGGAGGCGGCCACGACAACGTGACGGTGGCCGTCCTCCCGTTCCCGCCCACCGTCGGCCGCGGCGACGCCACGCCGCCGGAAGCGTCCTGAAGGCCCGAGGGCCGAAGCGCCGCCGCGAGTGAGCCGGCGGCCCCCGGGCCGGCGCGACACCGGCGCCCCCACCACCGTTCCGCGACAAGGAGTTGCCCCACATGGCGAGGCTGGCCAAGTCGAACCTGCCCGAGTTCAGCGTCGAGGTGTACCAGAACGAGTACCTGCCGGAGGGCGGGCGCGAGGTCAACGCGGTGGTCACGGTGACCGCGACCGGCGGGGGCACCACCGGCGGCATGCCGCTGGCGAGCCCCACCCTGGCGCACGGCGTGGCCCCGGACGCCGCGGTGGTGCTGATGGTGGACTGCTCGGGCTCCATGGACTACCCGCCGACGAAGATGCGCGCCGCCCGCGAGGCGACGGCGGCGGCGATCGACACCGTCCGCGACGGCGTGGCGTTCGCCGTGGTGGCGGGCACCCACCAGGCCCGGGAGATCTATCCCGGCGGCGGGCGACTGGCGGTCGCCGACCCGCACACCCGGCACGCCGCCAAGGACGCGCTGCGGCGGCTGAGCGCCGGCGGCGGCACCGCGATCAGCACCTGGCTGCGGCTCGCCGACCGCCTGCTGCACTCCCGCGAGGTGGCGATACGCCACGGCATCCTGCTGACCGACGGGCGCAACGAGCACGAGGAGTCCGCCACGCTCGGCGCCGCCCTGGAGGACTGCGCGGGCCGGTTCACCTGCGACTGCCGCGGGGTGGGCACCGACTGGGCGGTGGAGGAGCTGCGGCGCATATCCTCCGCGCTGCTCGGCTCGGTGGACATCGTCGCCGACCCCTCCGGCCTGGAGGAGGACTTCCGCTCCATGATGGAGACGGCCATGGGCAAGGAGGTCGCGGACGTGCAGTTGCGGCTGTGGACGCCGCAGAGCGCCGAGATCCTGTTCGTCAAGCAGGTCGCGCCGACCGTGGAGGACCTCACCGGGCGGCGCACCGAGTCCGGTCCCCGCTCGGGCGACTATCCGACCGGCTCGTGGGGCGACGAGAGCCGCGACTACCACGTGGGCGTGCGCGTCCCCGCCGCGTCCGTGGGCGACGAGATGCTCGCCGCGCGGGTCAGCCTGGTGCTCAGCCGCTCCGACGGCGCCGCCGAGGTGCTCGGGCAGGGCCTGGTGCGCGCGGTGTGGACGAACGACATGGCGGCGTCCACCAGGATCAACCCGCAGGTGGCCCACTACACGGGGCAGGAGGAGCTGGCGGAGATGATCCAGCAGGGGCTGGAGGACCGCAAGGCGGGCCGGCTGGACTCGGCGACCGCGAAGCTGGGCCGCGCCGTCCAGTTGGCGAACGCCTCCGGCAACGAGGACACCGCGAAACTGCTGGCGAAGGTCGTGGACGTGGTGGACGCGGCCGAGGGTACTGTTCGACTCAAGTCGGGCGTGGCGCAGGAGGACGAGATGACGCTGGAGACGCGCTCGACCAAGACCGTCCGGGTGAAGAAGTAGGGCGTCCGCGCCAGCGGGGCGCGCCGGGAGGCCGGGCGCACCGGTTAAGCAGAGCACCAGCGTGGAGGGGGAACGCATGCCGACCTGTCCTATGGGCCACGAGTCGGAGACCGGGGACTACTGCTCGGTGTGCGGCCGGCTGATGGCCGCGCCGCCGCGTCCGGCGCCGCACCGTCCCGCGCCGCACCACCCGGGGCCGCCGCACCCGGCGGGGCCCGGCGGGTCGTATCCGCCGCCCGAGTCGGGCCCGGAGCCGCTCGGCCCTGACCCCGACGCGACGGCGGCCGTGGAGCTGTGCCCGCGGTGCAGGACGCCCCGCGAGGACGGGGAGGCGTACTGCGAGGGCTGCCGCTGGCAGTTCGGCGCCGGGCAGGCCGCCGCGGCGCCGCCGCCCCCGCCCGCGCCGCCCCGGATGCCGCCACCGCCACCGCCCGCGCCGGTCGGGGCGCCGCCACCCGCGCCCCCGGCGCACGTCCCACCCGCGCACGTCCCACCCGCGCCTGTCCCGCCCGCTCCCGTGCCGCCGGGTCCCGCGCCCTCGGCCGCCCCGCCTCCGTGGGGAGCGGCGCCGCAGCCGGACTCGGTGGAGAGCAGCTACCGCCTCCAGCCGCCGGCGCAGCAGCCAGGACCGCCGCCCATATCCCGGCCGCCCCTGGACGGAGCTCCGATACCCCGCTCGGCGGGCCCGGCGTCCTGGTACGTCACGGTCACCGCCGACCGGGAGTACTACGCGGCGATGATGGCCCGCAGCGGCCCCGAGGCGCAGCACCTGTTCTTCCCGCCGTACTCCCCCGAGCGCCGCTTCGAGCTGACCGGCAACCAACTGCGGATCGGCCGCGCCCGGCACCGTCCGGGCGAGGAGACCCCGGAGATCGACCTGTCCCGCCCCCCGGAGGACCCCGGGGTGTCGCACAAGCACGCGCTGCTGGTCGTCCAGCCGGACGGAAGCTGGGCGGTGATCGACCAGGAGTCCACCAACGGCACCACCCTCAACGGCGCCGAGGACTCCATCGAGCCGTATGTGCCCGTCCCGCTCAAGGACGGCGACCGGGTCCACGTGGGCGCGTGGACCACGATCACCGTGCACCGGGACGAGCTGCCGAGGCTGTGACGCGCGCCGGCCGGGGCCGCGGGGGCAGCCCGTGGGCCCGGCCCGCCGGTGATGAGACCATGGGAGGGTGAGAGAGATCCGGCGCGGCACACTCGGTCAGGAGACGTTCTTCGAGGCGGTGGGGGGCGAGGAGACCTTCCGCCGCCTGGTGCACCGCTTCTACCAGGGCGTGGCCGACGATCCGGTGCTGCGGCCGATGTACCCGGAGGAGGACCTGGGACCGGCCGAGGAGCGGCTGACGCTGTTCCTCATGCAGTACTGGGGCGGCCCGCGCACCTACAGCGATCAGCGCGGCCACCCGCGGCTGCGCATGCGCCACATGCCCTTCCGCGTGGACCGGGCCGCCCACGACGCGTGGCTGCGCCACATGCGCGACGCGGTGGACGGCCTCGGCCTCTCCCCGGAGCACGAGCGCGAGCTGTGGGAGTACCTGGTGTTCGCCGCGGGCTCCCTGATCAACAGCACGGACGAGTGAGGGGCGCGCCCTGCGCGCCCCTCCGCCCGGAGGTCGGTCTCGGCCGGCCCGTCGGTGCCTCCGCCGACGCCTCCGCCGGCGAGCCGCCGGGGTGTCCCCCTCAGGAGGACACCGGGGTGACGCTCAGCCCCGGCCCGCCGGAGCGGCGCAGCGCCACCGAGCCGTAGGCCGTGCGCAGGCGCAGCCAGGTGCCCGACGCCAGGACCACCACCGCCTCAGGTGACTCGTGGGGCTGCGCGGGCACCCGCGCGGGCCGCAGGAAGCCCAGGGAGTGTGCGGCGTGGACGGCGCGCAGCGGCAGGTCGGCGGCGGCGTCCAGGGAGCGGGACCAAATCTCGGCGGCCACCCGGTCGAGCTCGGCGCGGGTGCGCCGGTCGGCCGGCAGGCTCTCGGTGCGGGCGCGGAACTCCGCGACGCCCTGGGCGACGGCCCGCCGGACGGCTTCCAGCGGCAGCTCCGCCACCCGCCGCCAGCCACCGCGCGGCGGCAGCAGCCCGGCCCACGGCGGGCCGGTGACCGGTTCGGGCACGGCGGCGGTGGCCGCGTCGTCGTCCAGGCCGTCGAGCAGTCGTCCCGCCGAGACGGTGACGTCGAGCTCGGCCTCGTCGGCGAGCCGGACGGCCCGGATGGCGAGGACGTCGAACGGCGGGTGGCCGAAGACGGCGAGCGCGGTGCCGTGGGCGCGCAGGCGCACGGCGGCGGCCTTGTCGTAGTGCAGTAGCCGGGCCAGGAAGGCGGCGAGGTCCGCCGCCTCCCTGGTGTCGGCGAGAGTGAGCCGGGTCATGCGACGGCGGCCCCGGCCCGCCTGCGGGGACCGTCCGGCACGGTGTCCTCCAGGTACTTCTCCAGGAACGACCGCTCCTCGGCGGTGATCCGGCGCGGCCTGCCCCGCTCCAGGTCGTAGGGCACCACGATGGTGCTCGCGCGCACGTACACCTGCTTGGCGTCCTTGATCTCGTAGGCGACCGTGAGCGAGGCGGCGGTGATCGCGGTGACCCACAGCTCGACGGTCACCGGCTCGTGGCGGTGCACCAGCGGCCTGAGGTAGTCCACCTCGTGCCGGGCGACCACGCTGCCCCCGGACAGGGCGGTGCTGCCCTGCCCGGGAGCGAGCCGGAACATGAAGTCGATCCGCGCCTCTTCGAGGTAGCGCAGGAAGACGACGTTGTTCACGTGCCCGAACGCGTCCATGTCGGACCAGCGCAGCGGGCACGCGTACCGATGACGCGCCATCAGCCGCGGGTCAGCTTCTTGTGGGTGGCGCGGTGCGGGCGGGCCGCCTCGGGGCCCAGCCGCTCGACCTTGTTCTTCTCGTAGGACTCGAAGTTGCCCTCGAACCAGAACCACTTGGAGTCGCCCTCGTAGGCCAGGATGTGCGTGGCCACGCGGTCGAGGAACCAGCGGTCGTGGGAGATGACCACGGCGCAGCCGGGGAAGTCCAGCAGGGCCTTCTCCAGCGAGGAGAGGGTCTCCACGTCGAGGTCGTTGGTGGGCTCGTCGAGCAGCAGCAGGTTGCCGCCCTGCTTGAGGGTGAGCGCGAGGTTGAGGCGGTTGCGCTCACCGCCGGAGAGCACACCGGCCGGCTTCTGCTGGTCCGGGCCCTTGAAGCCGAAGGCGCTCACATAGGCGCGCGAGGGCATCTCGACCTGGCCGACGTTGATGTAGTCCAAGCCGTCGGAGACGACCTCCCACAGCGTCTTCTTCGCCTCGATGCCGGAGCGGTTCTGGTCGACGTAGGAGACGCTGACGGTGTCGCCGACGCGGACGGTGCCGGAGTCCGGCTTCTCCTCACCGGTGATCATCTTGAACAGCGTGGTCTTGCCCGCGCCGTTGGGGCCGATGATGCCGACGATGCCGTTGCGGGGCAGGGTGAAGGAGAGGTCTTCGATGAGGACCTTGTCACCGAACGCCTTGGAGAGGTTGGCGACCTCCACCACCAGGTTGCCCAGGCGGGGGCCCGGCGGGATCTGGATCTCCTCGAAGTCCAGCTTCCGCATCTTCTCGGCCTCGGCGGCCATCTCCTCGTAGCGGGCCAGCCGGGCCTTGGACTTCGCCTGCCGCGCCTTGGCGTTGGAGCGCACCCACTCCAGCTCCTCCTTGAGGCGCTTGGCGCGCTTGGCGTCCTTCTGGCCCTCGACCTTCAGCCGGGACTGCTTGGTCTCCAGGTAGGTGGAGTAGTTGCCCTCGTAGGGGTAGGCGCGGCCGCGGTCCAGCTCGAGGATCCACTCGGCGACGTGGTCCAGGAAGTACCGGTCGTGGGTGACCGCGACGACCGTGCCGGCGTACTTGGCCAGGTGCTGCTCCAGCCACGCCACGGACTCGGCGTCGAGGTGGTTGGTGGGCTCGTCGAGCAGCAGCAGGTCGGGCTGCTCCAGCAGGAGCTTGCACAGCGCGACGCGGCGGCGCTCACCACCGGAGAGGTTGGTGACGGGCCAGTCGCCGGGCGGGCAGCCCAGGGCGTCCATGGCCTGCTCGAGCTGGGCGTCCAGGTCCCAGGCGTTGGCGTGGTCGAGATCCTCCTGGAGCTTGCCCATCTCCTCGAGGAGGGCGTCGGAGTAGTCCGTCGCCATCAGCTCGGCGATCTCGTTGAACCGGTCCAGCTTGGCCTTGGTCTCGGCCACGCCGTCCTGGACGTTCTCCAGCACGGTCTTGGACTCGTCCAGCGGGGGCTCCTGGAGGAGCATGCCGACCGAGTAGCCCGGGGCGAGGAAGGCGTCGCCGTTGGACGGCTGCTCCAGACCGGCCATGATCTTCAGGACGGTTGACTTGCCGGCACCGTTCGGCCCGACCACGCCGATCTTCGCCCCGGGCAGGAAGTTCAGCGATACGTCGTCGAGGATCACCTTGTCGCCGTGCGCCTTGCGCGCCTTGCGCATGGTGTAGATGTACTCAGCCAAAGGAAACCGTCCGGCGTCGTCATGGGGGTGGTCAGATCCCTTCCATCTTGCCGTACGCCGAGGGCACCGGTCACATGCCGTTCCCCGGGGTGCGCACGGGGTGCGCGGGACAGGGGTGACATCCCGGGGCCGCCCCGGAAACCCCCGGGTGAACACCCGGGTGAGGGACGGCGGGGACGGAAGGGCGCCCCGGGCGGCGAGCCGCGGACTCGGGACCGGAGCGGCTCGGCCCGGGCGCGGGCGCAGGTCGGATCGATGGACCAGGTGCCTTCCAAGCACATGGCCCTGGGGGACTCGACGGGAGCGCCCGGGGCCGGCCGCGGCTCACCCCGCTCTTGGGTGAGGTTCGATGCCCGGCGTCCCGCCGCTCGGGCGCGACCGTGCCCGTATCCCCCGGCGTCGCCACTGCTGTCCCGGGTCCGGGGCCGGGGGCCGGGGCTGGGGGCCGGGGTCCGGCGTCCAGGGCCCGGGGTCCGGGGCCCGGGGTCCGGCACGAGGCGGGCCCCGTGGTTCCGGGGAACCACGGGGCCCGCCGCCCGTGTACTGCTTGCTGTGCTGTGTCGTGCTGTGTCGTGCTCCGCTCCGGTGCTCACGCGCCGGGCGGGTGCCTTCCGGCGGTCAGCCTCAGGCCGCCGGGGTGCCCGCCTTGCGCTTGCGGAGGAAGAACACCGTGCCGCCGCCGACGGCCAGGAGCACCACGGCCAGGCCCGCGATCAGCGGGGTGGAGCTGCTGCTGCCGGTCTCGGCCAGGTCACCGCCGGTGGTGCTGCCGCCGTCGGTGGAGGAGGAGCCCTCGGAGGAGCCGCCCGCGGAGGCCGGGGTGGGCTCGTTGCCGCCGCCGGTGGCGCTGCCGCCCGCGCTGCCGCCGTTGGTGCTGTCGGTCTTGCAGTTCAGGACGCCCTCGAAGACCTTCTCGGTGCCGTCAGGCATGGCGATGGAGACCTTGTACGCCTCGTCCTCCTTCACCGGGAAGAGCACGGTCTCGGTCTTGCCGGCGCCGATCGTGTACTCCTTGCCCTCGAGCTCGAAGACGAACTCCTCGTCGCCCTCGTTGCTCACGGTGATGTCCACGCCGCCCTCGGCGCAGTTGTTGGCGGTGGTGATCGCCGGGATCGGGCCCTTGGAGTCCGGGGCCGCCCAGGTGGCGGTGGCCGTCGCCTGGACGGTGGCCTGGCTGGAACCCGCGAGGATCTGGGTCTGGCTGCCCTCGCTGACGAACACGCGGCCGACCGGCACCACGGTCTGGGCCTTGACGGTGAGCGACGCCACGCCCGGCTCGGCGCCCGCGGGGACGTCGAAGTACAGCTCGTCGCCGCCGGCCACGGTGGTGACGGCCTGGCCGTCCTTGTTCACGACCTTGACGTCGGCGGACTGCGCGGCCGCGTCGAGGGAGACCTCGGCCTGCGCCGTGGTGTTGACCTTGACCGGGCCGAGCTTCTCGCCCGCCTTGCCGGAGACGGCTGCCGGGTCGAGGGTGATGGAGGGCGCGGGCTCCTGGAGCTGCTGCGCCTTGTCCTTCAGGTAGTCGGTGAGCTTCTTGGCGTCGGCCTCCTTCGGGACGGCGTTGACCTTGTCGGAGAACCACCAGATGGCGGCCTGGGTGCCCGTCGCGGCCTCGGCCGCGTCCAGGTCCTTGGCGCCGAGGCCCGCGGCCTCACCGAGCTTGGCCAGGTCGTTGACCTTCGGGTACGAGTTCTCCAGGATCCAGACGATCTTCCCGGCGTCCTCGTTGCTGTGGAGGGTGGACTTGGCCCAGTCCGTCTCCTGGTAGACGGAGCCGTTCCGCGTCTGGTGGAAGATGTCCACGCAGTAGGTCTTCAGCTCGCCGCCGCCCTCGACGGAGAGGCTGAACAGACCCGCGGAGATGCTCTTCTCGCCGATCTTGACGGTCCCCGACTCCTGCTCCAGCAGGTTCCCGAGCTTGGCACGGGCGCCCGCAGCGGTTCCGGCGGGGCCGTCCTCCGCCTGCGCCGGGCCGGCGACGGCTATGGCACTGACCGCGGCGAGGCTGGTTGCCGCGAGCACGGCGGAAAGGCGCGCACTTCTCCGCCCTTGTACACGGAACATACGTTTACCCCTCTGTGCGAGGCGGCGCAGGTCGTCACGCCTCGCGCACGCATCGTGGACCCCCCGTACAACGCGAGGAATCCTAGGGAACCGCCGCCGACCCTCCGACAGGAGGAAGCCTCGACCACCAATTCGATTCGGAATCGTTATCCGTCGCAGGTGTGAACGCGAGAATATCGATAAATCATCCTGACGAGCCGAAAACCGCACGGCACGGCAATTGCCGAGAATTACCGCCAAGGCCCCAGAGGATGATCAATCGGTGCGATCACCCCACCGGGGCGGGCTCCGCCGGCATCCCCGGCAGCAGCGGCTCCCCCTCCGGCTCCCCGGCCCCCTCGGGCACCGCCTCCGGCACCGCCCCGGGCCCGGAGGGCGGCCCCGCCAGCCCGTCCTCCTCACCCGGCCGGCCGCGAACTCCCCGCCGGAAGGCGGAGGTTCCGCGCGAGAGGTCGTGGCCGACCGCGCCCGCGTCGATGTCCACCGCCGTGTGCCACTGCCCCTCCTTCTCCCACTCGCGCACCCGCAGCCGGCCCTGCACCACCAGCGGGTCGCCCCGGCCCACCGAGGTGGCCACGTTCCCGGCGAGGGTGCGCCAGGCCCACACCGTGTAGAAGGACGTGTGCCCGTCCACCCAGGCGTTGCGCCCGCGGTCCCAGCGTCGCGTCGTGGAGGCCAGGCGGAAGCTGGCCACCGGGATTCCCGAGGGCGTTTGCCGGTACTTCACCTCCGACGCCGCGTTTCCGATCAGCGTCACCGTCGTCTCGTTCATTTCCGGCCCCTCCCCATGTGTCATGCCGCGTGTCATGCCGTGTGTCATGCCGGGTGCCGCGTTGTGTGCCGCGCCGCATTCCCGGACACCTCCAGCATTCCCGTATTCAGGGCTTTGCCGACGGGAGGGCGGAAATCTGTGGATTTCTCGGTGGTTGTGGACAACCCGGTCGCTCGCGGGGGTGAGGGAGGAGCCTCACGCTCCCGCCGCCTCCCCGTACCGCTCCCTGACCCGCCGGTAGCGCCGCAACTCGCCGTCGAGCGGGTCCAGCACCAGTGCGGCGCCCCGTTCCTCGGCCGCCTCGCGCAGCCGGGACTCCACCTCGCGCCCCCGCCGCCGCGCCGGGCCGCCCGCCAGGCACCGGCCCAGCCAGCCCAGCACCACCCCCGTCACCATGGCGCCCACCAGCAGCGCGCCCGGCATCCACCACGGCCAGGCGAGCACCCGAGCCGCCCGCCCCAGCAGCCCCATCAGGCCCAGCGCCGCGAGGCACAGCAGCAGCCACTGCACCGCCTCGGCGCCCCGCCACCACCGCGGCCGCTCCGGCGCGTCCGAGCGCGCCCCCGCCACGGCCTCGTCCAGCGCGCCGGCCAGCTCCCGGCCGCCCCGCTCCGCCACCTCCCGCACGCCCCGGGCCCACGGCTCGGGCAGCCCCGCCGCCGCGTCCCGCACCACCTCGCGCACGGCCTCGTCCACCACCGCGCGGTGGGCCGGCACCGGCTCGTCCGACGGCTGCTCGCCCCCGTCGCCGGCCGCCGCCACGGTGGAGCACACCAGGGAGCGCCCGAGGAAGCGCACCGGGGTCCGGGCGAGGAACCGCGCGTAGGGGGGCGCGAACGCGGTCGCGGCCAGGCGCACGAAGGCCCGCTCCTTGGCCTCGGCCGCCGCGCGCGCCCCCACCGCCTCGGCCAGCCGCTCGCAGAACCGCTCCCGCGCCTCCTCGTCGAGGCCCGGCAGCAGCCCGCCCACGTACACCGGGCGCAGCTCCCGCGCCGCCCGGTCCAGGTCGGCGCTGATCCGCCGGTCCGCGGCCCCGCGCTCGCGCACCATCCGCTCGAGCGCCGCCCGCAGCTCGCCCACGCCCTCGCCGGTCAGCGCGGAGGTCGCGAACACCTGGGCGCCGGCCTCGCCGTGCTCCTCCACGGCGAGGCCGTCCTCGTCCAGCAGGCGCCGCAGGTCGTGGGTGCACTGCGGCACCGCGTCCTCGGGCAGGCGGTCGATCTGATTGAGCACGACGACCATCACCTCCGCGTGCCCGGCCAGCGGCCGCAGGTACCGCTCGTGGACGCTGGCGTCGGCGTACTTCTCCGGGTCGACCACCCACACCAGCACGTCCACCAGGCCCACCATGCGGTCCACCTGGGCGCGGTGGCGGTGGTCGGCGGAGTCCAGGTCGGGCAGGTCGAGCAGCACCAGGCCGCGCGGCTCCTCCTCTCCGCCGAGCCGCGCGGTGTCCAGCGAGCGGCGGCGGGTGAACCGCATCCGCTCCGGTACCCCGAGCCGGTCCAGCAGCTCCTGGGCGCCCTCGGGGTCCCACACGCAGGCGACCGGGGTGCTCGTGGTGGGCCGCCGGGCCCCTACCACCGCCAGGTCGAGCCCGCACACGGCGTTGAACAGCGACGACTTGCCGCTGCCCGTCGTCCCCGCGAGCGCCACCACCGTGTGGCGCGCCGAGAGCCGCATCCGCTCCCCCGCGCGTCTGAGCAACTCGCGCGCCGGATCGAGCGCCTCGCGCTCCACCCGTTCCTCCGAGAGCCGCAGCAGGTCCTCGAAGGCGTCCAGCCTGGTCCGCAGCGCCGTGGCCGTCATGGTCACCTCTCCCTCCGTTCCGCGGTCTCCCGCCGCACCACCGAAAGCGCCGCGATCAGCGCCACCTGCTGGTGCGGGGTGACGTCCATCTCGTCGAGCCGGGCCAGCCGCCGCTCGCACTCCCCGCGCACCAGGTCGCCGACGAGCGCGTCCAGCTCCCGCCCGGCCTCCGCCAGGCCTCGGCCGCCCTCCGCGCCAGGCGCCCCGACCACGGCGGCGGCCAGGCGCAGCGCCGCCCGGGAGCCGCCGGCCAGGGCGAACACCTGCTTCTGCCACCGCTCGACCGTCTCGGCCACCCGCCGGTGGGTGCGCACCGTCTCGTGCTCCGGCCAGGTGAGGCCGGTCCCCGCCGGGTCGGCGGCCCAGGCGAGGGCGGTGCGCTCCGCCGCGCCGTCGAGCGCCGAGCGCAGCAGCGCCGCCAGGCCGTCGCCGATGGCCTCCCAGACTCCGTCGTCCTCGCCGGTAGCGGTGTGCTCCCGCCATCGGGCGAGCACCTCGCCCCGGACGACGGCGCCCGCGCGGACCTCCTCGCCGATCACCTCCGCCGCCCGGGCGTACGCCGCGTCACCTGCCCTGGACAGGCGCAGCACCGCGGCGTGCTGGGCGGCGGACGCGGCGGCCAGCTCGGGCACCCGGGCGCGCAGTGAGCGCAGCACGCCCTGGGCGGTGCGCCGGGCCGCGGCGAGGCGCGCGGCCGGGTCCTCGGCCTGCTCCCGCAGCCACGCGCGCAGGCCGGCGACCGCGGTGTGCGGGAGCAGCCCGCCGTGGCCGACGGACTCGGGCAGCTCGGGGACGGTGAACCTGGGCACGTCGCCGAGCCCGGCCTCGGCGAGCAGGGCGGCGTAGTGGTCGGACAGCTCACGGGCGACCCGGTGCGGGACCCGGTCCAGCACGGTGGCGAGCGTGACGTCGTACTCCCTGGCGGTGCGCAGGAGGTTCCACGGCACGGCGTCGGCGTAGCGGGAGCCGCTGGTGACGAAGACCCAGACATCGGCGGCGCACACCAGCTCGGCGGCCAGCTCGCGGCCCTGCCCGTCCAGCGAGTCGATGTCGGGGGCGTCGAGCAGGGCGATCCCCGGCGGCAGCGCGTCGGCGCCGACGAGCCGCAGCTCCTCGTCCCGGGCGAGCCCCGGCAGGACACGCCGGTCGGCGAACCACTCGCGGTCGTCCGGGTGGCAGACCAGGACCGGCACCCGGGTGGTGGGCCGCAGGAACCCGGCCGGGGAGACCTCGCTGCCCACCAGCGAGTTGACGAGGGTGGACTTGCCCGCGCCGGTGGACCCGCCCACGACGGCGAGCAGGGGAGCGTGCGGGCTGCGCATTCTCGGCAGCAGGTAGTCGTCGAGCTGCGCGAGCAGCTCCTGCCGTGCCCGCCGTGCCCGGGGCGCGCCGGGCACGGCGAGCGGGAAGCGTGCGGCGGCGACCCGATCGCGCAGTGCGGACAGCGCCTCGAGCAGTTCTGGCTCTACTTCCAAGATCGACACATGGGAAGAATGCCCAATTTTGGGGCATTATGAAAGCTCCACATGGACGACGCCAGCGATCCGGCACCCGTTAGGGCCCACTCGCGGGGAGCAACCGCCCGCGAAGGGGGGCGCGACCACCGGCGCGGCAGACCCGGCGAACACACTTTCCGCACCCCCTCCGCACCCTCGCGACGAGCAGCGACACGCGGCGGCAACCAGGCAGCCACTCCGCGCTCACTCTCGGCCACCTCGGCGATAACGAGTCCACAACGCCCGTCACTTCATGGGCAAAAAGCTGTGCAGGAGGCACGAACGCCTGCGATTATCGGATCGCTTCACGGAACCTCCACAACGTGTTGTGGAGGTGAAGCAACCTGTACGAGGACCGCCGAGCCTTATCCTTGTCCCCGGCAAGGTCACGGAACCGCCGAGCCCGCCATCCCACGGCCCGCACGGTCGGCACCGTCACCACCGCCGGGAGCGGGCACGGCGCGCGGTCGCCGTCCAGCCCCCGTAGCTCAGCGGATAGAGCAGGTGCCTTCTAAGCACTTGGCCGCAGGTTCGAGTCCTGCCGGGGGCACCATCCTCCTTCAGCGGCAGCCGACACCCGGCGGCGCCCTCCTCACCGCGACCGCTCACGATCCTCCACGACGGCCGTCCGGCGCGCCCGTCCCGCGACCGCGCCGATCACTTCTCATCGGCCAAGTGCTTCTGACGGAAGGTCATGGCCAACGCTTGGCGGTGGGCGACGCGTTCGGGGCGGGGTGGCGGGCCGGACTCGGGCGTGTGATCACATGACCGCCCGCCTTCGGACGCATCGTCCGCTCGCCCGACCATCCGATGGTCGCGGTTTCACCGGTGGCCGCTGACGACCCACACGCTCCCGGCCGCCCGCCGACGCACCGGGCAACCGGGTGGGGTCGGCGAGCCCGCACTCCGCGATGTCCGCCACGCGCAGTGAACCGTTGCCCCCAGGGCGCCCCGCCCACCGTTCGCCCCCCATCTCCACCAGAGCCGGTCTTCTTGTCCGAGATCCCCGCCCACCAGCGTAACTGTACCATCCGGATGGTACAGTTACGCTCATGCGACCAAGCTCGAAGACCAAAATCCTGGAAGCCGCCATCCGCGTGACCGAGCGGGAGGGCATCACCCATCTGACGCTGGAGGCGGTGGCCGAAGAGGCCGGGGTCACCAAGGGCGGACTGCTCTACCACTTCCGCACCCGGGAGGAGCTGCTGCTGGAAATCCAGCGGCATCTCACGTCGGGCTGGGAGGAGCGGCTGCTCGCGGAGCTGGGCAAGCCGCTCACCGAGGCGACGCCGCAGGAGCGGGCGGCCGCCTACGCGCGGGTGGGGGCGCAGGGCGGGGCCAGCAAGGCGGAGCTCGCGTTCCTGGTGGAGGCGGCCGCGCGGCCGGAGCTGGCCCGGGCGTGGGACGCGCTGATGGAGCGGTGGCTGCCGGAGCCGTCCTCGCCCGACCCGCGATGGCTGGACCTGTTCCTGGCCCGGCTGGCCGCGGACGGGCTGTGGCTGTTCGAGGCCACCAGCCGGGTGCGGCTCACGCCCGAGGTCAAGGAGGCGGTGTGCCGGCGGATCGCCGCGCTCGCCGAGGAGGCGACCGCGCCGTGACCGCCGTCCCCTCCCCCGTGACCGGCCGGCCGCCGAGGGCGCGGCGGCGCGTGCGGAACGCCGCGGGCGCGGCATGAGCAGGGCACGGCGCTGGCTGGTCCTGGCGACCGTCTCGGCGGGGCTGCTGCTGATATCGGTGGACATGACGGTGCTCTACACCGCCCTGCCGACCCTGACCGGCGAGCTGGGGGCCGATGCCTCGGAGAAGCTGTGGATCATCAACGCGTACCCGCTGGTGATGGCGGGGCTGCTGCTGGGCGCGGGCACGCTGGGCGACCGGGTGGGGCACAAGCGGATGTTCCTGACGGGCCTGGTGCTGTTCGGCGCGGCGTCGACGGCGGCGGCGTTCGCCCCGTCCCCGCAGGTCCTCATCGGCGCGCGGGCCTTCCTCGCGGTGGGCGCCGCCGCGATGATGCCCGCCACGCTGTCGCTGATCCGGATCACCTTCGACGACGAGCGTGAGCGCGGTGTCGCCATCGGGATCTGGGGTTCGGTGTCGGTCGTCGGCACCGCGCTCGGCCCGATCGTGGGCGGGCTGCTGCTGGAGCACTTCTGGTGGGGCTCGGTGTTCCTGGTCAACGTGCCCATCGTGCTGCTCTCCCTGGCCGCGGCGGCCGTCCTGGCGCCGGGCCGGGCGGGCCACCGGGACCGGCCCTGGGACCTGGTGGCGTCGTTGCAGGTCATGGTCGGACTGGTCGGCCTGGTCTACGCGATCAAGGAGGTGACCAAGCCGGAGCCCGCGCCCTGGGCGGTGGTCCTCGCCCTCCTGGTCTCCGCGGCCGGGTTCCGGCTCTTCGTGCGCCGCCAGCGCCGGCAGCCGTTCCCGTTGCTCGACTTCGCCCTGCTCCGGGACCGGCGCATCCTCACCGGCGTCATCGCAGCCGCGCTGGCGATGTTCGCCGCCGCGGGCGTCCAGTTGGTCCTCACGCAGCGCCTCCAGCTCGTCGTCGGCCTCACCCCGCTGCGGGCGGGCCTGCTGGTGGCCGCGTTCGCCGTGGGGGCGCTGCCGGCCGGTGTGCTCGCGGGCGGAGTGCTGCACCGCGCCGGGACGCGCCCGCTGATCGGCGGCGGTCTGCTCGTGGGCGCGCTGGGCGTGCTGGTCACCCTGCTGCTGACCCCGGGTGCGGCTCCCCTGCTGGGCCCGGGGCGCAGCGCGGCCTGGGCCGTGCCGGGGCTGCTCCTGGTGGGCGCCGGCCTGGGCGCCGTCATGGTCGCGGCCTCCGCCGCCATCGTCGGCAGCGCACCGCCGCACCGCGCGGGCATGGCGTCCTCCGTGGAGGAGGTCTCCTACGAGCTCGGCAGCCTCAGCGGCGTCGCCGTCCTCGGCAGCGTGCTGACGGCGGTCTACACCGGCACCGTCACCCTGCCCGAGGGCGCCCCCGCCCCGGCCGCCGAGAGCCTCGACGAGGCCCGTGCCGCGGCGGACGGGCTGCCCGCGCCGGGCGCCCGCGCCCTGCTGGACGCCGCCACGTCCGCCTTCGACAACGGCTACACCCTCACCCTGTCCATCACCGCGGCGGCGCTCGCCGCGGGCGGCCTGTTCGCCTGCCGCCACCTGAGGCGACGGCCCCCGGACCCCGCCGGGCACACCGTGTGAGCACGGCCGCCCGCCCCCGCGCGTGGTCCGAGCCCGGATTGGCCGAACACGGACGCAACCGGCCGGGGCCCGGGACGCGGGGGCGGGCGGCCGGGCCCGCGGGTGTGCGGTGGGGGGCGGCACGGCGGTGCGGGGTTGTACTCCGGTCTCCGTATTTTCGGGAACCCTCACCCAACGACAGGGGGCGGAAGAGAGCACTCCGGGTGACAGGGCGCGCGACGGCGTGTGTACGTCGAAAGCGCATTCGGACAACGCCGGATTGAGGGTGGTGCCGAGGGCGAGCGGTGTGACATGGTTTTACTCCCGCGGCGTACGAGCCGGGGAGTCGGGGGACATCGGGGGACTCGGGGAAACACCGCGCTCCGGGGGGAGCGCGGCGGGGGGAACCAGCACGGCCGGCCGACGCGCCGGTTCTCGCGGAGCACCGCGCGTGATTCCACAACTTCCGTTCGAGCCTTGGGGTGGCCCTGCGCCTCCCACCGGCCTGCGTGTGACGCGGTTCGAGCCCGAAAGACGTTCATCAGGGAGTTGGGTCACGCAATGAAACGCACAGCAGCTCTTTTCCTGGCCACCAGCGGCCTGCTCGCCACCGCGCTGGCGACGACCGCGGGCGCGGCCGAGCCCGCCGACGCGGCGGCGCCCGGCGGCGGCTGGGAGCGGGTCGAGGGCGCCGACCTGGGCCGGATGACCGGCCAGCGGAGCCTGACGGCGCAGGTCGAGGAGTACCCGGTCGCCTTCCAGTCGGCCAAGAACAGCAAGTTCGTGACCACCGAGGTGACCTACGCGGCGCCCAACACGGGCCTCCAGCGGGCCCGGGCCACCGATGTGGCCGGGAGCTGGGAGTCGTACATCCTGTCGTACGACGAGGCCCTCGACACCTGGGCGCTGAAGTCCCAGGCGAACAACAAGTACGTCGCGGTGGAGAAGAACTTCACCGGTGCCACGCAGAACGCGCTGCGCGCCCGGTCGGACTCGGTGGGCGGCTGGGAGCGGTTCATCCTCTGGTACAACGAGGAGACCGACCGGTACGCGCTCCAGTCCGAGCTGAACGGCCTGTTCGTCGCGATGGAGAACAACTACACCGGCAACCTCCAGTACACCCTGCGCGCCCGCTCCACCGACATCGGGGGCTCGTGGGAGGAGTTCATGATCTACGACCTCGTCACCTCCTGACGCCCTCCGCCGGCGGGCGGCACCGGTGACGTCCGCCGCGACGGCGCCGCGGGCCGCACCCGCCGGTGAGCGCCCGGGGACTCGCAGCGAGACCCCGGGCGCTCCGGGCCGCGCAGGCCCGGGGCCGGTCGTCGGGCGAACGCGGGCATGACCTCGTCGTGGATCAGCCGGAGCCGGGTGTTCACGTCGGGGGCGCCCGCCAGTCCCGGCCCGCGTATCGCGCCCAACTTCAGCGGTACCCGCCGCCGCACGGGGCGGGCGAAGGCGAACAGGCGCTCGTAGGTGTGGAACTCGCCGTGAAAGGTGATGCTCCCCTCGTCCAGGAGCGTCCGCACCACATGCGGCGCCTCCTTCACCCCGGGCCGGCGGACGGGTGCGGGACCAGTCGATGCCGTACTGCGCGAGCAGGCCGAAGTTCCCGCTGGACAGCACCGCCTCGGCCCGCCCGTCCGTCAGCTCGTCCAGGGTGGCCAGGGCCCGCGCGATCAGTGTCGGCTCGCGCAGCGTCACCGGGGGATGAGAACCGCCTGTCCTGCGAGCCGATCCCCGTGTGACGAGGGTCTCACGGCGGGGGCGCCGGCTGTCCGGGGGCGCCGCGTGCGGAGGGGTGACGACGCGTCGTCCTCGGCGAGCCCCGCCGTGCGCGCCGGGTACGGGTGCCGCCGTCCCCGGCGCGCCCGAAAGGTCCGTGAAACACCCCCGGGGAATCACCGGGAGGAAACGCCCGGGCACCAGTGGTGAGTCGAGCGGGAATACGCTTCGCCGACCGCCGGATTTTCCGGTCCCGCGCCGGGTGAATTGCGCCGTTCCACAACGGCCGGAACATCCACCCGGTTGCCGGGGCGACCTGTGGGAACGCTCACACAACGCCCTTGACCCTCGCGGTAGTTGGCACTCTTGACCGGCCTTAGGATGCGTCACAGCAAACGGCCGGGACACAGACTGCGAGAGGTCGTACCGTGAGCGAACAGAAGGACGCGACACAGCCCGGGCAGGGCGGCGCCGACTGTGAGGCCCCCACTGACCTGCGGACCGACCGCGCTCACGGGGCACGCATCTACGACTACATTCTCGGCGGCAAGGACCACTACGCCATCGACCGGGAAGCCGGTGACGCCTCGCTGGCGGTGTGGCCCGCACTGCGGGTGCACATGCGGGCCAATCGTGACTTCATGCACCGCGCCGCCCGGTATCTCGCGGCCGAGAAGGGCATCCGGCAGTTTCTCGACATCGGCACCGGCATTCCCACCTCGCCCAACCTGCACGAGGTCGTGCAGGAGGTGGCCCCGGAATCCCGGGTGGTGTACGTGGACAACGACCCCATCGTGCTGGTCCACGCCCGCACGCTGATGGCCAGCGGGCCGGAGGGCAAAACGGCGTACATCGACGCCGACATGCGCGAGCCGGAGAAGATCCTGAGCGCGCCCGAGCTGCGCGAGACGCTGGACCTCAGCCGGCCGGTGGGCCTGACGCTGATCGCGATGGTGCACTTCATCCTCGATGACGACGACGCCTACCGCGTGGTGCGCCGGGTCGTGGACGCCATGCCGTCGGGCAGCTACGTGGCCATGACGATCGCCACGGACGACTTCAACCCCGAGGTGCTGGCCCGCGTCGGCCAGGAGTACGCCTCGCGCGGGGAGCCGCTCCGGTGGCGGACCAAGCCCCAGTCGGAACGCTTCTTCGACGGGCTGGAGCTGGAGGAGCCCGGCGTGGTGCAGATGCACAAGTGGCGCCCCGAGCCCGGGACGCTGGAGGGCGTCAACGACGAGGACATCGCGATGTACGCGGGGATCGCCCGCAAGCCGTAGCGTTCCGGCACCCCAAACGCCCCCTGTCCGGTTACCCCCGGCCGGACAGGGGGTTCATCTTTCTCCGGACGGGCGGGGGCGGGCCGGGCGGGGCCGGGCGGACGGCGGGGCCGGCCCGGCGGCGGGGCAGGGCACCTGTGGGGCCGGGGCTGCGGCGGCCGGGCGTCACGGCCACGGACGGGCCCCGCCCAGCCGTCTGGCCTTCACCGCCATGTGCAGCAGCAGCCGGTCCTCGCCCCGGTCCAGGTCCAGGCCGGTGAGCTGCTCGACGCGGGACAGGCGGTAGTACAGGGTCTGCCGGTGGATGCTCAGCTCCTGCGCGGCCTGCTGGGCGTGGCCCGCGCGGTCCAGGTAGACCTCGACCGTGCGCACCAGGATCTCGTGGGACGGGGTGAGCAGCGGCGCCAGCACCGGGTCCTCGGCCGCGCCGGGCGGCAGCTCCGCCAGGACCCGGTACGGCCCGATGGCGTCCCAGCGCGCCACCGGGCCCAGACCGGGGTCGGCGCTCGCGGCGGCAGCGGCGGCGCGGGCCTGCCGCAGGGCCCTGCGGGCGTCCGGCAGCTCGTGGTGCACGGCGCTCACCCCGGACGCGGCCGGGCCGTCCGGGGCGCGCCGGGCGAGCAGCTCCATCAGCCGCCCCGCCGCCTCCGCGACCGGGCCCGCGCCGCTCGCCCCGCGCACCGGCATCAGCAGCACCGACTCGTGGTACGCCGCCCCCTCACCGTCCGGCGCGGCCCACACCACCGCGCGCCCGGGCAGCGCCCGCACCACGCCCGGCGGTCCGCCCGTGCCCGGCGTCCGCACCGACGCCACCGCGTAGGGCGCGCCCTCGGGCAGCCCCAGCTCCGAGCCGAGCGTGAACGCGGCGGCCCGCCGCTCCGCCGCCGTGCCCGCGAGCAGCCGGCCCAGCTCCGCGCCGAGCAGGAAGCCCGCGTGCGCCTCCCCCGCCATCAGCGCGCCCGCGCGCTCCGCCACCGCCATGCCCCGGCGCAGCGCCGCCGCGTCCCAGCCGCCGCCCTCCGGGTCCTGGTCGATCAGCCACAGGTAGCCGTAGGTGACGCCTTCGTGCCTGGCCGGCAGGCACAGCCGCCCGAGCACCCCGCTCTCCGGGCGCGGCGGGATCCGCACCGGCCCTTCGGCGGTGCTGATCCCGAACTGCTCGAACCAGGCGCGCACGTCCGCCGTCGAGCGGCGGCTGAGAATCGACCGCGCCCGCACCGGGTCCGCCTCACCCTCGTGGGCGCAGAAGGCGAGCAGGGTGAAGTCGCGGTCCTCCAGCGTCGCCGGGGCGCCGAGCAGCCCGGCCGCCTCCTCCACCAGGTCCTGGTAGTCGCCGCGCACTCCCGTCCTCCCGCCTTCATACATCTGTCCAATTGTGCCGCGCCCAGAACGTGACTTCTGTCCATGGAGCGACCGGCCCCGCATTGCCTACGTTTTTGGACACAACCCTCAGCGGTCGCGCGGGGGCCCACGGCCCCGCCCGCACCGCTCGTCCGCTCCACCGGAGGTACCGTTGCTCGGCTCCCTGCTGCTCACCGCCGCGCGCAGCGACCGCCTGCGCCGCGTCGTGGGGACGGCTCCCTTCACCCGCCCCGTCGTGGACCGCTTCGTGGCCGGGGAGGACCTGGGGGACGCGCTGCACGCCGTCCGCAGGCTGGTCTCCTCCGGGCTCACGGTCACCCTGGACCACCTGGGTGAGGACGTCACCGACAAGGCCGGCGCCCTGGCCACCCGCGACGCCTATCTGCGGCTGCTGGAGACGCTGGACCCGCAGGGGTACGGGCCGCGCGCCGAGGTGTCCGTGAAGCTGTCGGCATTCGGGCAGGCGCTGCCGCACGGCGGGCACGACGTCGCGCTGGACAACGTGCGCCAGGTCTGCCAGGCCGCCGACGCGGCGGGCACCACCGTCACCCTGGACATGGAGGACCACACCACCGTGGACTCCACCCTGGCCATCCTGGAAGAGCTGCGCCGCGCCCACCCGGGCACCGGCGCGGTGCTCCAGTCGTACCTGTTCCGCACCGAGGACGACGCCCGCCGCCTGGCGGTGCCCGGCTCCCGGGTGCGGCTGGTCAAGGGCGCGTACCGCGAGCCCGCGAGCGTGGCGCACCAGGACAAGCGGCAGGTGGACCGCGCCTACGCGCGCTGCCTGGCGATCCTCATGGCCGGTGGCGGCTATCCGATGATCGGCTCGCACGACCCCCGGCTGATCCGGCTCACCCAGGAGCTCGCCCTCCGGCACGGCCGGGCCAAGGGCGACTACGAGTTCCAGATGCTGTACGGGATCCGCACCGCCGAGCAGCAGCGCCTCGCCGACCTCGGCGAGACCGTGCGCGTGTATGTGCCCTACGGCTCGGACTGGTACGGCTACTTCATGCGCCGCCTCGCCGAGCGCCCGGCCAACCTGGCCTTCTTCCTCCGTTCGTTCGTTCCGGGCGCCTGAGCCCTCGTCCCCAAGGAGTCGTTGACGATGGATGCTGTGTCGGTGGTGCCGGTGCCGGTGAACGAGCCGGTGCGCTCCTACGCCCCCGGGTCCGCGGAGCGGGCGCGGTTGGAGGCCAGGCTGAAGGAGCTGGCCGCCTCGCCGCGTGAGTTGCCGATGACCATCGGCGGGGTGAAGCGCATGGGCGGCGGTGAACGAGTGCCGGTCGTGCAGCCCCACCGGCACCGCTCCGTGCTGGGCACCTACGGCAACGCCACCGACGCGGACGTCACCGACGCGGTGCAGGCCGCGCTGGCCGCGGGGCCGAGGTGGCGGGCACTGTCGTTCGAGGACCGGGCGGCGGTGCTGCTCAAGGCCGCGGACCTGCTGGCCGGGCCGTGGCGGGAGACGATGGCG
>NZ_BAAGTD010000036.1:0-93998 GCF_054782095.1 Streptomyces capparidis | reverse complement strand
GGCGGCACCGGGCCGCCCGCCGCCCCGCCGCGCCCCCGCGGCGCGCTGCGCCGCCTGCTGCCCGCGCTGTGGGTGCACCGCGGCACCGCCGCGCGCACCGCCGCCGCCTGCCTGGCCGACCAGGCGCTGCTCGTGGTGCTCGCCACCTGGCTGGCGCACACCGCCGGGCGGGCCGTCGCCGAGGGCGCCGCCCCCGGCCCCGGCACCGTCGCCGCGCTGTCCGCGCTGGTGCTGGCCAGGGCGGTGGCGACATGGCGGCAGATGGACCTCTCGCACGACCTGGCGTACCGGGTGCTGGCCGAGCTGCGCCTGCGGGTGTTCGACGGCCTGGCGCGCAGCGCCCCGGCCAGGATCGCCGGGCGCCGCAGCGGCGACCTGGCGGCGACCGCGATGACCGACATCGAGGCGCTGGAGTTCTTCTACGCCCACACCACCGCGCAGTTGCTCGCCTCGGCCGTGGTGTTTGCCGGCGGCACCGCGTTCCTGGGGTTGCTCGACCCGTGGCTGGCGGCGGCGGTGCTGCCCGCCGCGGCGGCGCTCGCCGCCCAGCCGCTGCTCGGCGGCGCGGGCCGCACCGCGCGCGGCGAGCGCACCCGCCGGGCCGCGGCACGGCTGTCCGCGGACGCGGTGGACACCGTGGACGGCGTGCGGGAGCTGCTGGCGCACGGGGCGCTGGGGCGCCGCCGGGCCCAGTTGGCGGAGCGGGGCCGGGAGCTGGCGCGGGCGCAGCGGTCCGAAGCCGCCCACGACGGGGCGTTCGCCGCCGTCCAGGACGCCCTGGTGGTGGCGGCGCTGCTCGGCGTGGTGGCCGCGACCGGGGCGGCCACCGCGGCGGGACGGCTGCACGGCGCCTGGACCCCGGCCGCGCTGGCCCTCGCCCTGTCGGTGCTGGCCCCCGTGGCCGCGTGCGCCGACGCGCTGCGCCAGGCCGCCGCGCTGCGGGCGAGCGCCGCCCGGGTGCACGCCGCGGTGACGGCTCCGGCGGGGGCGCCCCCGCCCGCGCGGCCCCGGCCGGTCCCGAACGGGCCGCTGGGGGTGCGGCTGCGCCGGGTGCACCTGGACTACGGCGGGGCGCCGGTGTTGCGCGGCGTGGACCTCACCGTCCCGGCGGGCCGCACCGTGGCGCTGGTGGGCGCGTCGGGGGCGGGCAAGAGCAGCGTCGCGCACCTGCTGGCCCGGTTCTGGGACCCGGTGTCGGGCGCGGTGGAGCTGCTGCCGCGGGACGGCGCGCCGGTGGACCTGCGGGACGTGGCCGACGCCGATCTGCGCTCGGCCGTCGCCCTGGTCGGGCAGGACGCGGCGCTGTTCCACGGCACGCTGCGGGAGAACCTGCGGGCGGCGGCGCCCGGCGCGGACGAGGCGCTGCTGGAGCGGGTGGTGCGCCAGTGCGGTGTGGACCGGGTGGCCGCCGCCCTGCCGGACGGCCTGGACAGCCTGGTCGGGGAGCGCGGCGCCACCCTCTCCGGCGGGCAGCGGGCGCGGGTGGCGCTGGCCAGGGCGCTGCTGGCCGAGCCGCGGGTGCTGGTGCTCGACGAGGCCACCGCCCATGTGGACACCGTCGGCGACGCCGAGCTGTCCGCCGCGCTGGCCGCCGCGGGCGAGGGCCGCACCACGGTGGTCATCGCCCACCGGCCCGCCACGATCCGCCGCGCCCACCACGTCGCGGTGCTCGAGGACGGGCGGCTCGTGGAGGAGGGCACGTGGGAGGAGCTGGTGCGGCGGGAGGACGGCGCGCTGACCCGCGTCCTCGGCGCCCGGCGGCGGTGACGGCGGCGGGGCCGGGGCGGCCGGGTCCGGCCGCCCCGTCGGGCGGGCGTCAGGCGGGCTTGCGGGCCACCCCGGCGTACATCGCGATGTCGGAGTCCCGCACGCCCTCGGTCCGCTCGTCCGGGCGCCAGTGGTGCACCAGCGCCACCCCCGGGTCGATCAGCTCCAGGCCCTCGAAGAACCGTTCGGTCTCGGCGCGGTTCCTGATCCGGAGCGGGATGCCGCGCCGGTTGTACTCCTGCCCGACCGCCTCGACCTGCGCCGGGTTGGTGTCGCCCGTGAAGATCGACAGCGCCAGGAAGCTGCCCGGGGCCAGCTCCCGCATCAGCCGGTCCACGATGCCCCGCGGGTCGTCCTCGTCCAGCACGAAGTGCAGGATCGCGACCAGGGACAGGGCGACCGGCTCGGTCAGGTCCAGGGTGTCGCGCAGTTGCGGCGCGCCCAGGATCGAGTCGGGGTCGCGCACGTCCGCGTCGATGTAGGCGGTCCTCCCCTCGGGGGTGCTGCTCATCAGGGCGCGGGCGTGGACCAGCACGATCGGGTCGTTGTCCACGTACACCACACGCGAGGAGGCGGCGGCCTGCTGGGCGACCTCGTGCAGGTTCGGCGGCGTGGGGATGCCGGTGCCGATGTCGAGGAACTGGCGGACGCCGTGCTCCAGGGCCAGGGTGCGCACCATCCGGTGCATGAAGAAGCGGGTCTGCCGCATGGACGTGGGCAGCCCCGGCCAGGCCCGCACCGACGCCTCGGCGGCCTCGCGGTCGGGGGCGTAGTTCGTCTTGCCGCCGAGAATGTAGTCGTACACACGTGCCGAGTGCGGCACGTGCGTGCGCAGGTCCACCGGCGGCTGCTCCGCCTCCGGCCCCGGCCGCATCCAGCTCTCCGCCACCGCGCGCTCCCCTCGCCGAAGGAGGGCGTTGCCTCCCTGTGGTGCTCTGGCCTCCTCACATGCTAGCGGTGCGTTCGGGCCGATGAACTCGCGGTCGGCCGGGCGGACCTGATCGGATGTCGGCCGACGCCGTGGGCCGCCCGGCGAGGGCCGGGCGGCGCGGACCCGGGCGGCGCGGTGCCGGGGAGCGCCCCGCCCCTGCTCCGGTCGGTCGGCGCACGATGGCGTGACGCGGGGCCGCCGCGGTTTCGGCGGGCGCGGCAGCGGATACCTCGCCGCAGCCGCCCGCGTACGCCCCGAGGTGACCATGCGCCTGCTGCTCGTCCGTCCCAGCGTCCTGACGTACTCGGAGGTCTTCGCGCGCCTCGAACCGCTCGGCCTGGCGCGGGTGGCCGCCGCCGCCGGGGCCGCCGGGCACCGGGTGCGCGTCGTCGATCTCCAGGTCGAGTCCAGGGACGGGTTCGCGCGTGAGCTGTCCTCCTTCGCGCCCGACGCGGTCGGCGTCTCGCTGAACAACCTCGCCGAGGTGCCCGCGGGCATCGGCATCGCCAGGCAGGTCAGGCGGACCCTGCCGCGCGCTTTCGTCTTCTTCGGCGGGCACGGCGTCTCCTTCGTGGCCGAGCGGGTGCTCCAGCAGGCCGAGGGCGCCGTGGACGCGGTGGTGCGGGGCGAGGGCGAGCCCGCGGTGGGGCCGCTGCTGGACGCGGTGCGGGACGGCGGCGCGGCGGGGGTGCCCGGGGTGGTCACCGCGGACGGCGCCGGGCCCCCGCCCCGGATGCCGCACGGCATCGACGAGCCGCGCCCGGCCCGGGACCTGCTCAGGCACCGGCGCCGGTACTTCGTCGGGGAGCTGGACCCGTGCGCGTCGGTGGAGTTCACCCGCGGCTGCCCGTGGGACTGCTCGTTCTGCTCCGCGTGGACGTTCTACGGCCACACCTACCGCGGGATGTCGGCTCCGGCGGCGGCCGAGGAGCTCGCCCGGGTCCGCGAGCCGAACGTGTTCCTCGTGGACGACGTGGCGTTCCTGCGCCCCGAGCACGGGGACGCGATCGCGGCCGAGGTGGAGCGGCGCCGCGTCCGCAGGCGCTACCACCTCCAGACCCGCGGCGACGTGCTGCTGCGCAACCCGGAGGTGTTCGAGCGGTGGTCGCGCCTCGGGCTGCGGCACATGTTCCTCGGCGTGGACGCGCTCGACGCCGAGGGCCTGGACAGGTTCCGCAGGCGGACCACCCCGGACGACAACTTCCACGCCCTGGAGGCGGCCAGGCGCCTGGGCATCAGGGCCACCGTCGACCTGGTCGTGGACCCGGCGTGGGACGCCGGGCGTTTCCGGGCGGTGCGGGAGTTCGCGCGGGCGATCCCGGAGGCCGTGCACCTGACGGTGATGACGCCGTACCCCGGCACGGAGAGCTGGCACACCGAGGCACGGCGGCTGACCACCCGCGACTACCGGCTGTTCGACACGCAGCACGCGGTGCTGCCCACGCGACTGCCGCTGGAGGAGTTCTACCAGGAGCTGGCGCGCATCCAGGCGGTGGCCGTCCGCAAGCACCTGGGCCCGCGCACGGCCCCGCGGGTGCTGGGGGTGCTCGGCGGGAACCTGCTGCGCGGCCGGACGAACTCCGTCCGCGCGCTGTGGCGCTCCGGCCGGGTGTGCGACCCCGGGCGGCGGCTCGCCGACCACCGCCGCCCCGTCCCCTACGAGCTGCCGCTCCCGCCCCAGGTGGACGCGGGCGACCGGCGGGCCCTGTACGTGCACGGGCCCGCGCCGGCGCCCGGCGGCGACGCGGCGGCGCCCGCCGGGCCGGGGCCGGGGTAGGCGGGCGACCGGCGGGTGCGGCCGGTGCCGCGCGGGGCGGGGCGGGAGGCCGCGCGGAGCCGTCCGCGGGGCGCCTTCCGGGCCGCTGTCGCACCCGGCGGGACCGGCCCCGCCGGGTGCCGGGTGTCCGGTGACCGCGTGGAGGACGAGATGGCCGACGCCGATGGCCTTCCCGGGGCCCGCCCACCCCGCCCCGGCCGCGGGGGCCCCGGGGGCGGCGGGCGGCGGCGGGGCGGGCGGCGGCCGTCCGCCGCGCGACTGCACCGGGCGCGGGGGCTGCCGCTGACCTGGCACCGGTCCAGGCCGGGGCGGCTGTGGCGGCACGGCCGCGAGCTGGAGCTGCTGCACCGCTCGATGGGGTTCTCCGCGCTGGGCCTGGTCACGCTGATGCCGCTGCTGATCGTGGTGGCGGCGGTGGCGCCGCTGCAACCGCGCGGCTTCGCCGAGTGGCTGGTGCACGGCATGGGCCTGGCGGGCGGCCCCGCGGACACCGTCCGGCACCTGTTCTCCCCGCCCCGCCGGGTGCTGAGCACCACCAGCGCCCTCGGTGTCGCCGCGCTGGTCCTGTTCGGACTGTCGTTCGCGGCGAGCGTGCAGACCGGTTACGAGAAGGTGTGGGGGCTGCCCGCGGGGCCGTGGCACAAGGTGTGGCGGCAGGCGGTGTGGCTGACCGTGCTGACCGCCTGCCTGTTCGGGACGGCGCAGAGCGGGGCGGTGCTGCGGCACGGCTGGGCGCAGCCGGCCGCCCGTGCCCTGCTGACGCTGCTGACGGGACTGCTGTTCTTCTGGTGGGGCCAGCGCTTCCTGCTGGGCGGGCGGGTGCCGTGGCGAGCGCTGCTGCCGGGGGCGGCGGCCACGGTGCTGGGCCTGGTGGGGCTGCGGGTGTTCTCGTCGCTGGTGTTCGCGCCGCTGATCGTCTCCAACGCCGTCGCCTACGGCGTGGTGGGCACCGTCCTGGTGGTGCAGTCGTGGCTGATCGGCGCCGGGTTCGTGGTCTTCGGCGGGGCCATGCTGGGGCGCCATGCGCACGAGCGGCACGCGCACCCCCCGCGCCGCCCCGCGCCGCCCGCGGCCTCCGGTGGTGGGGTTGCGCCGAAAGGGTGACGATGGGAGCAGGCGGGGTCCGGTGGCCGCCGCGGCGGACCGTGCGCCCCTCGTCAGGCGGCGACGGGGCCCCGAGGCGCATGATGCCCGGACGGAGGACGCCCATGCTGGAAGTGAAGACCATCGACAAACCCGACGAGCGACGCGACTTCCCCCTGGGCCACCTGGAAGCCCTGCACCTGACCGGGCTGGACTTCGCGGTGGCCACCTTCGAGCCCGGCTGGCAGTGGTCGAAGTCGGTGGGCCCGATCGCCGGGACCTCCAGTTGCGAGATCCACCACAACGGCTACGTGGTGAGCGGGCGGCTGCGGGTCCGCATGGACAACGGCCAGGAGAGCGAGGTCGGGCCGGGCGACGTGTTCGTCTGCCCGCCCGGTCACGACGCCTGGGTCGTCGGCGACGAGCCGTGCGTGGTGTACGACTTCGCCGGCGGCATGGCGGCGGAGTACGCGCGGGCCAGGGACCGCTGACAGACGACGCCCGACGCCGCCCCGCGGCCGCGGGGACGGCGGCGACGAAGGGTCTGCTGATGACGTTCATCCAGGTCATCGAGTACGAGACCACCCGAGAGGAGCAGATGCGGCAGGTCTTCGACGAGTGGATGCAGGCGACGGAGGGCAAGCGCACCGTCACCCGCGAGTGCCACACCAGGGACCGGGACGCCCCCGGCCACTACGTGGACATCGTCGAGTTCCCCTCGTACGAGAAGGCGATGGAGAACAACGACCTGCCGGAGACGCGGCGCATCGCGGAACGCTTCCGCGAGCTGTGCGAGAGCGAACCGCGGTTCGTCAACCTGGAGGTGCTGGACGAGGAGAAGTAGCCACCACACCGCACCGAGCACACACCGAGCACACCGCGCCCGGCCGGCGACCCCGAGGTCACCGGCCGGGCGCGCCCCGTTCCCGTTCCCTCGCCGCCTCCCGCCCAGGCGGCTCGCCGGCGCGGCTCCGCCGCGACCCGGTGGGCGGGCCCCGCGGCGGCGCACCCGGACCGCTGTATTCCCCAACTAACCGGCGAATCAGAGAAGTTGGCTGATTTCCGGTGACGGCGGTCTTCCGTACCGGCCCGAAGGGTGTTTAACCTTTCAACTAGAGAGACGGCTGTACATCCCTGCGTCACATGACAACCAGTGTGACTGGTCTGGACCGCAGCGAACGGGCCACCGCGATGGCGCACCGCCGTGCCCGCCGCGCTCCTTCCAGGCCGCTCTGGGCCCAGCCCCGCCCCCGTGCCCGCACCCGAGCGGGGTCCCGTCGCACGGCTGTGCGCGCACCGCCAGGAATACCGGACGCCCGGAAGGGAGGAGGTACCCCGGCGCCGCCCCGCTTCACCGCGGGCGCCGTCCCCCCACCAGCCGAAACGCCCGCCCGCGCCCACCGCGGCCACGGCAGCGCCGCGGTCCCGCCGCGCGCCGCCGCGACCCGCCCGCGGGCCACGCCCGGCCGTCTCCCCGCGCCGCCGCTGACCCCACCCCTCCACGCCGTCTCTCCGTTTCGCCCCCCCACCCGCCTCTCCACGCCGCCTTCTCACCTCGTCTCCGACCCCTCCACGCCGTCTCTCCCGCTCTCCCGCCCGCACGAGCCGGTCGCGCCGACCGGCCGGTGCCCCCTGCCCGGGAACCGCCCGGCCGGCCCGGGGCGCGGCCGGACCTCCCGCACGGCTCCACCCGATCCGTCCAGCGAGTCCGGAGGAACCCCTCGATGCATCCAGAACCGCTCCAGCTCCTCGACCCCGCCACCGCCCCGGGCGCGGGCGGCCGCCCCTGGCCCGCCGCGCCCGCGGCATGGCCCGAGCCGCCGGACTGGCGCACCGCTCCGCTGCGGCACCTGCCGGAGCGGGACCGGCGGCTGTTCCAGTTGTTCGGGCGGGGCCCGGCCAGGGTCGTGCCGTACGACTGCGTGCACCACGCGTTCGAACGGCACGCCGCCGCGCGCCCCCTGGCCGTCGCCGCCGAGCACGGGGGCGCCGCCATCACCTACGGCGAGCTGAACCGGCGGGCCGACCGCCTGGCCGCGCACCTGGCGGGGCTCGGGGTCGGCCCCGGCGACAACGTGGCGCTGTTCGCCAAGCGCTCCATCCCCCTGCTGGTGGGGATCCTCGGCATCCTCAAGGCGGGCGCCGCCTACGTGCCGCAGGACGTGGGCGTGGCGCCCGCGGCGCAACTGGCGCACATCGTGCGCGCCTGCTCGGCCCGGGTGGTGCTGACGCTGTCCGCCACGCTGGACCGGGTTCCGGTGCCCGAGGGCGGCGTCCGCCTGGCGATCGAGGAGCTGACCGAGGAGCCGGGCCCGCGCCCCGCCGCGCCGGTGCCGCCGCGGGCCCCCCGGCCCGGCGACGGCTGCTACGTGCTGTTCACGTCCGGCACCACCGGCCGCCCCAACGGAGTGACGGTCACCCACCGCAACGTCTGCAACATCCTGCTCACCGAGCCCGGCAGTCTCGGCATGCGGCCGGGGTGGCGGGTGGCGCAGATCCTCAACATCGCCTTCGACATGGCCGCCTGGGAGATCCTCGGCGCGCTGGCGCACGGCGCGACCCTGGTGATCAGGGAGGACGACATCGCCGCCGCCGTGGCCCGCGCCGACGTGGTGATCGCCACGCCCACCGTCCTCGGCTCGCTGCCCGCGCGGGAGTGCTCCGGGGTGCGGGTCGCCGCCGTCGCCGGGGAGCCGTGCCCGCGGGCCCTGGCCGACGAGTGGGCCGCGTTCTGCTCCTTCCACAACGGCTGCGGCCCCACCGAGACCACGATCGTCAACACGCTGCACCGGCACGACCCCGGCGGCCCGCTCACCATCGGGCGGCCCACGCCCAACAACACCGTCTACGTCCTGGACGAGCGGCTGCGCCCGGTGCCGATGGGCGAGACCGGCGAGATGTGGGCCGGGGGCGACGGGGTCTCGGCGGGCTACCTCGGCGACGAGGAGCTCACCGGGCAGCGGTACCTGCCCGACCCGTTCCTCGGCGGCGGGCGGCTGATGTTCCGCACCCGGGACCTGGGGCGCTGGACGCCGGACGGCGAGCTGGAGCACCTGGGGCGCACCGACGACCAGGTGAAGGTGCGCGGCTTCCGGGTGGAGCTGGACTCGGTGTCCGCGGTGCTGGAGTCGGTGCCCGGCTGCACCCGGGCGGTGACGCTGAAGCTGGACAGCCGCACCCTGGTGTCGTTCGTCACCGGGGCGGGCGTCGAGCCGGGGGCGGCGCGGCAGGCGGTGGCGGCGGCGCTGCCGTACTACTGCGTGCCCGAGGCCGTGCACGTTGTGGGAGCGCTTCCACTCACCAGCAGGGGCAAGGTGGACAAGGCCGCGCTGCTGCGCCTCGCCGGCGAGCGGGCGCGGGTCGGCGGGGGTGTCTCGTGACGACGGCCGCCCGCCCCCGCCCGCTGCCCCGGCCGGAGGACTCCGGCTCCACCGCGCCGACGCCCCCGGCGCCGCTGCCGCCGCTGCGCCGGGCCCTGAAGCACCCGCGCCTGATGCACTACAACCGGCTGATCGCCCTGGTCGTCGCGGTCAATGTGGCGGTGGCCGCCGCGGCGGCGCGCGGCGGGATGGCGACCGCGACATACGGGGACGCGGCGCTGGCCAACGTCTCCCTCGCGGTACTGATCCGGCAGAGCCATGTGATCAACCTGCTGTTCCGGCTGGCGACCTCCGCGCCGGTGACCTGGCCGCTGCGGGTGCGCTGGACGCTGGGCAAGGTCTACCACTTCGGAGGGCTGCACGTCGGCGGGGCGCTGGCCGCCACCGCGTGGTTCCTCGCGGGCCTGGTCGCGGCCGTCCGCGGCGGCGCGCCCGGTGACGTCCTCGCCGTGTCGTGGGCCCTGGCGGCGCTGCTGCTGGCGGTGGTGGCCACCGCCCTGCCGCCGTTCCGGGCGCGCTGCCACGACCACTTCGAGAAGGTGCACCGCTTCGGCGGCTGGACGGCGCTGGCGCTGCTGTGGGCCCACACCGTGCTCACCACCGTGCACGGGCGGGGCTCCACCGCGGCCGGGCCGGCCGTGGCGGGCTCGCCCCGGGTGTGGGTGCTGGCCGTGCTGACGTTCAGCGTGGCGCTGCCGTGGCTGCGGCTGCGCCGGGTGCCGGTGGCCGTGGAGCGGCCGTCCTCCCATGTGGCGCTGGTCCGGTTCGACCACGGCGTCACCCCGTTCGCCGGGTCGTCCACCGCGGTGAGCCGGTCGCCGCTGAGGGAGTGGCACTCCTTCGCCAACGTCCCCGAGCCCGGCAGGACCGGCTTCCGCCTGACGATCTCCCGCGCCGGCGACTGGACCGCGGACTTCATCGACGACCGGCCCTCCCACGTGTGGGTCAAGGGCGTCCCCACGGCGGGCGTCGCGAACATCGAGACGCTGTTCCGCCGGGTGGTGTACGTCGCCACCGGCAGCGGCATCGGGCCCTGCCTGCCGCACCTGCTGGCCCGCGAGGTCCCGTCCCGCCTGGTGTGGGCCACCCGCGACCCGCGCGCCACGTACGGGGACGCGCTGGTGGACGAGATCCTGGCGGTGCAGCCGGACGCCCTGATCTGGGACACCGGCCGGCAGGGCAAGCCGGACATGGTGGCGCTGGCCCACCGGGTGTGGGCCGAGTCCGGCGCGGAGGCCGTCATCTGCATCAGCAACAAGAAGCTCACTTGGCAGGTCGTGCACGGCATGGAGCGGTTGGGCATCCCCGCGTACGGGGCGATCTGGGACTCCTGACGGGCCGCCGGGACCGCCCCGCCCCTTCTGCCGGGCGGGGCGGTCCCGGCTGGGTGTCCACACGTGCCTGACGGAGCATCAGCAGGTCGGGCGGGTGCCGTTCGCGGTGCCGGGGCGGGGCGGCGCAGCGGTGGTCGGCCGGGTGCGGTAGACGGGGGTCGGTGCAGGTCGTGCCCGAGGTGGGGCGGTCTGCCGGTGTGCGCGGGGAGCGCGTTGCGGGCGCGGGTGACGGCGAAAAGCTTGCTTCTACCCAGCGATCGACGGTCCATTACCGCGTCGGGACGGCGCGTGGAAGCGGGCGGAGCTGCGCGTGGGAATGCGCACCTCCGCTGCGCGCTACGCCCTACCCTCAGCGAGCCATTGTGATGATGTGCTTGTCGTAATTAATGTCTGGCGTCGTGGGATTCACCCGGACGCCGGATCCCGGATCCGAGCGGTTTTTCGAAACCGCCCGCCGTTTCCGCGAGAAGGCGCACCGGAATTCCCGCGAACACTCCATCCAGACAATGGAAAGGAAGTTCGACATGACGTACGAGCGCCCCACCCTCGCCAAGGCCGGTGGCTTCCGTCGCACCACCGGCCTCGCCGGCCAGACCGCCAAGGACCTGCTCGGCGGCCACCAGCTCGTCTGACCGGTCGCCCCGGGCGGATCCGTTCCACTCCGGGCACCAGAAGGGACCGGCCCCGCCGAATGAGGCCGGTCCCGGCCGGGGAGCGGTTCGCGCCGCTCCCCGGCTCCATTCTTCCCTCCGCCGCGCGCTGCCGCACCGGGCCCGGCGCGGCGACGACCTCGAAAGCGCGTGGAAGCCCGTGGCCGATTCCCTTTCCCTGCGCAATCCCTCCGGCTGGTTCCTCGTCCTGCCCGACGACGACGCCGTCACCGAGGTGGCGCGCCGAGCGCGCCGCCACGCGAGCGAGGAGCTGCGGCACGCGTCGGGCCGCCCGTGGCTGCTCGGCCGCTGGGACCCGGACGCCCTGGTGGCGGGCGAGTGCGGCCGCACCCGGGTCGCCGTCGTCGGCGAGCACGCCGTCACACCCGAGGACGCCTCCCGCGCCGCCGCGGCGGCGGCGCCCTCGCTGTCCGCCCTGGACCGGTTCGCCTCCGCGTGGCCGGGCAGCCACCACCTGCTGGCGAGCGCCGACGGCCGACTGCGGGTGCAGGGCACGGTAACCGGGGTGCGGCGGATCTTCCACGCCCGCGCCGGATTCGCGACCGTCGCGGCCGACCGGGCGGACGTGCTCGCCGACCTGCTCGGCACCGGCGTGGACGAGGAGCGGCTCGCGGCGCAACTGCTCAGCCCGGCGACCGTGCTCCCCCTGTCGGACGAGCCCGTGTGGCGCGGGGTGGAGCCGCTGCCCGGCGGGTACTGGCTGGCCGTGGACCACGGCGGCCGGGCCCGGCCGGTGCGCTGGTGGTCGCCGCCCGACCCGGAGGTACCGCTGGCCGAGGCGGCGCCCGGGTTCCGGGACGCGCTCGCCCGCGCCGTCGAGGCGCGCACCCGCGGCCGGAGCTGGGTCACCGCGGACCTCGGCGGCCTGGACTCCACCGCAGTGGTCTGCACCGCGGCGCGCGGCGGCGCCCGGGTGGTCGCCTACACCGCCGCCAGCCACGACCCGCTGGGCGACGACGTGTTCTGGGCCCGCCGCACCGTCGCGGGCCTGGACACCGTCGAGCACCACGTCGTCCCCGCGGACAGGGTGCCGCTCACCTTCGACGGCGTGGACGCGCTCCACGACGAGGTGCTCGACTCCCCGTCGATGTTCGCGGTGGACCACCGCCGCCGGATGAGCCTGCTGTGGCGGGCGGTGGAGCGCGGCTCGCGGATGCACCTGAGCGGGTTCGGCGGCGACGAGGTGCTCGGCGGGGCCTCGGCGCGGGTGCACGACCTGCTGCCCCGCCACCCGCGCACCGCCCTGCGCGACGCCCGCGGCTGGCTCGCCAAGTACGGCTGGTCCGGCGGGCGGGCGGTCGGCCAACTGCTCGACCGGCGCTCCTACGGGGCGTGGCTGACGCACCTGGCCGACCACCTGACGGACCCGCCGCCGTCCCCGGAGGAGCCCTTGTTCCAGTGGTGCGCGCCGCCGCGGATGCCGCCGTGGGCGACCCGGGAGGCCGTCGCGGCGGTGCGCCGGCGGATGCGGGCCGCCGCCGCGACCGCGGAGCCGCTGGGCCCGGGGCACGGCGCGCACCGGGAGCTGGCCACCATGCGGGCCGTCACCCGGTTCGCCCGCCACCTGAACCAGATCACCGCCCGGCACGGCCTGGTGTTCGCCGCCCCGTTCTACGACGACCGCGTGGTGGAGCTCGGCCTCGCGGTCCGGCCGTCCGAGCGGGTCACGCCCTGGCGGTACAAGCCGCTGATCGTGGAGGCGATGCGGGGCGTGGTGCCCGAGTCCACCCGCGACCGCACCACCAAGAACAGCGCGACGCTCGAGGAGGAGGTGGGTCTGCGGCGGCACCGCGACGCGCTGCTGGCCCTGTGCGAGGACTCCCGGCTGGCCGCGCTCGGCCTGGTGGACGCGGCCGCGCTGCGCGAGTGGTGCGCGCGGCCCGGCTCGGCGGAGACCGACAACCCGCTGCTGCACTCGACCGTGGCCTGCGAGGTGTGGCTGCGCGCCCTCGAGGCGCCGAGCGAACGGGCCACGGGCTGACGTCGTCCCTGCGTGTGTGGTGTGAGGAGAGAAAAAATGGCACTGACGCTGCGCCCCGGTGTGCTGATGACCGAGACGGAGTACGGCATGGCGCTGCTGGACCAGAAGAGCGGCGAGTACTGGACGCTGAACCCGACGGCGGCGGTCGTCGTGCGGGCGCTGCTGGACGGCAGGACGGTGGAGCAGGCGGTGACGGCGCTGACCGACGACTACGACGTCACCGCGGAGCTCGCCGAACAGGACGTGAGCCGCATCCTGACCGAACTGCGCTCGGCCGAGCTGGTGCGGCCGTAGCGGGCGGCGCGGCGCCGCCGCCGGGGCCGACGAGGCCACCGGCGGCGCACCGCCGCGCGCCCGCGGCGCCCGGCCCCGAGCCCCGAGCCCCGAGCCCCGATCACCACTGACACGACGCCAGAAGGGGGACACCGTCATGTCCGCGCCCGAAGTGGTTCCCTACAGCCCGCGGTCGGTGCCGTTCCGGCGCCGCACGGCGGCCCGGTTCGCCGTCGCCTGCGCGCACCTGCTCGCCGTCCTGCCGCCGGGCCGCATCCGCGCGGTGCTCGCGGTGGTGCGGCGCGGGGCGCGACCCGCCACGCTGGAGCAGGCGGCCGACGCCAGGGCGACGGTGCTGCTGGTCAGCCTCGCCTCCGGCGGGCGGAAGGGCTGTCTGCCCCGGTCGCTGGCCACGGTGCTGCTGTGCCGGCTGCGCGGGGTCTGGCCGACCTGGTGCGTGGGGGTGCGCGCCCGGCCGCCGTTCGCCGCCCACGCCTGGGTGGAGGCCGAGGGCGTCCTGGTGGGCGAGGGCGTGCCCGCCGACTACTTCCAGCGCTTCTTCGCGGTGGAGTGAAGCGGTGGCCGTGGACGTCCATCCGGCGCGGGAGCGGGCCGCGTCCGGCCACCGCGCCCTGCTCCGCCTGCTGCGCCCGCAACTGCGCGGTGTGCTGGCGGGCGTGTCCGTGACGCTGCTCGGCGGCGTGGCGGGCCTGGCCCAGCCCCTCGCGGCCAAGCGGGTGCTGGACTCCCTCGGCGACGACCGCCCGGTCGGCGGTGCGCTGCTGGGGCTCAGCGTGCTGGTGGTGGCCGGGGCGGTGCTCGGCGCGCTCGGCTACTGCCTGCTCCAGCGCACCGCCGAGGCGCTGGCGTGCGCGGTGCGGCGGCGGCTGGCCGACCGGCTGCTGCGGCTGCGGGTGCCGGTGCTGGAGAGCGCGGAGCCCGGCGACCTGATCGCGCGGGTCACCTCCGACACCACGCTGCTGCGGCAAGTGGCCACCCAGCCGGTGGCCGCGCTGGCGAGCTCCGCAGTGATCGGCCTGGCCACGGTGGTGATGATGGGCCTGCTGGACCCGGTGCTGCTCGCGGTCACCCTGGCCGTGGTGGCGGTGATCGGCGTGGTGGTGGCCGTGGTGGCGCCGAGGATCAGCCGCGCGGCCCGGAACGCCCAGGAGGCGGTCGGCGGGCTCGGGTCCGCGCTGGAGCGGGCGCTGGGCGGCTTCCGCACCGTGAAGGCATCGGGCGCGGAGCCGCGGGAGGCGGCGGTGCTGCACGAGGCGGCGGAGCGGGCCCGGCACGCCGGGGTGCGCGCCGCCGCCTGGCAGGCCGTGTCGCTCGGCTCCACGCAGGTGGCGGTGCAGGCGGCGTTCCTCGCCGTGCTGGGCGTCGGCGGCGCGCGGGTCGCCTCGGGCGCGATCGGGGTGTCCACGCTGGTGGCGTTCCTGCTGTACCTGTTCGCGCTGGCGCCGCTGATCGGGCAGCTCGCGGAGGCGGTGGGGCTGCTCCAGGTGGGCGCGGCGGCCGCGGCCCGGCTGTGCGAGGCGGAGGAGCTGGAGACGGAGGAGCTGGAGGTGCAGGCGCCCGCGCCCGCGCCGGCGCTGGTGCCGTCCGCGCCGCGTGCCCTGCCGGGCCCGCGCCCCGCGCCGGCCCCCGCCCCCGCCCTCGCCGTCGCCGTGGAGTGCCGTCCCGCCTCGGTGGCGTTCGACCGGGTCTGCTTCGCCTACCAGCCCGGGCTGCCGCGCGTCCACCACGAGGTGTCCTTCACCGTCCCGGCCCGCGGCATGACCGCGTTCGTCGGCCCCTCCGGCGCGGGCAAGACCACGGTGTTCTCCCTGATCGAGCGCTTCCACGACCGGGACTCCGGCCTGGTGCTTGTGGACGGCAGGGACGTGCGGCACTGGCCACTGGGCGAGCTGCGCGCGACGATCGGCTACGTCGAGCAGGACGCGCCCGTGCTGGCCGGGACGCTGCGCGAGAACCTGCTGATCGGGGCCCCGCGGGCGGATGAGGACGAGCTGCGTGAGGTGCTGCGCAGGGCGCGGCTGCTGGCGCTGGTGGAGCGGCTGCCCCAGGGCCTGGACACCCAGGTCGGGCACCGCGGGACGCGGCTGTCCGGTGGCGAGCGGCAGCGGGTGGCGATCGCCCGCGCCCTGCTGCGCCGCCCCCGGCTGCTGCTGCTGGACGAGGCCACCTCGCAGCTCGACGCCGCCAACGAGGCGGCGCTGCGCGACACGGTCGCCGAGGCGGCCGGGTCGACGACGGTGCTGGTGGCGGCGCACCGGCTGTCCACGGTGACCTGCGCGGACCGGATCGTGGTCATGGAGCGGGGGCGGGTGCGGGCGGTGGGCACGCACCAGGAGCTGGTGCGCGGCGACGCGCTGTACCGGGAGCTCGCCGCCACGCAGTTCCTCGCGGGGGCCCACGGCGCGACCGCGCCGTGAGCGGGCCGCCCCGGCCCGCCGTCACAGGTCGTGCCAGGTCGCGGCCCGCTCCAGCAGCTTGCGCCGCACCGCCTCGAGCGCCGGGTTCGGGGGCGTGCCGGTGCGGGTGACCAGGAACAGGCTGTTGAGCGGCCGAACCGCGGGCCGGTGCAGCGGGACGAGCGCGCCGTCGCGCAGCGCGTCCGCGGCGATGTACCGGGGCAGGACGGTCACACCCGCTCCCGCCCGCGCGGCGCGGGCCACCTCGCGCAGGTCGGGGACGGTCAGCACGGTCTCGTTGGGGGGACGGCGGCCGAACTCGGTGCGCCAGTAGCGCCGGATCACCGGCAACTGGGAGTCGTAGGCGACGAGCGGCAGGTGGGCCAGGGCCGCCACCGGCTCGGCGGCGAGGCGGCCCGGGTCGACGCTCTCCAGGTGCCCGGGGGTGCCGACCAGGACGAACTCCTCGTCGGCGAGGTGCGCGGCCACCATGCCGGGGCGGCGCGGCCGCACCGAGGAGACCACCAGGTCGTGCTCGCCCCGGGCGAGCCGGTCGAGCAGGTCGTCGGCGAGGCCGAAGGACACGCGCAGGCGCAGCCCGGGCCCGGCCAGACCGGTGAGGGCGGGCAGCACCCGCTCGCCGAGCAGCTCGGCCGGGCCGCCGAGCCGGACGGTGCCGTGGCCGGGGGGCTCCATGTCGTCCAGGCGGGCGAGCAACTGGTCCATGGGTTCGCCGATCCTGCGGGCCAGGTCGTGGGCGGCGTCGGTGGGCAGCACCCCGCGCGCGGTCCGCTCGAACAGGGGGCGGCCGAGCCGGGCCTCCAGCGCGGCGAGCTGCGCGGTGAGCGCGGACTGGGACAGGCCGATCTCCTTGGCCGCCCCGGTCACGGTGCCCGCGCGGTACACCGCAAGGAAGGACCTGAGCTGGTCGAGCCTGGGCACTGCGCACCCGCCTCCCATCCTGGGCCATCGCTTTTCCGATCGCCGGTCATCGGGATTCTATTGGCGAGGGCGCGGACCCCGGTCCTACGGTGAGGCCATGACCAACGTTCTCATCGTGCTGACCAGCCACGACTCCCTCGGCGACACCGGCGAGGCGACCGGCGCCTACCTGCCCGAGGTGGCGCACCCCTGGGCGGTGTTCACCGAAGCCGGGCTGACCGTGGACCTCGCCTCCGTGCGCGGCGGACGGCCGCCGCTGGACGGGGTGGACACCGACGACCCCGACCAGAAGGCGTTCCTCGCCGACCCGCGGATGGCCGGGCAGTTGGAGCGGACGGTGCCGCTCGGCGAGGTGGACCCGGACCGCTACGCCGCGGTGTGGCTCGCGGGCGGGCACGGGACCATGTGGGACTTCCCCGGCAACGCGGAGATCGGCCGGATCGGCGGGCGGATCGCCGCGGCGGGCGGTGTGGTGGCGAGCGTGTGCCACGGCGCGGCCGGGCTGCTGGCGCTGCGCGGCGCCGACGGCGAGCCGCTGGTGCGCGGCCGCCGGGTGTCGGCGTTCAGCAACCGGGAGGAGGAGGCGGTCGGCCGGACCGGGGTGGTGCCGTTCCTGCTCCAGTCCGCCCTCGAGGAGGCCGGCGCGCTGTACCGGGAGGCCGAGCCCTGGTCGTCGATCGCCGTGGTGGACGGCCCGTTCGTCACCGGCCAGAACCCGCAGTCGTCCCGGGAGGCGGCGCGGGCCGCGGTGGACGCCCTGGCCGGGCGCGGGCGCGGCTGAGCCGGCCGGCGCGCCGACGCGTGCCGCCGCCGGGCGGATCCGGCGGCGGCGCGCGGCGGCGCGCGTCGGCGCGCGGGTCAGGCGACCTTCCTGGCGTTCTCGATCGCCTCGGCGAGGGCCTCGATCTGCGGGGCGCAGCCGGCGTGGGAGAAGCGCGGCTCGCTGAGCCAGGGCACGATCTGGCCGGCCTTGACCGCCGGGAGCTTGGCCCAGGTCGGCTTGACGGTGAGGTCCTTGGGCTGGAGGGAGGCGGTGCGGTTGTCCAGCAGGATCAGGTCGACCGGGTACTTGTCGGCGTTCTCCCAGCTCAGGTGCTCGAAGAAGCCGCCCTCGACCTTGTCCGGCCGGACGAGCTCCACGCCCAGGTCGCGGTAGTAGCTCAGGTCGGCGTAGACGACCGGGTCGGAGACGAAGAACAGGTCGGCGGCGGCGGAGGCGGCCATGACCTTCAGGCCGCCGCTCGCCTTCGCCGCCCGGCGCAGGCGCTCGGCGGCCTTCTCGAAGCGGTCCTTGGCCTCGGTGACCTTCGCGGCCTTCGGGTCGGCGCCGAGGGACGCGGCGAGTTCGGCGACGCGGGCGATGGGCTCCGGCAGCGGGTTGTGGGAGGACTTCAGTCCGACGCTGGGCGCCAGGGTGAGGATCTTCTTGCTGCTCTCCGCGGGCACGTACCACAGCTCCTCGTCGATGTACATGCTGGTGACGAGGAGGTCGGGGCGCAGGGCGGCGTACTTCTCGATGTTGAACTCGCCGTAGGCGTTGCCGATGATCGTGGTCTTGTCCACGGGGAAGTCGCCGGCCTGCGGGTCGGGCTTGCCGTTGGACAGCTTGCTCGGGCCGAAGACGCCGGCGATCTGCTTCTCGACGCCGAAGTCGTACAGGGCGGCGGCCGTGCCGATGTAGGCGACGACGCGCTCGGGCCGCTTCTCGGCGGTGATCTTCTTCTTGCGGTCGTCGGTGAACGTCCAGGCGCCGGAGTCACCGGACCCGCCGGACCCGCCGGAGGTCCCGGAGCCGCTGCCGCCCTCGTCGCCGCAGGCGGTGAGCAGCCCGCCGAAGCCCAGGGCACCGCCCGCGGCGAGCAGGCCGCGGCGGGAGAGGCGGGGGAGGCGGGAGTGGGACATGGGGGTGCCTGCTTTCGTACAGTGGTGCGTGTGACCCCCGGGGCCGACGGGACCCGGAGCGAAGATCGAGGTTAGGTTAGCCTAACCAGGCCTTCCGTCCAACGGGGGGTCCACAGGGGGCTCAGGACGACGGGCCTCCGGAGGGCGCGCCGGGCGCCCCGCCCCCGGGATCGGGCCGCACCTCGAACCCGCCGCGGCCGTCGAACCGCACCTCCGCGACGGCGTCGAACCCGTCCTCCCGGCGCGGTCTGCGCAGCCGGCCGTGCGTGGCGAGCAGGCCCACCTCGGGCACCCGGGCCCGCCCCTCGCGCGCCGCGTTGCGGGCCAGGGAGCCGGTGAGGTCCGGCGGGAACCAGTACGCGACCACCCGCGCCCCGTGGGCGCGGGCCGCGGCGATCAACGGCTCCCACTCCCGCGGGGACGGGTTGGTGTTGTCCACCACGACGGAGCGCCCACCCGCCAGCGCCTCCCCGACCAGGCGCATCTGCCGGGCCTGCCGGTTCCGGGCCGAGCGGGGGAAGAGGTCCTTGCTGACCAGATCGTGCGTGGCGGCGAAGGCACGGGCGAAGAACGTGGACTTGCCCGACGCCTGAAGCCCCACGAGGACGACCAGCTCCACGTCGGTCATGGCGAGTCCTCCCGGGTCGGCCCGCCCGTCGCCCCTCCCGCCACCCCGGTGGCGGGTCATGCGGCGGGAGAGGCGTCTCCACCCTCTCCCGGGGGCGGGGGCGGGGGCGTGCCTCGGCCCCGGCCGCGGGGGGCGGGCCGGGGCCGGGCGGTGCCGCGGGGCGGGGTCAGGCGGCGGGGGCCATCGGGGAGAGGGGGCGCGTGCCCTCCCCCGCGGCGCGCCCGCGCGGCATCGCGCGGACCAGGCGCGGCACGTCCGGCTCGTACAGGCCGGCCCTTTCGATGGCGTTGCGGGTCTCCGCGTCGGCGGCGACCACCACGAGCGAGGCGCCCAGTGCCCGTGCGCGCCGGTGCGCGCGCACCACCGCGGGTGCGCCGCAGCACCCGCACACCTCGGTCCCGGACAGGTCGAGGACGACTTCCTCCGCGCCGCGGTTCAGCAGGATCAGCAGTTGCTCGCGGACCTCGGCCGCACCGGAGCAGTCCATGGACGACGGCCGGACCACAACGGTGCCGCTGGAGTCCGGGGTGCCACTGGACGCCGCACTGTCATGCATGGGACATCACTCCCTGTTCACTTGCACCTTGTGTGTGAGTCGGTGCCCGCCCGGGAGAGCCGGGGGCGGACCCGCTTCTTCCCCGCTTCCGGGGGAGCACTCCGCCAAGGAGTCCGTGATCAAGACCACATCCGTCTCGGACAATTGTACGTACCACGTTTCCGGCCGGCCCAGGCCCCCCTTCCGGCCGCCGATTCACTCTTCGGCGCCCGGTGTGTCGCCCTTTCCGCGCGTCGCGCCGCGGAGATGTTGTAGCCCTTCTCTCACGTCGCGTGACCAGTGCGCGGCGTGAGCGACGAGGCACGGCGAGGAGAGGAGCGGACGTGGCCGGATCGGCGGGGCGGGTCGAGGAGGTGTGCGTCGGCGCGGTGGTGCCGCGCACCGGGCGGCTGGCGACGCTGGGCGACCCGCTGTCGTTCGTCCTGGAGTGGCTGGGCCCCGCGCTGGCGCGGCCCGCGGGGGACGGCCCGCGGATCAGGACGGCCTGGCGCGACAGCCACTCGGCCCCCGCGGGCGCGCGCCGCGCCGTCAAGGAGCTGGTGCGCGAGGACGGCGCGCACGTGGTGGTCACCATGGCCGGCACCAAGGTGCTGCCCGCGGTCGCCGACACCTGCGAGGAACTGGGCGTGCCGTGCGTGTCCACCACCTTCCCCTGGCAGGCGTTCGTGTACGGGCGCGGCGGCAGCCCGGAGCACCCGTTCCGCTTCACCTACCACTTCGCCTGGGGCCTGGACGACATCGCGCACGTCTTCGCCGGGCTGTGGGAGCGGCTCGGGCCCGCGCGGACCGTGGGCTGCCTGTGGAACGACGACCTCCAGGGGCGGCTGCTGCGCGACCCGGGCCACGGGTTCGCCCCGGTGGCGCGGGCACGCGGCCACACCCTGGTCGACCCGGGCGGCTACCGGGAGCCCGCCACCGAGTTCGAGGCGCACATCGACCGCTTCCTGGAGGCCGGGACCGAGATCGTCACCAGCGCCGCGACGGTGGCGGACCTGACGCTGTTCCACACCCGGGCCCGCGCCCGCGGGCTGCGGCCCCGGCTGCTCACCTGCTCCCGGTGGCTGGCCTACCCGCGGGGCAGCGCGGGCGCCCTGGACGACGCGCACATCGCCACCCTGGTGTACTGGTCGCCCCGCCACCCGTACCGCTCGTCGCTCGACGGCACCACTGCCGCCGGGCTCGCCGACGCGTACCAGCGGCGGACCGGCAACCGCTGGCTCCAGCCGCTCGGCCCGGCGCACGCGCTGATCGAGGTGGCCGCGCACGCCCTGGCCACCGCCGAGGACCCCGCCGACCGGCTGTCCGTGGCGGACGCCCTCGGCCGCACCCGGCTGGCCACCATCACGGGCACGCTGGACTTCACCGCGGGCCCGACGCCCAACGTGGCCCGGGTGCCGCTGGCCGGCGGGCAGTGGCAGCCGGGCGCGGACCACACCCACGAGCTCGTCGTCGTCTCCCGCCCCGGCCTGCCCGCGCTCCCCGTGGACGCCGACCTGATCCTCGCCGGGTGACCCGGCGGCGCCCCGTCACACCGCGGTGCGCGGCAGCGGCAGCGGCTCGCGGCCCCGGGGCAGCAGGCCGCTGAACAGCAGCCGCCACATCGCCTCGACCCGGCGCGGCACGTCGCGGGCGCCCGGCTCGGCCCGGGACAGCACCTGGGCCCCGGTGAGCGCGGCGACGATCACCTCGGCCGCGGCCCCCGGGTCCACCTCGGGCAGCAGCTCCCCGCGCTCGGCGGCGTGCCGCAGCAGCGCCGCCACCGGCCGCTCCAGCTCGGCGCAGGGCCCCGGCACCCGACACCGCGGCGTGCCCTGCTCGGCGACGAGCCGCACCCCGGCCCGCACCACGGGGTCCGACTGGACCAGCTCCGCCCAGCGGACGGTCATCGCGACGGCGGCCCGCAGCGGCGGCTGGTCCCTGGCGGTCTCCTCCTCCGCGATCCGGGCGACCGCCGCGCGCTCGGCCTCCACCAGGGCCAGCGCGAGCTCCTCCTTGGAGGAGAAGTGGAAGTACAGCGCGCCCTTGGTCACCCCGGCCCGCGCGAGGATCTCGGCCATGCTGGTCCCCAGGAAGCCGTGCTCGGCGAACGCCTCCCCGGCGGCCTCCAGGACGGCCTGGCGTGTCCGCACCGCCCTCTCCTGCTGCGCCACCGCCGCCTCCCGTGCCGGAGCCGCCCGCGTCGGGGCAGCCCGGAGCGCCCTGCGTCCGGCCACGGTGCCGGACGCGGATGGGGCCAGACCTTACCGGGGGAGCACGTGTTCGAAGAAGCCGCGGGACAGGTCCTTCGGCGGCCCGGTGCCCGCGCCCGGGTCCGGGCCGCCGCGCGGTCAGCTCTCCCGGTAGGCCACGGCCAGCGCCAGGTCGGTGAGTTCGGTGCGCCACCGCTCGTCCAGGGGCGCCGCGGCCAGCGCCTGGCGGGCCTGGGCGACCAGCGTGTCGATGCGCCGCTCCACCTCCTCGCGCGCCCCGCACTCCGCCAGGGCCCGCTCCAGCGCGGCGACGTCCCAGTCGCCCGCGTCCACCAGCCGCCGCACCCCCTCGTCGCGCCGGGCCGCGAGGCTGACCAGCAGCGTCATCTTGTGCTCGACGGCGTCCGACCCCACGGGCTTGCCCGCGGCCGCGGCGTCGCCGAAGGCGTCGATGAGGTCGTCGCGGAGCTGGAAGGCCTCGCCGAGCGCGGTCCCGTACGCCTCGAACGCGGGCACCAGGCCGGTCTCCCCGGCGATCGCGGCGCCCAGCTCCAGCGGCCGGTGGATGCTGTACCGGCCGGACTTGGCGTTGGCGATGTACTCCGAAAGCCGCGGGTCGACGACGGACTCGGCGGCGACCGCCACATCCAGGTACTGGCCCACGATCATCTCGCTGACCAGCTCCGTCCAGACCCGGCGGGCCCCGTCGGGCAGCTCCTGCACCAGCCGGAAGGCGTAGGACATGGCCAGGTCGCCGGCGAGCACCGCCACGCCCTCGCCGAACCTGCGGGCCTCACCGCGCCAGCCCCTGCGGCGGTGCTCCTCGGCGGCCCGGGCGTGCACGGTGGGCGAGCCGCGGCGCAGCGGCGAGTTGTCGACCACGTCGTCGTGGATGAGCGCGAAGGCGTGCAGCAGTTCGACGGCGGCGGCGGCCTCCACGATCCGGGGATCGGCCGGGTCGCCGCCGGACGCGAGGAACCCGATGGCGCAGAACGCGGGGCGCAGCCGCTTGCCGCCCGCGTGGACCAGCGAGGCCACGGCGTCCACGGGGGCGGCGGCGCGCTCGTCGACGGCGCCCCAGCGCTGCCGTTCGTCGGACAGCAGCCGGACCAGGCGCTCCTCGGCTCGGGAGAGCACGTCGGCGCGCATCCCGGCGGCGCTGCCCGCCGGGGCCGGTGCGGTGGTGGGGGACACGGTCATGACGTCGTTCCTCTCGGCGGCGGGCGGTCGGGGATCTCCTCGCGCGTGTGAACCGCGGGCACGTCGATGTCAGTGCCCTTTCCGCGACGGTGATCGTCCGGCGCGTTCCCGAGCGTAATGCGGACGGCCCGGTTCCAGCGGTCTTCGCGCGGTCTCCCGGCGGGTGTTGTCCGCCGTTCCCTGCGGGAGCACCGGCTCGAATTCCGGTCGAACGCGGACGGCCGTATTCCGTACGGCGTCCGGCCCACTGTCCTGTGCGCCGCCGCGTGCGCCATGCCGTGCGACGTTCACCGCGCCCCCTCGGTCCCGGCGGTAATGCCGTCGGAATCGGCAATCACCTTCCGCCAGTTGATACCGCCGGGTCAAGGGTGTGCGCGGACCACTCGTTATCCGGCCACCGATTCCGGTGACATCGCGCGCCCCGTATTTCCCTCGGCCGCCGCCACCGTCCGGCCGCCCGTCCCGCTCAGCCGTCCGAATGGTCCGCCGCCGGGAATTCGCCCTCCGGGCCGTCAGCCGGACGGGCGGACGGCCGGACGGGAGGGGCGGGCGTTCACCCGGACGAGCGGCCGTCAGTAGGCGCGGTTGCGCCCGACGTAGACGTTCCTGGCCCGGTAGTAGGTGTCGCCGCCGGGGCCGGAGGAGCCCGACGAGCCCTCCATCTGGAGGTTGCAGATCAGCCACAGCGGCTTGCCCACGAACCCGGTGCCCCGGTGCTGGGCCTTCCAGACGCCGTCCAGGTAGTAGTGGATGTCCACGTCGCGCTCACCGACCTTCGCGATCCAGGCCCGGTAGGAGTGCCAGGAGCCGGGCGAGGAGACGTTCACGAGGGTGGTGGAGACGTCGGAGGAGGTGCGGAAGGTGTTGAACCAGTTCCTGGTGTCGCCCTTGAACTCCAGGATGTCGCTCTCCGGCGGCCAACTGTTCACCCCGGTCAGCCAGAAGGCGGGCCAGGTGCCCGGGGCGCTGGGCGCCTGGAACTCGCCCTTGACCTCCCACTCCGGGAACTGGGACGTGACGTTGATCTGCGCCTTGGCGTGCACCGCGCCGGAGTGGTACCGGATGGGCAGGTAGGGCGAGGCGCTGCTGTTGCCCTCGTTCCACGAGATCCGGGACGCCTTCAGGGTGAGCACGCCCCCGGAGAGGGAGATGTGGTTGTGGTCGCTCGGGCTGCCGTACATGCGGGCGGTGCCGTTGTGGTCCGAGCCCCACGGGTAGAGGTAGTTCCACGCCGCCTCGAACGCCTGGTAACTGCCGAAGGAGCCGCTGAGCACGGTCTCCCAGGCGGCGGCCCGGGACGTCTCCCGGCCGGACGCGTGCGCCCCGCCGGGAGACGCGCCCACGGCCGCCGACGCGGCGAGGGCGGCGGTCCCGGCAAGGAACGTCCGGCGCCCCCGGCCCCGGCGCGCCTCCGGCTGCTCCGCGGGCCTGTCGATGGGACTGTCCATGGGTGACCTCCCGTCACCGAAGACGGCGGCCGGGCTCCGAGGCGGGCCCGCATGCGCGCCGTTCCATCAGAACCGTTCAGGAGTGACCAGATTCCAACCGGACCGATGGCGCGTCAACACACATGACCGATCGAAACTCGTCACCACTGCTCATGCCGCCGCTCCGCATGCCGCCGCTGCGCGTGCCGCCGCGCCCGTCCAGCCGCCGCCCGCGCTCAGTGGAACTCGTGCACGACCTCGATGGGCCCGACGATGTGGGCGTTGAACTCCGCCAGCTCCTCGGCGGGCACCCACAGCTCCAGGATCGTCTCGCCGCCCGCCCGCCGGACCGGGTAGCGCGCGAGGAACTCCGTCTCCACCTCGAACCGCGTCACATATCCGGCGCCGTCGTGCCTGACGTTCCAGTCCCGGGCGATCCTGATCGCGTAGTCCTCGTTGAGCACCGGGTAGAAGATCGGCTGCTCGGGCAGCCGCGGCGGCCAGGCCCGCCAACCGAGCCCGCGCACCAGCTCCAGCTCGCGCGGCCCGGTGGGGCGCCACAGGGTGGTCGTCGTCCTCCCGCTGCTCATGCGCAGCGACGGTAACGGCGCGGGACGGGGCGGGGCGAGGGGTTTTCCCGGTGCGGCGGCCCGGCGGGGCCCGCTATCCGCGTCCGGCCGTGCCCGCGGCCTCGGGCACCGCCCACGCCTCGCGGACCAGGGGCAGGCCCGAGGCGCCGTCCGCGGCGGTGCGCACCGCGAGGACCTGGTTGACGCCCAGCCGGTTCCGCTCGAAGGCCAGCGCGGACGCGGCCATGTACAGCAGCCAGGTGCGCACCCGCCCCGCCCCGGCCAGTCGCTCCGCCTCGGCGCGGCGGGCCTCCAGGTTCGCCGTCCAGGCGCGCAGCGTCAGGGTGTAGTGCTCGCGCAGCGCCTCCACGTCCCGCACCTCGAAGCCCGCGCGCTCCAGTTGGGTGACGGTCTGCCCGAGCGGGATCAGCTCCCCGTCGGGGAAGACGTAGGCGTCGATGAACGGGTCCATCCGGTGGGCGCGCTCGTCCGGCCGGGGCGGGCGGGCGATCTGGTGGTTGAGCAGCCTGCCGCCGGGCCTCAGCAGCCGGTGCAGGGAGCGGGCGTAGGCGTGGTAGCGCACGGCGCCGACGTGCTCGGCCATGCCGATGGAGCAGACCGCGTCGAACGGCTCGTCGGCGACCTCCCGGTAGTCCTGCACCCTGATCTCGACCCGCCCGGCCAGCCCGGCCGCGGCGACCCGCTCCCCCGCGAACGCCGCCTGCTCGGCGGAGAGGGTGATGCCGACCGCCCGCACCCCGTGGTGCCGCGCGGCGTGGACGGCCATCGAGCCCCAGCCGCAGCCCACGTCGAGCAGCCGCTGCCCCGGGCGGAGCGCCAGCTTGCGGCAGACCAGGTCGAGCTTGGCGCGCTGGGCGTCCTCCAGGGTGCGACCGGTGTCCCAGTGGGCGCAGGAGTACACCATGGACGGGCCCAGCACCAGGGCGTAGAAGTCGTTGCCGACGTCGTAGTGGTGGCTGATCACCGCCCGGTCCCGGCGCGGGCTGTGCCGCACGCCCGCGCGCCTGCCCGCCTCCTCCGCCGGGGGTCTGGGCGGCAGCGCGGGCCCGGCCAGCGCGAGGGCCCCGGCGGCCAGTCCCAGCACCGCGGCGCGCGGCACCCGCCGCTCCCCGTCCCGCACCAGGTCCGCCAGCCGGTGGAGCGCCTGGTGCAGATCCCCGTCCACGTCGATGTCCCCGGCCACCCAGGCGCGGACCAGGCCCAACTCACCCGGCCGCCACAGCAGGCGGTGCAGCGCCCGGCGGTCCCGCACGATCAGCACGGGCACCCCGGGCGGCCCCGCCTCACTGCCGTCCCAGGCGCGCAGGCGCAGCGGGAACGGCGCCCCGAGGCCCCGCTCGACGAGGGCGACCAGCCGTCCTGCCACGTCGGACATGGGCGCATCCTCCGCGCAAGGATCGATCGTGCGGTGATCCATGGACATGGGCGGTATGAACGTATTCACGGTAACCCCGCCCTCACCCCGGAAAACCCCGGCCACCCGACCGGCGCCCACACCGTCACCGATCGGGTCACCCTCCCCGCCGCCACTCCGCGGAACGCCCCGCCGCCCCGGGCGCCGACCGAAGCGCACCCCGCGGACCCGCACCCCGCCCCGCACGGGCCCGCCGAGCCTGCCTCCGTCCTCCCGCCCACCGCTGCCCCCCGCCCACCGCGCCGCCCCTGCACAGCCCCCGGAACGCCACAGGCCCCCGTCCCGAGGACGGGGGCCTGTTCGGCTTCGCGGTAGGCGGCGCGGGCCCCGCGCGGGGGCCTCGCCACCGCGGTCGCAGCGCCGACCGCGGCTCTCAGCCGCGCTTGCGCTCCAGGGCGCGGATCTTGCGGGCGACCCTGCGCGCGACCGGGCTGCTGCGCAGCACCTTCGCGCGGACCGGGACGCTGCCGCCCGGCAGGGCCAGCGCGGTGAGGCGGCGGCGCTTGAAGTAGCGGCGGGTGTGGTCGTTGAGGTTGGCCCGCAGCCACTCCGCGGCCCCGTCCCGCAGCGGCGGGTGCAGCTCGGACTGCATGCAGTACCCGACGGTCCGCACCAGCCCGCCGAGCCGCTCGACCCGGGCCGCGGGCAGCTCGGCGGTGGCGGCCTCGGGGTTCCGCTCCACGTCGGCGACGAGGAAGTCGACGATGGTCACGGGTATCCGGTTGCTGTTCTGGTACGGCGCCAGCCGCTCGAGCAGCAGCTCGGTGCCCGCCCTGGCGATCGGGATGCCGTAGTAGCTGGCGGCGGTGAGCAGCGCCGTGGAGAAGCAGCCGACGACCAGCCGCGGCTTGGCCCGCTCGTAGACGGCCTCGGCCAGCACGGGCCCGTCCAGGACCAGCAGCCGCACCCCGCTCTCTGCGGCGGCCTTCTCCAGGTTCTGCGAGTAGCGCCTGGGCGCGGAGGGGTGGGGCTTGAACGCCACGTTGGTGTGCCCGGCGGCGACCGCGCCGCGGAGCATCCGCACGTGGAGGTCCTCCTCCTCCTCGGGGGTGAGGATGTCCAGCGCGGCGAGGTACTGCCCGAGCAGCAGCGCGGTGGGCGCCTCGCGCTCGGCCAGCTCCAGGGACGCGTCCCCGGCCGCGGCCTCGCCGAGCTCCCGCAGCACCCGCACGAACGCCTCGTCGGGCACGATCTCGGGCTTGACGTCCATCTCGGTGAGCAGCAGGGGGCGCAGCCCCGGCACCAGGTCGAGGTGGAGCAGCCGCTGGACCCGGCGGCCCAGGGTCTGGGCGAGCTTGCTGCGGGTGGGCCCGTAGCTCATCAGGCCGTCGGCGTACACGTGGACGGCGCTCTCGGCGAAGATCGTGGCGAGCGCCTTGGCCGGGGCGACCTGCACGGACTCCATGATGAGCTCGACGCGGGCGTCGCCGAGGTCCCAGAGCTTGCGGAACATGCGCTCCCACAGGGGCGCGTCGCCTCCGGCCGGGTTCCACCCGTTGGGGTGGTAGGGGCGGATCGCCTCGTTCCAGTCGATGACGTCGTCGAACCGCACGGCGATGCGGCGGAAGCCGTTCATCCGGGTCAGCGGGGTCGACGTCTCGGGCGTGGCCGAGTTGTTGGAGACGAGCAGGATGCGGTGGGCCTCGCCGCGCGGGCCGAACTGGCCCGCGTCGAGGGAGGCGGCCAGGGTCGCGGCCCCGTAGAGGGTGGACGCCTGGAACAACTGGACGGTGGTGTGCCGCATGGTCAGGCCGCCTTCCCGCGCAGGCGGCGGAGCCTGCTGCTGCGTTCGTGGTCCATGGACGCGAGGGTCTGGTCGAGCACGTCCTGGGGCATGTTCCGCAGGGCCGCCGTGGCCATGCGCTTGAGCTGCTTGGCCACCGCGGGCTCGTACATCTGCGAGTTCTTGATGTGGAACGAGATCATCGCGCAGTAGGTGCGCACCGCCTTGGGCAGGAAGCGGTGCGCCTCCGGGTCGGCGGAGACGTGCGCCAGCAGGGCGTCGTGCGCGGGGATGAAGTCGAGCTGGCGGGCGTCCTTGATCTGGGTGAGCGAGGTGGTGACGCCGCGCCGGTAGAAGATGCCGAGCAGCCCGACGGCGGCGAAGGTCTTGGCCCGCAGGTGCAGCCGCCAGGTCCACAGCCGGTCCTCGGCGGTCTTCAGCTCCACGTCGAACCGCATGGCCCCGTCGTCGAACAGGTGCCTGCGGTAGATCCCGGCCCAGACGAAGGGGTAGTCCACCATCGTCTCGGTGTGCGGCGGGCCGATGACGTCGCGCGGGTTGAGCACGGTGCGGCGCAGCGGCGCGGGGGCGCGGCGCACGACGCGCTTGGTGCCGGTGCTCTGCACGTGGTCGACGCGGAGGAAGTCGCAGTCCAGTTCCTCGATCGCGGTGACGAGTTCGTTCAGGTAACCGGGGGCGTACCAGTCGTCACCGTCGAGGAAGGTGACGTACTCGCCGTTCGCGGCCTCGATTCCGCTGTTGCGGCCCTGGGCGATGCCCATGTTGCGCTCGTGGCGGATGAGTCTGCTGTTCGGGAGTTCGTCGCTCCACCACTGGAGGATCTCCGAGGTGGCGTCCGTCGAGCAGTCGTCGACCAGGATGAACTCCGTGTCCGGGTCCGCGTTGTTCGCGAGGCTCTTCAGAGTGTCCTGGGCGTACTTCTGTACGTTGTAGAAGGGCACGACGACGGAGAGTTTGGGCACACGAAGTCCAGTACTCGGTAGGCCGGGGCCGAAGGCGCCCATGGCGGCTTGCTTGACGGGGACCCGGCCCCTCGCGCGGCCGGGAGTCCCAGCGTAATGGCTGGCCAGAGGGGTGACGAGTGCCCACGGCGAGTAACCGCGTGAACAGATGGAGTCCTGCCCGCGGACAGATTCGCTCATATCCGGCGCCCAGGCGAACGAACGATGAATTCTCTGTGACCCATCACACACGTTTCGGCGCCGGAACGCCGGGCCCGCGGGGCCGCCCGCACCGGTTCCCCACCCGCTGACGGGGTGTCCGTACCAGGGTGGCACAGTCCCGGGCGCGGTGGTGGGCGGTGGACGGGCGGGGGCGGAAGCGGAATACTGCGGGAATTCCCGGCGGGGCGGGGAGAAGCGGGCGCGGCGGCGCGTGGCCGGTGCCGTGAGCTGGCGGGAAAGGGGCGGGCGGGAATTCCCCGGGATTTCCTCCGCCCGCGGCGAGAGGCTTTTCCGGAACCGGCGGCGCGGCGGGTTCCGCGGCGCGGGGTCGGGCGGCGGACCGGTCCCGCCGGGGTGGGGGCGGGCCCGTGCGGGCGGCCGGTCGGCGGGGGTGCGCGGGTCCGGAGGCGGGGTGCGGGGAGAGGGCGCGGAGTGACGCGCGCCACAGCAACACAACTGGGCAGTCGGACATCTACCGGGTGTGACATCAGCCTTGCTCCCCGGGCAGCCGACCCGGGACCCCGGCGGCGCGCAGGCCGCGCGGAAGGGGCGTGGAAGCGCTCTGCGAGCGGTGCCGCGCCGCGCGCTGCGGCGCGCCCTGCCGAAGGGGCCGGGGGCCCGCGCCGCGGCGCTCGCCGCCGCCGTCACGGTGCTGGCGCTCTGCCTCGGGGACGCCGCCGCGCGCAGTCGGCCGTGGGGGCCGAACACCCGCGGCGTGAACGACCTGGGCAACCAGTACGTCCCGTTCCACGCCCACCTGCGCGACCTGCTGCTCGGCGGCGACGGCGGATGGATCGTCAACTGGCGGTCCGGCTTCGGCACCAGCTTCCTGCCGGACCTGGGCACCTATGTGTCCAGCCCGTTCGCCCTGCTGGTGGTGGTCTTCCCGCGGGACCGGATCGACCTCGCGGTGTACGTGATCACGCTGGCGAAGACGGCCGCCGCCGGGGCCGCGATGGCGTGGCTGCTGATGGCGCTGCGGCCGGGCCGCTGGTGGGCGGCGGGCGCGCTCGGCGCCTCGTACGCGCTGTGCGGCTGGTCCGTCGCGGACGCCTCGTACAACCCGATGTGGCTGGACGGGCTGATCGCGCTGCCGCTGCTGTGCCTGGCCGGGGAGTGGGCGCTGGCCGGGCGGCGCCGGGTGCTGGGGCCCGTGGTGGTCGCCGTGGTGTGGATCGCGAACTTCTACACCGCGTACATGGCCACGCTCGGCGCCGCGCTGGTGCTGCTGGCGCGGCTGCTGCTCATGGACGCCACGGTGCGGCGGCGCCTGGCCGCGCTGGGCCGGGCCGCGGTCACCGCGGGGCTCGGGGTGGGCCTGGCCGCGCCGCTGGTGGCCGTCGTCTATTTCGGCAGCGAGCACGCCTCGCCGGGCCGTGACCTGACGTTCCACGCCGCGCCGTGGACGGATGTGTTCGCCCGGCTGCTGCCCGGCACCTACAGCTTCCTGAGCCCCGCGGTCTACCTGGACAGCGCGGCGCTGCTGCTCGCGCTCGCCCTGCCGCTGCACGCCGCGGTGCCGCGCGCCACCCGCGCCGTGTGGACGGCGCTGCCGCTGGCCGTGCTGCTGTCCCTCCAGTGGGGGCCCACGCACCTGGTGTGGCACGCCTTCGCCACGCCCAACGGCAGCCCGTTCCGGCAGGTGTTCGTGCTGTCGGGCCTGATGGTGATCGCCGCGTGGCTGTCCCTCGCGCACGGCGTGCCCGGCCGCCGCCCGCTGCTCGCCGCGGGAGCGGTGCTCGGCCTGGTCTGGCTCGGCGCGTCCTCCAGCGAGCTGGTCGAGCCGTGGGCGTACCCGCTGGCCCTGGCGGGCGCCGCCGCCGCGGTGGCCGCCCTGCTCCTGACGCGCCGCTGCGAGCGGGCCCGCCGCCCCCGGCTGGCGGTCGCCGCGGCGGTCCTGCTGGTGGGCGCCCAGATCGGGCAGTCCTCGGCCACCGCCGCCGTCGCCACCGCCTCCCGGCTGGCGGACAAGGACGACTACGCGCCGTGGGGCGAGCGCCAGCGCACCCAGCGCCAGGTGATCGCCGAGGCGGACGGCTGGCCGCGGTACCGCACCGACCCGGGCCGTGAGCAGACCGTCGGCAACGACCCGCTGCTCGTCGGCGGGCAGGGCGCCCAGTACTACAGCAGCCACACCTCCGAGGTGCTCAGCCGCACCCTCACCGCGCTGGGCGGCGGCTGGACCTCGCGCGGCCGGTCGGTGCAGAGCCTGGACAACCCGGTCACCGACGCGGTCTTCTCCGTCGGCGCCCGGGTGCACTCCCCGCCCGACCCGCACCAGAAGTGGTGGCCGGCGGACGGCACGACGACGCACGCCACCCGGCAGGACGTCCCCCCGCTGGTCACCGTCCGCCCCGCGGGCCCCGCGCCCGGGTTCGGCCCCTCCGCGTACCGCAACCAGGAGAAGCTCCTCGGTGCCGAGGTCTACACCGTGCCCGAGGTGGCGGCGCGCACCGGCGCGGGCCCCGGCAGGCCGGTGCGCGGCGAGGGCCTGAAGCTGCCCGCGCGGGACCGGCCCAACCCGGTCACGCTCACCGCCTCCTGCCCCGCGGGCAGCCGGGTGTTCCTGTGGGCGCCGCGCTACTGGGGGACGGCCGCCCTCGCGGGCGGCGCCGAGCAGGGCCGGTTCCGCGCCGACCACACCAAGATCGCCGCCATGGAGCCGATCGGCACCGTCCCGGCCGGCGGCCGCGTGGAGGTCGCCCTCGGGCAGCAACCGGGCAAGCCCGGCGTCATACCCGAGGGCGCCGTCGGCTGCCTCGACCCCGACCGGCTGCGGGACGCCGTGGACCGTCTGAAGCGGACCGGCGCCACGAAGGTCGAGGTCGAGGGACGCCGCGTCCGCGCCCAGCTCCCGCCCGGCACCACCGGCACCGCCGTGGTCGCCGCCCCCCGCATCGCCGGCTGGCGCTGCGCCGCGGGCGACGGGCCCGAACGGCCGGCGGCGAACCACCTGGGCCTGATCGCCGTACCCCTGGACGGGACGGCGGACTCGGTCTCCTGCACCTTCCACCCTCCGGGGCTGCGCCTGGGCACGGCGGTCGGCGCCGCCTCCCTGGTGGGCCTGGCCGCCCTCGGGCTGCTCCCGCCCCTGGCCGCCAGGCGCCGGGCGGGCCGTCCCGCCGAACCCGCACCGAGCTCCCTCACCCGGAAAGAGCCGCCATGCTGATCTCCGTCGTCGTGCCCTGCCACAACGAGGAAGCCGTGCTGAGCCGCTTCCACGAACACCTGGCCCGCGCCTGCTCGCCGCTCCCGCACGAGGTGGAGTTCGTCTACGTGGACGACGGCAGCGGCGACGGTACCCTCGCCCTGCTGGAGCAACTGGCCGCGGACGACCCGCGGGTGCGGTACGTCTCCTTCAGCCGCAACTTCGGCAAGGAGGCGGCGATGCTCGCCGGACTGACGTACGCCTCGGGCGACGCCGTGGTCATCATGGACGCCGACCTCCAGCACCCGCCGGAGCTGGTGGGCCGCATGGTGGAGCTGCGCGAGCAGGGCTGGGACCAGGTGATCGCCAGACGCACCAGGGAGGGCGACCGGGTCACCCGCACCCTGACCGCGCGGGCCTACTACCGGCTGATCAACCGGCTGGTGGACGTGGAACTCGTGGACGGCGTCGGCGACTTCCGGCTGCTGTCGCGGCGCGCGGTGGACGCGGTGCTGCGCCTGACGGAGTACAACCGGTTCTCCAAGGGCCTGTTCGCATGGGTGGGCTTCCCCGGCACCACCTTCGAGTACGGCAACGCCGTCCGCGAGGAGGGCCGCAGCTCGTGGACGTTCGGCAGGCTGCTGAACTACGGCATCGACGGCCTGCTGTCCTTCAACAACAAGCCGCTGCGCGCCGCGGTGTACCTGGGAATGGCGCTGCTCACCGCGGCCATGGGCTACGCGCTGTGGATCGTGGGGGACGCCATGGTCAACGGGGTGGAGACGCCGGGGTACGTCACGCTGGTCGCGGTGATCACGGCGCTGGCCGGGGTGCAGATGGTGATGACGGGGGTGATCGGCGAGTACATCGGCCGGATCTACTACGAGGTCAAGCGGCGGCCGCACTTCCTGGTCCAGGCGTCCAACGCCGCCCCGGCACGCAGGCTCCCGGCGCAGCAGGGCCGGGCCGTGGAGGGCGTCGCCCGTTGACCGGTCCGCCGCCGCCCGCACGCGCCCCCCGCCGCCCCGCGCTCCGGGGCGGGCCCGTGCTCGGCCAGCTCGCCAGGTTCGCCGCCGTGGGCGCCGTCAACACGGGCACCTACTACGGGATGTACCTGCTGCTCCTGCGGGTGCTGCCGTATCTGGCCGCGCATGTGCTCGCGTTCGCGCTGAGCATGGTCGGGTCGTTCTTCCTCACCGCGCGCTTCACCTACCGGACGAAGCCGACGTGGCGGAAGTTCGCCCTGTTCCCGCTCTCCAACGCGGCGAACTTCGCCGTCACCACCTGCGGGGTGTGGCTGCTGGTGGACGTGGCCGGGTGGGGCAGCGCGCTGGCGCCGCTGGCCGCGGCGGCCGCCGCGGTCCCGGTGACGTTCGCCGTCTCCCGGACGATCATGCTGCCGGGGGCGCGGGGCGCGGCGCCGCCGCCCGCGTGAGGGGCTCGCGCGGGCGGCGGCGGCCGGTCTGCGCTCAGCCCCCGTCCCGGGGCCGCGGGACGGCCGGTATCGCCCGGTAGCCGGGGTTGATGAACGACGGCTGCGGGTGCAACTGCTCCGGCGGCACGGCCAGGGCCAGGCCGGGGAAGCGGCCGAACAGGGCGGGCAGCGCGATCCCGGCCTCCAGGCGGGCCAGGCCCGCGCCGAGGCAGTAGTGGGCGCCGTGGCCGAACGCCAGATGGCTCTTGTCCGCGCGGGTGACGTCGAAGTCGTCCGCGGTGGGCCCGTGCACGGCCGGGTCGCGGCCGGGCGCGCCGAACGCGATCAGCACCGGGTCGCCCTTGCGGAGCACGGTGCCGTCGTCGAGGGTGATGTCGCACGTCGGGAAGCGCATCGGCAGGTGCATCACCGGCGGCACCGCGCGCAGCGCCTCCTCCACCACGTCGTCCCAGCCGGCCCGTCCCGCGCGCACGGCGCCGAGCTGGCCGGGGTTGCTCAGCAGCGCCACCACCGCGTTGCCGATGAGGTTGACGGTGGTCTCCGCGCCCGCGCCGATCATCAGGATCAGCGTGCTGATCAGCTCCTCCTCGGTGAGCCGGGAGCCGCTGTCGTCGTCGCGGGCGGCGATCAGGCCGCTGGTCATGTCGTCGCCCGGCGCCTCGCGCTTGGCCGCGACCAGGGCGTGCATGGCCGCGTACAGGTCCTTGGCGTTGGCCGCCGCCTCCTGCGGGTCCACGGCCGTGGTCAGCACCGCGTCCATGACGCGGCGCACCTCGGGGCGCTGCTCCTCGGGGACGCCGAACAGGTCGAGGACCAGTCGGGTGGGCAGCGCGTACGCGAAGTCGGCGTGCAGGTCGGCCGTGCGGCCCGGCGGGAGCGCGGCGAGCCGGTCCAGCAGCTCCGCGGTGATCCGCTCCACGCTCGGCCGCATCGCCTCCACCCGGCGCGGGGTGAACGCGTGGGTGACGAGCCGGCGCAGCCGCCGGTGGTCCTCGCCGTCGGAGGTGAACATGTTCCGCACCGACACCAGCGGGTGCAGCGGCCAGTCCCGGGGTATGCGCCCCTCGCGCAGGGCGGGCCAGTGCGCGCGGGCGTCCTTGCTGATCCGCGGGTCCGACAGCAGTTGCCGGATCAGCCCGGGGTCGGTCACCGACCACGCCACCACCGGGCCAGGGAGCTCCACCAGTGTCGCCGGTCCGCGCTCCCGGAGGCGGGCGGCCTCCCCGTGGACGTCGCCGCCGCCGAGGTCGAGGCGGAACGGGCAGGTGCCGGCCGTGCGGGGGCTGTCCATGCGGGCTCTCCTGGGTCGGTGGGGCGGGCGGGGGAAGCGCCGGCGGCCGGCGGCGGGGCGGTCGCGGGCGGGGCGGTGGCGGGCGCGGCGGTGAAGGTCACCGGCAGCGCAGCGGGGCAGCGGTAGAAGGGGCCCGGCTGCCAGACGACCCGCTCCGCGGGCACGCGCAGGTCCAGGTCGGGCAGCCGGTCGAGCAGCGTCTCCAGCGCCACGGTGGAGATCAGCCGCGCCTCGGACTGCGCCGGGCACCGGTGCGGCCCCGCGCTCCAGGCGAGGTGGCCCCGGTTGCCCGAGCGGCGCTCGGAGGCCAGCTTGGGGTCGGCGTTGACGGCCACGTGGCTGATGACGACCGGGACGCCCGGCGGGACGGTCACACCGGCGACCGCGGTCTCCCGCACGGCGTAGTGGACGGAGAAGTTGGAGCCGGGCGGCGCCACCCACAGCACCTCCTCCAGCGCGTCCTCCACCGGCAGGCTGCCGCCCGCCAGGTCCCCGGCGAACCGGTCGTCGGTGAGCAGCAGGAGCAGCGCGTTGCAGGTGAAGGCGGTGGACATGGTGGTGCCCGCGCCGACGATCAGCACCAACTGGTGCAGCAGTTCGTCGTCGGCGAGCTCCGCCGGGTGGGCCAGCAGCCAGGAGGTGAGGTCGGCGCCCGGGGCCTTGCGCTTGAGGGCGACGAGCTCGGCGAGGCAGGCCAGCAGGTCCTCGCTGGCGCGCTGGGCGCCCTCCGGGGTGGCGGTGAGCATGCCGACGGAGCCGGCGACCAGGCGTCTGCCCATGGCGTCGTCGGGCACGCCGAACAACTGGGAGAACACCAGCAGCGGCAGCACCGAGGCGTAGTCGGCGAACATGTCGGCCTCGCCGCGCGGGGCGAAGGCGTCGATGAGGGTGCCGGCGCTGCGCTCGACGTAGCCGCGCAGCGCGTTGGGGTCCACGCGGGAGAGGCTGTCGGTGATGGCGCGGCGCAGGCGGGTGTGGGCGTCGCCGTCGGCGAACAGGGCGCTGGGCCGGTAGGCCATCATCGGCAGCACCGGGCTGTCCGCGGGCACCTGCCCGGCGGTCAGCGCCCGCCAGCGCCTGGCGTCCTTGACGAAGGTGTCCGGGTCGCGGACCACCCGCAGCGCCGCGTCGTAGTCGGTGACGAGCAGGGCGTCGACGCCGGGGGCGAGTTCGACGGGCTCGACGGGCCCGCGGCCGCGCAGTGTCTCGTAGACGGGCGCCGGGTCCGCGGCGAACTCCGGGCCGTACAGCGGGACCGGGGCGCCGCCCCGGCCGGCGGGGCAGGACGGGGGCGGTAACGCCGCTTCGGCTTCGGCGGAGGAGGTCACACACAACTCCTGGTCGGTCGGGGGTGATTGGCGCCGTGAACGGGATGGCGCGGCCCGGCCGATGGTGCGGCGGGCCGCGGCACCGAACAGGTATACACCAGCCGGTCACCGGGCGTGCGGGGGTCGCCACGGTACGCCGGGACGAACCCGCGGCCCTGCCCCCGTACAGCGGTGCGCTGTACGCTGGGGCGCATGTCGAAGCACGTGACCATCCGCCTTGACGAGGAGCTGCTCGAGCGCCTCAAGGCCCGCGCCGCGGAGCGGGGGACGACGGTCACCGCGCTGATCACCGAGGCCACCAAGCGGGAGCTGGACGAGGACCGGGAGCGCTTCCTGGCCGCCGCGGCGGAGTTCAACACCGCGGAGAACTGGGCGTACGTGCGGAAGAGGTTCGGTCCCGGGACGTGAAGATCGACCTCGCCTGGGCCTGGAACGTCCTGGCCCACCACCTGCCGTCCGACCCCACCGTGTGGGACCCCTCCGGCATCGAGGCCGCCGTGGCGCGGCACGCCTCCGACCTGGTGATGGCCTCGGACGCGCCCGGCCACGACACGGCGTGGCGAGCCGCGGCGCTGCTGCACACGCTCACGGTGTGCCCGCCGCTGGGCTCCCCCATGAACGAGTTCTACGCGATGGCGATGGCCCGCGCCTACTGCGCGGCCGCCGGGTGGGAGGCGCTGCCGGACACCGAGGCGCTGGCGGACCTGGTGGAGGCGGCCAAGACCGGCCGGGCGGACGTGCACCGGATCGCGGACGTGCTGCGGGAGACGGTGCGGGGCTGAGCGGGCGGGCGCCGGCCCGCGGGGCGGCGCGGCCGGGAGGTCACGGGAGGGTGAGGATCCGCGGGCCGTCGTCGGTGATCGCCACGGTGTGCTCCACGTGCGCCGCGCGGCTGCCGTCGGTGGTGCGCAGGGTCCAGCCGTCCGGGTCGGTGCGGTGGTCGCCGCCGCCCCCGGCCATCAGCATCGGCTCCAGGGCCAGCACCAGGCCGTGGCGCAGTCGCAGCCCGCGGCCCGGGCGGCCCCGGTTGGGGAGGTGCGGGTCCTCGTGCATGCGGCGGCCGATGCCGTGGCCGCCGTAGCCGTCGAGCATCCCGTACCCGGAGGCGTCCACGGAGGACCCGATCGCGTGCGAGATGTCCCCGAGCCGGTTGCCGGTGACGGCGGCGGCGATCCCGGCGTCGAGGGCCCGCCGGGCCGCGGCGAGCAGTCGCTCGTCGGCCGGGCGCGGGGTGCCGACGGCGAAGGTGATCGCGGCGTCGCCGGTCCAGCCGTCCAGCTCGGCGCCGCAGTCCACGGAGACCAGGTCGCCGTCGCGCAGCGGCGGCCCGTCCGGGATCCCGTGCACCACGGCGTCGTTGACGGAGACGCAGATCACCGCGGGGAACGGGGTGGCGGCGAAGGAGGGCCGGTAGCCGAGGAACGGCGAGCTCGCCCCGGCCTCGCGCAGCACCTCGCGGGCGACCTCGTCCAGTTCGCGGGGACGGGTGCCGACGGCCGCCGCCTCCCGCACGGCGGCCAGGGCCCGCGCCACGACGCGCCCCGCCTCCCGCATCGCGTCCATCGCCGCGTCCGTCTTGATCTCGACCATGCCGGGTCGGCTCCCTCTCGCTCGTGTGGTTTCGGGCATGCCGGGGCGGACGGCGCGCCACCGTCGGCCGCCGCGCCACCGTCACCCAATTCTTATACCGGTATTTGTATCACGGGATTAGTATCACGGGCATGGTTCGGATTCCTCTGACACCGTGGGAGCGGGAGCGCGGCGAGCGGCTCGGCGTCCTGCTGCGGCGGGCGCGGGGCGAGCGCACCATGGTGGAGGTCGCCGCCGCCGCCGGGCTCTCCGCCGAGACGCTGCGCAAGATCGAGACCGGCCGGGCGCCCACCCCGGCGTTCTTCACGGTGGCGGCCCTCGCCTCGGCGCTCGGGCTCTCCCTGGACGAGGTGGCCTCGGCCTGCGGGGCCCAGGCCGAGGGCGGCGGCGACGCGGCGCCCGCGGCCTGAGCGCGGGGCGGCCGGCTCCGGCGGCGCCCTGTATGCAGCCGGTATGCTCCGGCCATGGCCGACACCAGCATCCGCATCAGCGCCCACGCCAGGGACCGGCTGGCCCGGATCGCCGCCGAGCAGGGCACCACGATCCGCACGGTCGTGGAGACCTACGCGGAGAGCACCCTGACGCCCTCCGAGCGGGCCGCGCGGGCCGCCGCCGCGCGCGACCACATGGCCGCGCACTTCGGCGCCGCCTTCGACGACGGCGACCCGGACGCGGCGCGGGCCGAGGACCTCTGGAGGCGGGCCGCCGCCGGGCAGGAGCCGCACGCGCGGTGATGCCGACCGCGCTCGTCTTCGACGACACCGCCGTCGAAGCCCTCGGCCGCGGCAACCGGCTGGCCTGCTGGATCGTGGAGCGCGCCTTCACCTTCCCCGGGCGGCGCGTCCTGGTGCCCGCGCTGTGCCTGCTCGCCGCCGACACCCGGCAGCGCGGCCTGGCCGAACACGTCGGCGCGCTGGGCGTGCTGACCGTCGTCGACCTGGACTACCCCGCGGTCGTGGCCGCCGCGGCGCTGCTCTCGGACGGCATGGAGTGGCGGCACGCCCACGCCGTCCACCTGGCCCGGCCCACCCCCGACTACCCGTCGGGGATACCGCTGGCCACCACCCGGCCCGCCCTGTACCGCAAGGCCCGGGTCCCCGTCGTCGAACTCGGCTGAGGGGCGCGGCTCCGCCGGGCGAGCCCCTCACCGGGGGGCCGCCGGGGCGGGCCGTGCCCGGGCGGGCGTCAGCGGCGCGGCGGGAACGGCCTCCGCCCCCGGCCGGGGCGGCGCTGCTGGCGGGCGCGGCCGGGGGCGGGGGGGTCCGCCCGCTCGGGGGCGGCCGCGGGCGGGGGCGGGGGGGCGGGGCCGTCCCCGGGGTCCGCGGGCGGCGGCGCGGCCGGGCGGATCAGCAGCGCCACGGTCACCAGCACCGCCACCCGGGCCAGCGACTCCCGCTCCAGGGCGCACAGCGGGCAGCCGGCCAGATGCGCCTCCATCTCCGCGCCGTCCGCCGCGTCCAGCGCCCCCAGCACATGGGAGGCCAGATCGACGCGCGCCTGCTCGCAGTCCACGGCTGTTCTCCACTGGCGTGAGTTCCCCCGTACCGTCACCGGCCCCATACGGACCCGAGCCGTCCGCGGTTCACCGCCGGGACCGCCCGGTCCGCTTCCGCGGGCGCCCGGCCGGTCTCCCTCCGCCGCGCGGACGGCGCGGAAGCGGGGCCGGGCGCCGGTCAGCTCTCGGCCATCTCCAGGAGCCTGACCACGGTGTTCCAGTTGCGCGCGGTGACCGGGACGCCCAGGCGGCGCTCCACCGCCGCGGGCAGCCGGGCCCGGCCCGCGCCGCCCGGCAGGTGGTAGTACAGCTCGCGCTCCCCGGCGCGCACCTCCTCGGGGGCGTAGGCGGCGAGGTCGACCGCCCGGAGGGCCCGCCGGTCCACGGGCGCGTCGAGGAACGCCACCAGCAGCCTGGCGGGGTCCCGGACGGGCAGCGGGTTGCGCTCGACGACGCCGCGCAGCTCGGCGGCGGTGCGCACCATCACCTTCACCCCGCCGAGCGCGCCCCCGATCTCGGCCGCGATGCGGTCGGTGGGCCCGGCGGCGGCGGTGAAGACCGCGTTGCCGATCTGGAGGTGGGTGCGGACGTCGGTGTGGCCGAGCCCGGTCAGCAGGGCGCGCAGCTCGCTCATGACGACCCCGCGGTGCCCGCCGACGTTCACGCCGCGCAGCAGGGCCACACAGCGGACGGGGCTGGTCTCACCGGTCATGGGGACATTCTGGACCGGGCGCGCGGGACACGCGGGGTCGCCGCCGTCCCGGCGCGGCGGGCGTCAGGGCACCCCGGCCAGCCGCAGCCCGGCGGTGACGGCGGCCGCGGCCAGCACGACCGGCAGGAACGGCGCCCGCCGCCAGGCGAGCACCCCGGCGACCGCCACCCCGGCCGGGCGGGCGACCCCCGCCGCGTGCTGCCCCTCGGCGAGGGCGGAGGTGGCCACCAGGGCGGCGAGGAGCACGACGGCGGAGAGCCGGGTCAGCCGCTCGGCGCGGGGCGGGAAGGTGACCCGGCTGCGCAGCAGCGGTCCGGCGAGCCGGAGGGCGAAGGTGCCCGCGGCGAGCACCAGGACGGCGGCGAGCAGGGCCGGTGAGGTGGTCATTACCGCCTCCTCGGGGACACGGCGGCCGGGGCGAGGCCGGCCAGGGCGAGCAGCACCGGCACTCCCGCGGGCAGGAACGGGGTGGCGGCCAGGGCGATCGCGGAGCCGGCCAGGGCGGCGCGGCGCCCGTCCCGCTCCCGCAGGGCCGGCAGGACCAGGGCCAGCAGGACGGCGGGGAACATCGCGTCGAGGCCGAGCGCGCCGGTGTCCCGGACGGCGGTGCCGAGCAGGGCGCCCACGGCCGTGCCGAGCGGCCAGCACACCGCGATGCCCAGGCCGCAGGCCCAGTAGGCGGCGCGTCCGCGGGCGGTGTCCCGTTGGGCCAGGGCGAGCACGACGGTCTCGTCGTTCATCAGGTGCGCGCCCAGCAGACGGCGCGGGCCGCGCCCGAGGACGTCGGGCAGCGCCAGCCCGAACGGCAGGTGGCGGGCGTTGACCAGCAGCCCGGCCAGGACCGCGGCGACGGGGCTGCCGCCCGCCGCGACGATCCCCACGAACAGGAACTCCGAGGAGGCGGCGAGGACGAGCAGGCTCAGCGCGAGGGGCACCCACACGGGCAGCGGGGACGCGGCGGCCGTGGCGCCGTAGGAGAGGCCGACGACGCCCACGGCCAGGCACATCAGCGCGATGTCCCGCAGCGGGGACCGATCCGGTGTTCGCCACAGCGAATGCATGACGGATAGAATGAACACCCCAGGGATGTTCGTCAAACCGAACGACGTACCGATGGAGTGAACGATGGCGGGAGAACGGCAGGAGAACCGGCGCGAGTCCGCGTCCGCGGCGGTCCCCATGGAGGCCATCGCGGCGGCCCTGCGGCGCGAGCGCGGCCGGGCCGGGCTCTCCCTCACCGAGGTGGCCCGCCGGGCGGGCGTCGCCAAGTCCACGCTGTCCCAACTGGAGTCCGGCGGCGGCAACCCGAACCTGGAGACGCTGTGGGCCCTGTGCGTGGCCCTGGACGTGCCGTTCTCCCGGCTCCTCGACCCGCCGCGCCCCCGGGTGCAGGTGATCAGGGCGGACGAGGGCCCCGCGGTCGCCGCCACCGGCGCCGACTACCGGGCCACCCTGCTCGCCGCGAGCCCCGGGAGCGCCCGGCGGGACATCTACCGCGTCGACGCCGAGCCCGGCGCGCCCCGCGACTCCGACCCCCACATGCCCGGCGTGGTCGAGCACGTGCTGCTGGCGAGCGGCCGGGCCCTGGTGGGCCTCACCGACGAGCCGGTGGAGCTGGGTCCCGGCGACTACGTCGCCTACCCCGGGGACCTCCCCCACACCTTCCGCGCCCTGGAGCCGGGCACCCGCGCGGTGCTGGTGTCCGAGCACGGCTGACCCGGGATCCCCGCCCCGCGCGACCGCGCCTACCAGCGGCGGCCCACCGCCACGGCCGCCAGCTCCGGCGCGGACAGGTGCAGCACCCGGAAGCGCTCGGCCGCCGGGTCCTCGTCCGCCGGCACGTCCCCGGCCCACAGGGTGAACCGGACCAGCTCCCAGGCGCACGGGTCGAACGCCACCGCGGTGGTGTGCACTCCGGCGGTCGCGGCCAGGGCGCGCGCCCCCGTCAGGGCCCGCTCCACGGCCGCCGCCGGGTCCTCACCGGGCGGGAACGGCGCCGTGCGGCGGGAGGCGGCGTGCGGCGCGGCGCCGTACGCCGGGCCGCGCTCGCAGGCGGCACCCGTCCAGTGCCGCACCGCGGGGCGGCCGAAGTCGGCGACGATGCCCTGGAACCCGCCGCCCCCGGCCAGGAACGCGCCCATCGCGCCCACGTCCCGCCACAGGTAGAACGGCGCGTAGGCGTTGACGGGCGAGCCGTCCACACCCCGCTCCCTGACCAGGTACGCCTTCAGCCCCAGCCCGGGCGCCGCGTCCAGGGCGCGGCCGCGCGTCGCCACCCGGCGGCGGATGACGTCCATGTCATAGTCGGCGGGCAGGGTGATCTCGTACTGCATCGCGTACACGGCGGGCCCTCCTAGGCGTGTGCGGTCCGCGCGGCGAGCAGGGCGAGCGCCCCGTCCACCGCCTGCTCGAACGGTTCGGCGGAGCCGGCCGCCCTGGCCAGGACGTAGCCGCCCTGGAGGACGGCGACGAGGGCGGCGGCCGTGCTCCCGGGGTCGAGGGCGTCGTCGAACTCCCCGTCCGCCCGGCCCTCGGCGAGCACCTCGGCGAGCCGGCGGCGCAGCCAGGCGAGCGTCTCGTCCACGGGCTCGCGCAGCTCGGGGCTGGCGAAGACGTCCGGATCCTGCGTCAGCCGCCCGACGGGGCAGCCGCGCAGCACGTCGCGCTCGCGGCGCAGATAGGCGGTGATCCGCTGGGCGGCGGTGCCGGGGCCGGACAGGCGGGCGTCCGCGGCCTGCCGCATCTCCGCCGCGGTGCGGCGGATGGCGGCCAGGGCGAGGTCCTGCTTCCCGGCGAAGTGGTGGTACATGCTCCCCTGCCCGACCCCCGCCCGCTGCTGGATCGCCCGCGGGCTGGTGCCGACGTAGCCGCGCTCCCAGAGGAGGTCGCGGGTGGTTTCGATGAGTCGGTCGGAGGTGGTCATGGACTCGACTGTACATACCAGTAGGTACAGAGTCCAGCGACGGGCCGGTCGACCGGGGCGGGGGTCGGACGGCGGGCCCGCCCCGGGGGTCCCCGGGCGACGCCGCCGGAGCCGCGGGCGGGCGCACGTTCGCGGGCGTGGGCGCCGCGAATGGAGGTTTCCCTCGTTTCGGGGATATACAACAAAGGCCGTGAAGGTCGATTTTCGCTATGTTTGCGCAGACGTGGACGGGCCCCGCACGCGGCCCGTCCGCGCTGCCCGCAAGCCGTGACTCACCCTCAGGAGCAGCCCATGGCCCTCCCCCGCAGGTTCGCCGCCGCACTCGCCGCAGCCGCTCTGGTCCCCGGCCTCTGGCTGTCCTCGTCACCGGCCGCCGCCCGGGGCCACGACGACGTGTACCTGGCGAACGTGGCCACGAAGGGCTGCCTGGACACCCCCCGCGCCCGCTCCGGGAACGGCGCCGTGACGGCCGAGTGCCGGCAGGTGCGGGCCCAGCGCTGGGCGGCGGAGCAGGTGCAGGGCGGGCTGAGGCTGCGCAGCGACGCCGGGCGCGGCGACCTGTGCCTGACCGCGGACCCGCGCGGCGGGGACCGGCGCACGGTGCGGCTGCGGACCTGCGACGGGCGGGCGGAGCAGCGGTTCCTGGTGTGGATCGTGGACGACACCTACGTGGTGCTGGAGAGCGCCGTGCACCGGGGCCGCTGCCTGGGGGTGGACGACAGCGGCCGGGTGGCGCTGCTGCGGGCCGCGCCGCGCTCCGGCGAGCAGCAGTGGGCGTTCTTCCGGATGTCGGAGGAGAGCGCCTGACGCCGGGGACGGCGCCCGGCGCGACCCGGTGCGGCCCCTGCGAGCAGGGGCCGCACCGGGTCGCACGGGTTCGGAGAGGATCCGGCGGGGTGGGGCGGACGCGCCTCAGGGCGTCCGGAAGGTCTGCTTGACGACGCCGGAACCGCCCACCGTGTCCACCACGGCCCCGCCCTTGACGTCGCGGTAGACGCCGGTGCCGCCGGTCAGCGGCGCGTCGGAGACGATCCGGCGGCCGTCGCGGTAGTCGGCCAACTGGTGCATGGAGACCGAGCCCTTGGCGGTGCGCAGGATGCGCAGGCAGGAGATCGTGCTGGTGTTCCCCGCCACGTGGACGGCGGCGCACTGGCCGCTCGCGTCACCGACCTTTCTGCCCTTGGCGTCGAACAGGTGGGAGTACGACACCCAGGTGTCGCCGGTGCGCAGCTCGCTCGGACGGTCGGTGGAGACGAGCCTGCTGGTGTAGGTCACCCGCGCCCCGCGCCCGGCGGGGTCGCTCGCCGAGGACGCGGAGGACTGGGTCCAGCCCGCGGCGGCCACGAGCGCCGCGGTGGCGGCGGTCGCGGCCCAGACGGCCTTGGGCCCGGGCCAGGAGAACTTGGTGGATGTCACGGTCACTGACTGCTCCAGTGGGATGGTGCACTGGGTGGTGTCGGCCACCCCCGCCGGACATGGCGGCTGCGCTGTTAACTGCCGCCGCCGCACCCGGGTTGCGTGCTTCCACCGTTCGGAGTCGGCCCGCCCCGCCGGGGCGGGCCTTCTCACCGCCCGGCCAGCGCCCCGCCGTTGACGTGCAGGGTCTGCCCGGTGATGTGGGAGGCGGCGGGCGAGGCGAGGAACAGCACGGTCCCGGCCACGTCCCGCGGGTTCCCGGCGCGGCCGGTGGAGGTCTCGGCGATCAGGGTCTCGCGCCGCCGCTCGGTCATGGCGCCGCCGAAGAAGTCGGTGTCCTCGATGTAGCCGGGGGCGACGACGTTGGCGGTGACCCCGTCCGGGCCCAGGCGCTGGGCGAGGGTGAGGTTCCACGCCTCGACGGCGGCCTTGGCGGCGCCGTAGGAGCCGGAGCCGCCGCGGTGCGCGGCGATGGAGCCGATGCTGACGACGGCTCCGCCGCGGGCGAGGCGGGGGCGCAGCGCCTCGGTGACGAGGACCGCCGTGAGGACGTTGGCCTCCAGGTTGGCCCGCCAGGCGGCGGCGAGCCCGTCGAGGCCCTCGCCCGGTTCCGCGCCGATGTCCGTGTTGCCCCCGGCGTTGTTGACCAGCACGTCGACCCGCTCGGGCAGGGCGGGCAGGGCGGCCCGCACCGCCGCGGGGTCGGCGGCGTCGAAGGCGACGGGCCGCACCGAGGGGCCCAGTTCGCGCGCGGCCCGCTCCAGCACGTCCGCGCGGCGGCCGGTGACGACGACCCGGTCCCCCTGCTCGGCGAACGCCTCGGCGACGGCACGTCCGATGCCGGTGCCGCCTCCGGTCACGACGATGTGGCGCATGCTCTCCTCCTTCTTCCGCTCCCACCCATGATCACACCGCCCCGGGAGTCGGGGGCCGGGGGGTGCCCGGCCGTCCGCGCCGGACCGGCGCGCGGCGCGCGGCGCGGGGCGCGGGGCGGAGGACTCCCCCGCGCGCCGGGCGTGCCGGGGTGGCGCGAGGGTCAGCCGCGCCGGTCCGCCGCCGCGTTGCGGCGGCGGGTGTGCAGGCGGACCTTGGTGCGGTTGCCGCAGCGGGCCATGGAGCACCAGCGGCGGTTGCGGCCGGGTGAGCGGTCCACGAAGCGCAGCCCGCAGGTGTCCGAGCCGCACACCCGGACCCGCGCCGCCTCGGTGGACAGCAGCAGTTCGACGGCGTCCACCGCGACCAGCCCGAGCGCCCCGGCGACGCCGTCGGCGGTGCTCGGCGCGCGCTCGGGCGCCAGGCGGCCGCCGCGGACGGCGAGTCGGGGCGCGGGGCGCGGGGCCGCCGCGGCGCAGTCGTTGATCAGGGCGATGTCGGCGCCGCCGGGCAGCCCTCCGCCGGCGGCGGCGAGCACGGCGCGGTCCACCGCCTCGCGCAGCGCCCTGGCCCGCTCCAGGTCCCCGTCCCCGACGGGGTGCGGGCCCGGCGCGAGCAGCTCGGCCCCGCGCAGCCAGCGCGCCAGCTCCTCCGGCGCGCGCAGGGTCTCCCGGGGCACGTCCCAGCGGTTGCGGAGGGTGTTGACGAAGTCCAGGCACACCCGCCCGCCGTCCCTGATCCACCCGTCGTCCGCAGGCATGGGTCCATTGTCCACCCCGCTCCCCCGGGCTCCCCCGGCGGCGGCCGGGGGCGTTGTGCGGGGCCGGGGCGCCGGGTTACGCTCCCCGCGTTCCGGGAACTAACCCTCTGAGAGGGTTAGTTCATGGTGCGCGACGGCACGGCGAGCGAACGGGAGGCGCGATGACCACGGCGACGACAGGCGGGGCCGCGGCGGACACGGCGGCGGCGGACCCGGCGGTGACCACGGGCGTGGCCCTGGTGGACGGGGTGCGGCTGCACTACACCCGGGCGGGGCGGGGGCCGCTGGTGGTGCTGCTGCACGGCTGGCCGCAGACGTCCCTGTGCTGGCGGCCGGTGCTGGGCCGGCTCGCCGCCGCGCACACCGTGGTCGCCCCCGACCTGCGCGGCTACGGCCTCAGCGACAAGCCGGCCACCGGGTACGACAAGCGGCGCATGGCCGCGGACATGGCCGGGCTCGTCGCCGCGCTCGGCTTCGAGCGGGCCGCCGTGGTGGGCCACGACCGCGGGGCCAGGGTCGCCCACCGCTGGGCCCTGGACCGGCCCGACCAGGTGGAGCGGCTGGCCGTGCTGGACATCGTCCCCACCCGGGAGGCCGTCCGCCGCATGGACGCCACCGTGGCCCCCGGGTACTGGCACTGGCTGTTCCACCTCCAGCCGGACCTGCCGGAGCTGCTCGTGGGCGGCAATGTGCGCGCCTACTTGGAGTTCTTCTTCGAGCGCTGGAGCCACGACCGGCACGGCCTGCCGCCGGAGTCGGTGGACGCGTACGTGCGCGCGTTCTCCCGCCCCGGCGCGCTGCGGGCGGGCTTCGACGACTACCGGGCCCAGGACGAGGACGTGGCGCTGGACGAGGCGGACTTCGCGGCGGGCCGGCGGGTGCAGGCACCGGTGCTCGCGGTGTGGGGCTCCTCCAGCCTGGCGGCCAGGCTGCCGGTGGAGGAGATCTGGCGCGCCTACGCGGCGGACGTGACGGGGGTGGAGATCCCCGAGTGCGGCCACTTCATCGCCGAGGAGCGCCCGGAGCAACTGGCGGCGCACCTGCTGGCGTTCCTGGCCGGGCAGGAGGGCAGCCCCTAAGGTCCCGCCCGCGGGGCGGGGCTCAGGCCGTGTCCGGCAGGGCCCCGGCCCAGGCGGTGAGGGCGGCGAAGTCGTCGCCGGTGAGGCCGATCCTGGGATCGACGCGGTGCAGCAGCGCCGCCTCGCCGTGGTGCGCGGCGACCCACGCGCGGTCCCGGTCGCCGAGCTCGTCGTCCACCCAGGCGAAGGGGCGCCCCGCCGCCCACTCCACCAGATGCCGGGTCTTCCAGTGGATGCCGTCCGGGTCCCGGTGGTGGACGCGCGGCCAGACGATGACCGGCAGCTCCGGCAGGCCGACCCGCGGCGCTATCCACTCGTTGGCCTCGTGCATCCAGGTGGTGCACCACACCAGCGTGAACGGCAGCCCGAGCAGCGCCGGCCCGTGGTCGGGGTTGAGCCACAGCCGCAGCGGCCGGACGAACCGGCGCGGCCTGCGGCTGCGGGCCACCCACGACTCGGGGAGCACCCGGTGCGTGGTGTAGCCGGCCGGGCGGCGGTGGGGCGGCGCGGCGAACGGGTTCAGCGGGCCGTCGACGTCGAGCAGGAGGAGGGGCGGTGTCGGCTGCACCGCACCATGATGCCGCCCGGGCGGACCGGGCGCCGGGACCGGGCGCGGCGCCCGGTGACGAGTCGTCCGCTCCGGGCGCCTTCCGGTGCGGTGGGCGGCGGGGCGGTGCCGCGCCTCACGGTGTGAGGGTGAGCACCATCCACTGCTCCGGTTCGGCCAGGGGCGCGAACCCGGCCTTGGCGTAGACCCCGTGGGCGTCGCCCGTGGCCAGCAGCACCCGCCTGATCCCGTGCGGGGCCAGGTGGTCGCGGACGGCGGTCGCCAGCCAGGTGCCGATGCCCCGGCCGCGGTGCGCCCGGTCCACGTAGACATCGCACAGCCAGGCGAAGGTCACCAGGTCGCTGACGACCCGGGCGTAGGCGACCTGGCGCCCTTCCTCGCCGTACACCCCGAAGTTGAGCGACGCGCGCGCCGCGCGCTCGACCCTGTCCCGGTCGCGGCCGGTGGCCCAGTAGGTGTCCGTGGACAGCCAGTGGTGCACCAGCCCGATGTCCAGGCGGCCGGGGTCGGTGGACAGCTCGTAGCCGTCATCCCTGCGAGTGATCATGTTGCGGCATCGTAGTGCCGGCGGCCGGCGCGGCCCGGCGGCGGAACCCCCTGCCTGACTGGCCGTCATGTTGTCAACCCACCAGCCCAAAAGGGGTCTTGGGGGCATTCACACGCCGGGGACCGCCGGATCAAAAATTTTTTCGAAGATCGTGCAACCCGTCGGACTCCCGGCGCGGTCACTGGGGCATGAGCGCAACGTCCGATCCACTCGCGGCGCGCGTGAGCGCGCCGCACCCCCGCCGCGTCCGCGCGGACCTGGGTCTTTCCGTCGTCATCCCGGCGTACAACGAGGAACGCAGGCTGCGGGCGACCCTGGAGACCGTCGGCCGGTACCTGGCCGCCTCGGCGGCGAGCTGGGAGGTCATCGTCGTGGACGACGGGTCCACCGACGGCACGGCGCGGCTGGTGCGCGCCGCGGCGGGCGGCGAGCCGCGGATCCGGCTGCTCGCCTCCCCGGTGAACCGGGGCAAGGGCAGCGCCGTGCGGCTGGGGGTGCTGGCCTCGCGGGGCCGCCGGGTGCTGTTCTGCGACGCGGACCAGGCCACGCCGATCGAGGAGCTGGCCGGTCTCGCGGCGGCCCTCGACCGGGGGGCGGACGCGGCGATCGGGTCCCGGGCCGGCTCCGCGGCGCGGGACGGGCGGCCGGCGCTGCGCCGCGGGCTCGGCCGGGCCGGGAACCGGTTCATCCAGGCCGTGGCGGTGCCCGGGATCCACGACACCCAGTGCGGCTTCAAGCTGTTCGACGGGGACAAGGCGCGCGCCGCGTTCGCCCTCGCCCGGATCGACGGGTGGGGCTTCGACGTGGAGATCCTGCTGCTGTTCACCCGGCTCGGCTGGACGGTGGCGGAGGTGCCGGTGCGCTGGGCGCACCAGCCGGGCTCCAAGGTGCGTCCGCTGGACTACGCCAGGGTCCTCGGTGAGACCCTGCGGGTGCGGCTGGGCCGGGTGCCCGCCGCCCCGGCGGCCTCCCGGTGACCCGGGTCGGCCCGGCGCAGCGGGTACGGGAGCACGGCGCGGCACAGGACGCCGGGGGCGCGGGCGGGGCCGCGGGGGACCCGTCCGGGCGGGGGTTCGCGGCGCGGGCCGCCGCCGCGAAGGCGTGGGCCGCCGGGCGGATGCCGGAGGGGCTCGGGCGGCGCGTGGCCCGGTGGGCGACCCGGCGGCGCGCCGGGGACCTCGCGGTCGCCGCGGGCTACCTGCTGCTCGCCGTGTTCGTGCTGAAGGGCCTGTGGGCCGGTCCCGGCTCGCGCTACCTGGTGGACAGCGGGCAGGACCAGAACCAGTGGGAGTGGTTCTTCGCGGTCACCGCGCACGCGGTCACCCACGGCGAGAACCCGCTGTTCACCACCGCGCAGAACCATCCCGACGGTGTGAACCTCATGGCGAACACGGTCATGCTCGGGGTGTCCGTGCCGCTCGCGCCCGTCACCGCGCTGTGCGGGCCGGGCCTCACCTGGGCGCTGGTGCTCACCTGCGGGCTCGCCGGGACCGCCGCCGGCTGGTACCGGGTGCTGGCGGCCGAGGTGGTCGGGTCCCGGGCGGCGGCGGCGCTCGGCGGGGCGTTCTGCGGGTTCGCGCCGCCGATGATCTCGCACGCCAACGCGCACCCGAACTTCGTGGCGCTGTTCGTCGTGCCGTTCCTGGTCCGGCAGGTGATCAGGCTGTGCCGGGGCACGCGGCCCGGCCGCGACGGGGTGGTGCTGGGGCTGCTCGCCGCGTTCCAGGTCTTCCTCGGCGAGGAGCCGCTGCTGCTGACCGCGACCGGGCTCACCCTGTTCCTGGCCGCCTTCGGCCTGCTGCGCCCAGAGCGGGCGCGGGCCGCGGCGCGCCCGCTGCTGACCGGGCTCGGCGTGGCGCTCGCCGTCTGCCTGCCGCTGGTGGCCTACCCCCTGGCCTGGCAGTTCCACGGTCCGCAGAGCTACGACCGGCTGCTGCACGGGCACGCGGGCAACGACGTGCTGGCGCTGTTCTCCTTCGCCGGGCAGTCGGTGGCCGGCGACCAGGAGACCGCGGCCCGGCTGTCGCTGAACCGCACGGAGGAGAACGCGTTCTTCGGCTGGCCGCTGGCCGTGCTGCTGGTGGCGATCGCGGTGTGGCTGCGGCGCGTCGTCCTGGCCCGGGCGCTGGGCCTGGTGGTGCTCGCCGCCGCCCTGCTGTCGCTCGGCCCGGAGATCGTCGTGGACGGCGAGCGCACGGGCGTCCCCGGGCCGTGGTGGCTGTTCGCGAGGCTGCCGCTGTTCGAGTCGGTGCTGGAGTCGCGGATGACGATGATCTGCGTCCCGGCCATCGGGGTGCTGCTGGCCCTCGCCGCCGAGCGGGCGCGGGTCGCGGTCGGCCCCGGCCGGTACACCCCGTTCCCGCTGCTGTGCGGCGTGGTGGCGGGCGCCCTGGCGCTGGGCGCCGTCGCCCCGACCCCGCTGACCGCGGCCGACCGGCTGCCCACCCACCCGTTCTACGCCGAGGGGCTGTGGCGGGACCACGTCAGGCCGGGCCGCACCCTGGTGCCGGTGCCGCCGCCGGGCACGGGCGACGCCACGGCGCTGCACGCGCAGGTGGCGGCCGACTTCGGGTTCAACCTGCCCGAGGGCTACTTCGTCGGCCCGTGGGGCGGCACCCGGGAGGGCGCCTACGGGGCGCTGCGGCGGCCGACCTCCGAGCTGCTGCACGACGTCGCCGACACCGGCCGGGTGCCCCGCGTCACCGCGAGGCAGCGCCGGGAGGCCCGCGCGGACCTCGCGCACTGGCGCGCGGACGCGGTGGTGCTCGGCCCGCACCCGCGCCGCACCGAGCTGCACGAGACGGTGGAGCGGCTCCTCGGGCCCGGCGAGGACGTCGGGGGGCTGTGGGTGTGGGACGTGGCGGGTTCGTCGCGGACGGCGCCCCCGTGACCGGCCGCCGGCCCCGGCGCCGCCCGCCCTCCGCACGCCGCGTCCGCGGACGGGGAGGGGGCGGGTGAGAGCGGCGCGCGACGAGGAGGAGTTCACCGCCTACGTCACCGCGCGCCTGCCCGAGCTGCGCAGGCTCGCCGTGCTGCTGTGCAAGGACGAGCACCGGGCCGACGACGTGGTGCAGACCGCCGTCACCCGCCTGTTCGTGCACTGGCGGCGGGCCAGGGCGGCGGACGACACGGACCGGTACGTGCGGCAGATCCTGGTGCGCTGCTTCCTCAGCGAGCAGCGCCTGGCCTGGGCCCGGGTCCGCCTCACCGGTGCGCCCCGGGACACCCCGGACCCGCCCGCGGCGCCGGGCCCCGACGTGGAGACCCGCGCCGTGGTGCACTCCGCGCTGTCCCGGGTGCCGCCCCGGCAGCGGGCCGTGCTGGTGCTGCGCTTCCTGTGCGACCTGTCGGTGGCGGAGGTCGCCGCGACCCTGGGCTGCTCACCGGGCAACGTCAAGAGCCAGACCGCCCGGGGCCTGGCGAAGCTGCGGGCGCTGCTGGGCGAACCGGCCACCACCGCCGTGACGAAGGAGTAGCGGGATGCGAAGGAGCGCGGACGAGGGGGACGACCGGGAGGCCGCCCGCCTGCTGGCGCCGCTGCGGGCGGCCGGGGACGGCGACCTGCCCGGCGAGGGGGCCGGCGGGGTGGACGTGGCCCGGGCGATCGCCTCCGGGCGGCGCAGGGCGCGGGCGCGGCGGGCCGCGGCGGCGGCCGGGGCGGTGTGCGCGGTGGCGCTGGTTGTGGTGGCGGCGGCGCTGCTCGGGCGGATGGTGTCCGGGGCGCAGCCGCGCCCGGCCGGGCCCGGGGACGGCGGGTTCGACGTGCTGCGGCAGGAGTTCGCGGTGTCGCCGGCCGCCGGGCTCGCCGTGGACTCCTACGAGACGGGCCGCTGGTCGCAGCGGATCCGCCTGGCGGCGCCCGGCGGCGGGCCCGCGGCCGTGGTGACGATGCACGCGCCGGGCAGGCTGCCCGCCCCGGCCGGCGCCTCGGTGCGGGCGGCGCCCGACGTGGCCGGGCACCGGGCCCGCTGGCTGGCCCCGGCCGCGGCCGGGGAGGTGCGGCTGGCCTGGGAGTGGCGCGGCGGCGCGTGGGGCGTGCTGGCGCTCACGGGCGGGGACCGGGAGCTGGCGCGCGCGGTGGCCGGGGACGTGGCGCACCGGCCGGAGGCGCGGGTGGAGGTGCCGTTCACCGTCGAGCCGTCCCTGCCGGGCCGGTTCGGCCGCCCGGTCGGCACGGTCACCTCCTACGGGGCGGCGGGCGGCGCCCAGGGCGTGGCGGTGCGCTACGGCCTCCGGGACGGCGGCGGCGGGTGGGTGGCGGTGGGCGTGGCGGAGCCCGCGGGCAAGGTGGCCGCCACCGCCACCCGGTGGGTGCGCCCGGCCGGGGACGGCAGGGCGGTGTACGCGGAGGCCAGCGACGAGGGGACGCTGCTGCGGGCCGGCGGCGGGGACGGGCTGCGGGCGCTGGCGGAGGCGGTGGCCCTGCCGGGCGCGTCGCCGTCCTCGGGCTCCCGGTCGCCGTCGGGATCATGGTCGCCGTCGGGCTCCCGGTCGCCGTCCGGATCGTGGTCGCCGTCCGCGCCGGAGTCGTCCGGCTCGCCGGACCCGTCCGCGTCGCTGGGGGAGTCCGGCTCGCCGGCGTCCCCTTCCACCTCCACCTCGCGGTCGCCGTCCGGCTCGCAGGTCCCGTCCGCCTCCGGCTCGGCGGACGCCGACGGCGCCCGGGGCGGCGGGCGGGCCCTCGCCGCGGGCGCGCCGCCGCCCCCGTCCTGATCAGGCGCCGCCGTCCGGCTCCGGGGTCGCCGCGGGCAGCAGCGGCGCCAGCCGCCGCACCACCGGGGTCAGCACGGTGTTGAGCGCCGTGGCGCCCGCCACCGAGCCGACCGCGATGCCCCAGCCGACCGGGCCGAGCGGGGTGCAGCCGAAGAACTGGCTGAGCCCGGGCGTCTGGATGATCCCGGCCAGGGCGGCGGCCGAGCCCACACTGGCGATGAGCACGTTGCGGTCCAGACCGCCGGTGGTGAGGGTCTGCGCCAACTGCGTGCCGACCAGCGCCGCGAGCGACACGGTGCTCGCCCGCCGCGACCTGCCGGTCAGCCGCGCCGCGCCCCAGGCAAGGGAGGCGCCCGAGGTGGTGACGGCGGCGCGCAGCAGCAGCTCGGTGGTCAGGGCGTTGCCCAGGGAGCGGTCCGGGCCCTCCTGGAGCAGCCGCTCCCCCGCCTCCGTGGTGGGCTCGCGGGTGGCGATGGCCAGCGCGGGCGCGAGGTCGGTGAGCAGGTTGACCAGCATGATCTGCCGGGCGTTCAGCGGCGAGGTGCCGGTGAGCGCGGCGGCCAGCACGCTGAAGGAGACCTCGCCCAGGTTGCCGCCGACCAGGATGGCCAGCGCCGCCCGCACGGAGGTCCACATGGCGCGGCCCTCCATGAGCGCGGAGATGATGGTCTCCAGGCGGTCGTCGGTGACGACGAGGTCGGCGGCGGCGGTGGCGGCAGGGGTGCCGCGCCTGCCGAGGGCGATCCCGACGTCGGCGAGCCGGATCGCGGGGGCGTCGTTGGCGCCGTCGCCGGTCATCGCCACCACCCGGCCGAGCCGCTGGTACGCCTGCACGATGCGGACCTTGTGGTGCGGGCTGCACCGGGCGATGACGTCCACCTCGGGCAGGACCTTCTCCAGCTCCTCCTCGCTCATCCGGTCCAGGTCGGCGCCGGTGCACACCTTGTGGTGCTGCTCGTCGTTGATGGTGGCGGCGATGGCGTCGGCGGTGGCGGGGTGGTCGCCGGTGAGCATGATCGTCTGCACTCCGGCCTCCCGCAGCCGGGCGATCGCCGGGGCCGCGCTGTCGCGCACCGGGTCGGACAGGGCGACGAAGCCGAGGAAGGTCAGCCCGTCCACGGAGTCGTCGTCGAGCCGCTCCCCCTCCTCCATGGCGCGCTCGGCGACGGCCAGCACCCGCCGCCCGGCGCCCGCGAGCTCGTCCGCGGTGGCGGCCAGCGCCTTCCGGCCCGCCTTGTCCAGCTCGCGGCGCTCGCCGCCGTCCATGCGGGTGCGGCAGCGGGCGAGCACGTTCTCCGGGGCGCCCTTGACGCTGAGCAGGACGCCGCGGGAGGAGCTGCCCACGGTGGCGTGGTAGGCGCGGGACGGCTCGAACGGCAGGGAGTCCACCCGCTTCCACGTCCCGGCGCCCCGGCGCACCCCGACGCGGGCGCGGCGGGCCCCGGCGACGACGGCGCGGTCGGTGTGGTGCTCCATCGGCTCGGAGTCGCGGTCGGGCGGGGTGGCGCGCAGCGCGGCGGCCAGCACGGCGCGGCCGCGGTCGTCGAGCTCGTCCACGGGGATGTCGCGCTCCCCGTCGTGCACGGAGGTGAGCCGCAGGTCGCCCTCGGTGAGGGTGCCGGTCTTGTCGAAGCACAGCACGTCGGCGCGGCCCAGCGCCTCGATGGTGCGGGGGTTGCGCACCAGCGCGCCGTGCTCGGCCAGCCGCCGGGACGCGGCCAACTGGGCGGCGTTGACCACGAACGGCAGCCCCTCGGGGACGGAGGCCACGGCGAGGTTCACCGCGGAGGACAGGGTGTCGGCCAGGCGGTGCCCGCGCAGCAGTCCCGAGCCGATGACGGCCGCGGCCGAGCCGATGGCGACCGGCAGGCTGGTGCGGGTCAGCGAGTTCAGCCGGGCCTCGGCGCCCACCGACGGCGCGGCCTGGCGGGCGGTGGCCAGGCCGCGGCCGACCTCGGTGTCGGGGCCGGTGGCCACCACCACGGCGACGGTGTCGCCCGCGGCCACGGTGGTGCCCTCGTACAGCATCGAGGTGCGGTCGGCGACCTGGGCGGCGACCACGGGCGCCGGGTCCTTGGCGACGGGCAGGGACTCGCCGGTCAGCGAGGACTCGTCCACCTCCAGGCCGTTGGCCTCCAGCACCCGGCAGTCGGCGGGCACCACCTCACCGCCGCGCAGCAGCACGATGTCGCCGGGCACCAGGTCGCCCGCGGGCACCACGCGCTCCTCACCGTCGCGGCGCACCCGGGCGCCGATCGCGGAGCGGGCGAACAGCTCGGCCAGGGCGCGCTCGGTGCGCACCCGCTGCACGCCGCCGACCAGCGCGGAGGTGCCGGTGATCGCGGCGACCATGCCGGCGTCGGTGCGCGAGCCCACCGCGGCGGCCAGCGCCGCGCCCGCGGCGAGCACCGGGGTGAGCGGGTTGGCCAGCTCCTCCACGAACGCGGCGGCCAGGCCGATCCGCTCCGGCCCCTCGTCCGTGCCGGCGTGGGCGGCCCGCTCGGCCGCCTCCTTCTCGCTGAGGCCCTCGGTCGCGGTGCGCAGCCGCTCCAGCACCCGGTCGGCCGGGATCAGGTGCCAGGGCGCGGCCCGCTCGTGGGTCTCGGCGGGCCGGGAGAGCAGTTGCCTGGCCCGCCACAGGCCCAGGGCGAACGCGAAGGACGCCGCGGTGTTGGTGGCGGCGGCGCCGCGTCCGGTGGCCTGGGCGGGCGGGGCCTGGACCGCGGCGATGGCACCGACGCCGCTGCCGCCCGCGGCCAGCATGGTGGCGTCCCGGTCCACCCGGGCCGCCACCCCGACCGCGTCCACGATCAGCCGCACGGCCTCCAGGTCGGAGCCGACCAGCAGGTGGGCGCCCCAGGCGGGCGGCTCGCCGTCGCGGTGCAGCCCGACGCCGCAGTCCGCGGCGCCCAGGCCCCTGCGGTTGCCGGACACCAGCAGCACCACGGCGCCGTCGGCCTGGAGTTCGCGCACCGACGCGACCAGGCGGCCGCCGGTGGGCACCACCGCGTCGGCGAAGTCGAAGGCGGGTTCGGGCGCGTCGCTGGCCAGGACCACGCGGATCCCGGCGCGGCGGGCGGCGGCGGCGACCGCGTCGGCGCCGGGCAGGGTCTGCACGGCCAGGCCCGCCACGCCGTGCAGCCGGTCGCCCTTGGCGATGCCCAGCACGGCCGCGCACCCGGAGCCGCGCAGCCGCTCGGCGGCCCGCCGGCCCGCGGAGCCGTTGAGCCCCAGCCGGTCCAGCGGGCCGACGGCCCAGCCGTCGTCGTCGCGCGCCACCTGGTCCGGCCGGGACCCGTCGAACAGGGAGAACAGCCGCTCCGCGGTGCGCCCGGGGTCGGCGCGGCCGACCAGCTCCAAGTCGGCGGGCTCCAGGCGGTCGCTGCGCAGCGCGTCCTCGTCCAGCACCAGGGTGTTCATCTGCCCGAGCCGGCGCAGCACCCCGCGGTCCATGGCGACGGTGCCGCGCAGCGCCAGATAGCGGCCCAGCGCCGTGGCGAAGCCCTCCCGCCCGGCCTCCGGCGCCTTCGGCACGCTCGCCAGGGCGGTGGCCAGTCCGCGGCGCGGGCCCACGAACGGGACGGCCGCCGCGCCCACCAGCGCGCCGACCCCCATGGCCTTCTCGGCGTACTCCTCCGCCGAGTCCTTCGGCGCGGGCCCCGGGCGCTCCACGACCAGCAGTTCGGCGGCCGCGTCCTCGGCGGAGCGGATCAGCCGCGGCTCGGCCTCGTCCCACGCCTGCCGGTGCGCCTCCGCCTCACGCCACTGGGCGACGCGCTCCGCCACGTCGAGCACGATGCCGCCGCTGCGGGTGGCCGCGCCCTGGGCGAGCGCGGTGACCACGGGCAGCAGCGACTCGGCGTGCTCGGGCCCCTGGAGGCTCCTGGTGGCCAGGCCGCGCAGCTTGGGGTGGTGCTGGAGGGCGCCGATGACGGCCGGCACCTCGGCGGGCAGCGGCGCCCACGGGGAGATCCTGCCGAGGGTGCTCATGCCCAGGCCCACCAGGTCGGCGGCGAGGCCGGAGACGGACTGCCGGGTCTTGGGGCCCTCGCACGGGTGGTGCGGCTCGGCGCAGAACTCCCCCGGGTCCGGCTCGTCCTCCTCGACGATCTCGCGGGACTCGGCCCGCTCCACCAGCGCGACCAGCTCCTCCACGGGCGGGGGCGGGGACGCCAGGGCGACGACGACCCGCGCCGAAGGGCCGTTGACGCGCGCCCACAGCACACCGGGGTGCCCCTCCAGGACCCGCTCCACGCGCCGCACGATCCGCTCCGCGCCCGGCCCGTGCAGCCCGTTGACCGCGATGTGGCACCGCCCCGGGCGGGACCACACAGCACGCGGCCCCACCCCCACCAGACGCCCGGCGAGCCCCGCCGCTCCCCGCACGCCCGCGGTCACCCCGCCGTACAGCGCACCCAGGCCCGGCGTCGGCACCCGAAGCCCCGGCAACAACGACATCTAGCGGCCCTCCCGCCCCGTGTTTCAAGGTCCTCGTGGCACGGCTCCCCGGACGCGGCCGCGCGGCCGCCGGGTGGGGAGCCTGCTGCACGTGTAACCCGAAGGCGGCATTTCACACCTGCGGGCCGTCCGTACCTGCGCAAACGGGTCGTTACCCGGCGGCGGCCCGGCACCGGGGGCACCCGCGGGCTTTTGTCCCGACCAGCGGAGAGCTGTAATCGGATGCACACGCCCTTTCCGCGCGCGAGCGCGGGGGCACACCGAGCCGATCCGGGGGGAGACAGGTGGTGAAGACCTGCGGGGAGCGGCCGTGCCCGGGCACGGCCCCGGGGCGGGACCCGCACCAGGAGGACACCGAACCGGAGGGCGACCGGCGGGCGCGGTGGCAGCGCCTGCTGGCGACGCTGCCGGTGCCGCTGGTGGTGCGCAGCGCCCCGTCGCGGTCCTTCCCGGTCGAGGCGGTGCACGCCGAGTTCGGGGCCGTGCAGATCCTGTCGGTGGCGGCGGCCTCGTGCGAGGTGCGGCGCCCGGCCGACCGCGGCGACCCGCCGGGCCGGGAGTTCCTCGTCCTCAAGGCGGTGCTGCACGGGCGGCACACCTTCGTCCGGGACCGGTACGAGAGCCGGCTGCGCCCGCTGGAGCTGGCGGTGTACGACGTGTCGCGGCCGTTCCGGGCGACGTCGTACGCCGAGTGCGGCGCCCTGCGGCACCTGACCGTGCTGTTCCCCCGCGACCTGCTGCCGCTGTCCCGGCGGCAGGTGGAGCGGGTCACCGGCACCCCGCTGCCGGGCGGCGGCGGGATCGGGGCGCTGCTGATGGGGATGCTCAACCGGCTGGTGGCGGACGCGGGGCGGGACGAGTACGGGCCGCGGGAGGCGGCGCGGCTGGGCAACGTGGTCCTCGACCTGCTCGCCTCGCTGCTGTCCCACCAACTGGAGGCGCCCGCCGCGCTGCCGCGCGAGGCCGTGGAGCCCACCCTGATGGCGCGGATCCGGGCGTACGTGGACGAGCACCTGGACGACCCGGAGCTGACGCCCGCGGCGATCGCGGCGGCGCACCACGTCTCCACGCGCACCCTGCACCGGCTCTTCCACGACCAGGAGTGGACGGTGTCGGGCTGGATCCGCCAGCGCCGGCTGGAGCGCTGCCGCCAGGACCTGGCGGACCCGCGGCTGGGCGAGGAGCCGATCCACTCCATCGCGGCGCACTGGGGGTTCTTCAACCCGGCGCACTTCAGCCGGGTCTTCCGGGGGGCGTTCGGGGCGAGCCCGCAGGAGTTCCGCGCCAGGCGCCGGGACGCGGGGCACGCCGGGGCGGACGACCGGCCTCCCGCCCGCCGCTGGGGCGAGGGGTGGGAGGGCCGGTCGTAGCCTGCCGCGGCGGCGCGGTCCGCGTCCGCCCGGGCGGGGTCGCCCGGGCGGTCGCCGGCCGTGCCGCCGGGCCGGGTCCGGCTCAGCGGGCGGGTGTCACCGGAAGGTGGCGGCGGCCCACCGGTCGAGCTCCTGCTTCGCGGCGGCCCGCACCTCGGCGGTCGGCGCCGCGGTGCCGTCCGCGACCAGCGCGTAGTGCACCGCGCCCGCGCCCGCGGGGGCGGTGAGCAGCAGGCGGTCGGCGTCCGTGCCGCCCGGCTCGGGGGCCGTCGCCACGGCCTGGCCGCCGGTGTAGGCGGGCAGGCCGGTCACGGTGGCGAGGTCGGAGACCACCGTGGTGCGGGCGGGGTCGAAGGAGCGGGGCAGGTGCAGCTCGGTGGGGGCGCCCGCGGTGTCGGCCGCGCGCCACACCAGCACGCCGTACTGCCCGGAGCCGACCAGCTTGGCGACGTTCGGCAGGGTGGACGGCACCCGGTTCCAGGTCATGGTGGTGCCGCCGTCGCGGGAGCGGTCCTCGTAGGTGAAGGCGAGGGTGCGCCCGGCGACCGCGGACGGGTAGAGGCGGTCGATCAGGCGTGCGTCCTGGCGCAGCTCGGGGGCGCCGGAGTCGTTCAGCCGGACGGAGGAGAAGTCCTCGCCGTTCCAGGCGTCGGCCTCGGTGAGCACCTTCTCCGGGTTGCCGTTCATCAGCTCGTGGTGGCGGCCGCTGTAGATGTCCCACTGCCACTGGGTGGCGGACAGCACCGGGCCGGACCCGGCCGCCTGCTCCCACCACCGCGCGCCGGGCAGCCGGGAGTCCAGCGCCTGGTACATGGCCTTGCCGACGCTGGGCGCCTTGTCGGAGGTGTAGCCGGTCAGGGGGTGGCCGAACTCGGTGAGCACGCTCGCCGTGCGCAGGGTCGCGGCGCGCTCGCGCAGCTTCTCGAAGTCGGCAGCGTACTGGCCGTCGCCCGCCTTGCCGGGCATCAGGACGCCGGACTGGGCCTTCTGGTCGTAGAAGTGGGCGTTGAAGACGTAGTCGGGGCCGAGGTCGCGCTCGTCGAGGAAGCCGCCCTCCTGCCGGAGCAGGTCGATGTTGCCGTTCCAGAACACGTTGGGCTCGGCGTACATCGGCTTGTCCTGCCAGCCGGCGCGGTCCATGCGCGCGCGCAGTCGCTCGTAGAAGGGGAACAGCAGGTCCCGCTCCCAGGTGCGGCTGTTCTGCCCCTCGGTGAACTCGCCCGCGTAGGGCTCGTTGACGTCCAGGCCGACGACGCCGGAGAACTGGCCGGCCGTCAGGTTCTGCCGCAGGTGGGCCATGGTCTTCTCGGCGGTGGCCAGGAAGGCGTCCTGGACGCCGACGGGCCCGGCGGAGGTGTTCAGCACCCGGTTGCGCCAGAAGTCCCGCTTGGCCTGCTTGACGGCCTGGTTCTGGGTCATGTTCTGGCCCCAGTGCACACAGGCGCCGCAGTCCTCCCGCGGGTAGCCGGCCGCGTCCACGGCCCACTTCGGCGCGCCGTCGCCGGTGTACCAACTGTCCTTGTGGAAGAGGTGGCGGGAGTACAGGTCCTGGTGGAAGTCGGGCAGCACCCGGAACCCGGCGTCGAGGAACACCCGCATCTGGTCGGTGACCTTCCGCAGGTACTCGCCGTCCGGTTGTCCCGGCGCGGGCTCCGCGTAGGCCCAGGAGAGCAGGAACCGCACGGTGTTCGCCCCGCCGAGTTCGCGCAGCGCCTCGGCGGACAGGCGGGCGTCGGCGGTGGAGGCGAACGGCAACCCCTTGTTCTCGTCCAGCTTCACCTCGCCGGAGACGTTGAACCCGCGCAGGACGACCTCGCGGCCGTGCCCGTCGGTGAACCTGTCGCCGGTCACGTTGGCCTCTGCCGCCGCCGGGCCGTCGAACCACAGCGGCGCGGACGCCGCGGGTGCCGCCGGCGCCCCCCACAGGGTGAGGGAGGCGAGGAGGCCGAGCACCACCGCGGGCACCGCGGAGGCGGACACACGTCCTCTCGAGATCGTCATGGGCATTACGGTCACCCAGGACTGACGGCCGGTCAATACCGCCCGGTAACCCCCGCGGGGGCCGCAACGGCGGCCGGGCGCGCCGGGGCGGGCCGCTCACCGGGCGGGCACCGCGCCGCCCTCCTCCGCCCCGCGCGGCCGGGGCAGCGCCGCGCCGCGGGGCGGGGCCGTGGTGCCGCGCACCACCAGCTTCGGGTCGAGCACCAGCTCCCTGGGGGCCCGCCCCGGCTCCTCCAGGCGCTCGACGGCGGTCCGCACCGCCAGCTCCGCGGTGCGCTGCGCGTCCTGGCGGACCGTGCTCAGGTCGATGTGCGCCAGGTGCGCGATGTGGTTGTCGTCGTAGCCGACCACCGAGACGTCGCCGGGCACGTCCACGCCGCGCCGGTTGAGGGCGTCGAGCAGCCCCACCGCGCAGCGGTCGTTGCCGGCCAGGACGGCGGTGGGCAGCGGGCCGGACTCCAGCAGGGCCCGCGCCGCCCCGACCCCGCAGTCCTCGGTCTGGTCGCCGGGCAGCACCCGGGTGAAGTCGGCCAGCCCGTGGCCGCGCATCGCCCTGCGGTAGGCGCGGCGGCGCTCCGCCGAGCCCGCGCCGTCGCCGCCGTCCACGTGCGCGATGTCCCGGTGGCCGAGCGCCACCAGGAGGTCGATGGCCTGGCGCACGCCCTTGGCCTCGGCGGTGTGCACGGTGTCCAGGCCGGCGCCGGGCAGCCTGCGGCCGACCACCACCACGGGGGTGCGCCCGCCGAGTTCGGCCAGGTGGCGGGCGGGGGCGGTCGGGCCGAGCAGGACCAGCGCCTCGCAGCGGTGGCCGAGCAGCGCGTCCACGGCCTTGCGCTCGTCCCTGGTGGGGGCGCTGGCGCTGAGCAGCAGGTCGTAGCCGAGCCGCTCGGCGACCGGGTACATGCCCTCGACCAGGTCCGCGTGGAAGGGGTTGCGCACGGTCAGCATCACGCCGAGGACCCGGCTGCGGCTGCTGGCCAGGACGCGGGCGACGCTGTCGGGCCGGTAGCCCAGCTCCTCCGCGGCCCGCAGCACCTTCCGCCTGGTCTCGCGGCTGGCGCCGGGCTGACCGCGCATCACGATCGACACCAGGGCCCGCGAGACGCCGACGCGGGCGGCCACGTCCGCCATGGTGGGCCGGCGGCCGCGCCCCGCGGCGTCGGCGGGCCCCCTCTCCCCGCCCTGTCCCGGGTCACGCTCGTACACAGGCCCTCCAGCGTCTGTTCATACGCTATTGACATCCGTTGTGACCTACAGCACAGTACCGGGCACTAGAGCGCGCTAGCAGAGCGCTCTAGCCTTCCGGCCAACAGGCATGCCGCCCAAACCCACACAAGCATGTACATACAGTCGTGGACAGATAGGCGTCAGAAGATGCACCGAGGCAACAGAACCCGCCGTGCCACCGCCCTCGCCGCGCTCGTCGCCGCCGGGGCCCTGCTCGCCGCGGGATGCAGCAGCGACGGCGGCAAGAAGGCCCAGGAGCGCACGGACTCCGAGGCCGGCGGCAAGGTCGCGGACACCCCCCGGATGGAGGTGGCGATGGTCACGCACGCCGCCCCGGGTGACACCTTCTGGGACATGGTCCGCAGCGGCGGCGAGGCCGCGGCCAGGAAGGACAACATCAAGCTCGTCTACTCCAGCAGCCCCAACGCCAACGACCAGGCCAACCTCGTGCAGAACGCCGTCGACCAGAAGGTGGACGCCATCGTGGTGACCGCGTCCAAGCCGGACGCGATGAAGCCGGTGGTCGCCAAGGCGCGCGAGGCGGGCATCCCGGTGATCGGCGTCAACGCGGGCCTGGACCAGTGGCAGGAACTGGGCATGCTGGAGTTCTTCGGGCAGGACGAGACCATCGCGGGCGAGAAGTTCGGCGAGAAGCTCAACGAGGTCGGCGCCAAGCACGCGGTCTGCGTGATCCACGAGCAGGGCAGCGTGGCGCTCGAGGCGCGCTGCGCGGGCCTGAAGAAGACCTTCCGGGGCGAGACGGAGAACCTGTACGTCAACGGCGCCGACATGCCGTCAGTGAAGTCCACGGTCAACGCCAAGCTCAAGCAGGCCTCCGGCATCGACTACGTGGTCACCCTCGGCGCCCCGTTCGCGCTGGCCTCCGTGGACGCGGTGGACGACGCGGGCAGCGACGCGAAGGTGGCGACGTTCGACACCAACAAGCAGTTGGTCGGCGCGATCGAGTCCGGCGAGGTGCAGTTCGCCGTCGACCAGCAGCCCTGGCTCCAGGGGTACCTGGCGGTGGACGCGGCGTGGCTGTTCGAGACCAACGGCAACTACAGCGGCGGCGGCGCCCAGCCGGTGCTGACGGGCCCCGCGTTCATCACCAAGGACAACATCGGCGAGATCGCGGAGTTCGCCGAGAAGGGCACCCGGTGACCGCATGAGCAACGCCACCGTCCCCGCGGTGACCCCGCCCTCCGCACCCCCCGCCGACAAGGCCGGCACGGACGCCCGGCGTTCGCTGCTGCGCGCCTTCCTCGGCCGGCCGGAGGTCGGCTCGCTCGTCGGCGCCGTGCTCGTCTTCGCGTTCTTCTTCGTGGTGGCCGAGCCGTTCCGCGGCACCAACTCGCTGGCCAACGTGCTGTACGCCAGCTCGACCATCGGGATCATGGCGGTGGCCGTGTCCCTGCTGATGATCGGCGGCGAGTTCGACCTGTCGGCCGGTGTCGCGGTGACCACCTCCGCGCTCACCGCCTCGATGTTCGCCTTCGAGATGACCGCCAACGTGTGGCTCGGGGTCGTGGTGGCCCTGGCGCTGGCCCTGGGCGTCGGCGCCGCCAACGGCTATCTGCTGGTGCGCACCGGGCTGCCCAGCTTCCTGATCACGCTGGCGTCGTTCCTGATGCTCCAGGGCCTGAACCTGGCCGTCACCAAGATCCTCACCGACAGCGTGTCCAGCGAGGACATCTCGGACATGGACGGGTTCGACTCGGCGAAGAAGGTCTTCGCCTCGGAGATCGGCGTCGGCGACGTGGACTTCAAGATCACCATCCTGTGGTGGCTGCTGTTCGTGGCCGTGGCCACCTGGGTGCTGCTGCGCACCACGTTCGGCAACTGGATCTTCGCCGTGGGCGGCTCGGCCGAGAGCGCCCGCGCGGTGGGCGTGCCGGTGCGGCGCACCAAGATCGCCCTGTTCATGATCGTGGGCTTCTGCGCCTGGTTCACCGGCATGCACCTGCTGTTCTCGCTGAACACCGTGCAGTCCGGCGAGGGCGTCGGCAACGAGTTCCTGTACATCATCGCGGCGGTCATCGGCGGCTGCCTGCTCACCGGCGGGTACGGTTCGGCGGTGGGCTCGGCGATCGGCGCCTTCATCTTCGGGATGACGACGCAGGGCATCGTGTACGCGGACTGGAACCCCGACTGGTTCAAGTTCTTCCTCGGTGCCACGCTGCTGCTCGCCACCCTCGTCAACGCGTGGGTCCGCCGCCAGGCGACCCGGAGGTAGGAGCATGACCGCGACAACCGAAACGTCCGACAACCGGCCCCCGGGGCCGCCCGGCGGGGACGCGCCCGTGGTGGAGCTCGCCGGTGTGGGCAAGAGCTACGGCCATGTGCGGGCGCTGAGCGGGATCAGCCTGTCCGTGCGCCGCGGCTCGGTGACCTGCGTGCTGGGCGACAACGGCGCGGGCAAGTCCACCCTGATCAAGATCATCTCCGGGTTGCACGGCCACGACGAGGGCGAGTACCGGGTAGACGGCGAGCCGGTGCGCCTCGGCTCCCCGCGCGAGGCGCTGGACCGCGGCATCGCCACGGTCTACCAGGACCTGGCGGTGGTGCCGCTGATGCCGGTGTGGCGCAACTTCTTCCTCGGCTCCGAGGTCAGCAAGGGCGTCTGGCCGCTGCGCCGCCTGGACATCGACTTCATGAAGCGGACCGCCGACAAGGCGCTGCGGGACATGGGCATCCACCTGCCCAGCATGGAGCAGCCCATCGGCACCCTCTCCGGCGGCCAGCGGCAGTGCGTGGCCATCGCCCGGGCGGTCCACTTCGGGGCGCGGGTGCTGATCCTGGACGAGCCGACGGCGGCGCTCGGCGTCAAGCAGTCCGGGGTGGTGCTCAAGCACATCGCCGCCGCCCGGGACGCGGGCCTGGCCGTGGTGTTCATCACGCACAACCCGCACCACGCGTTCCTGGTGGGCGACCACTTCGTGGTGCTCAACCGCGGCGAGACGGAGCTGGACGCGGCCCGGGGCGAGGTCACCCTCGACGACCTGACCCTGCACATGGCCGGCGGGGCCGAGCTGGACGCGCTCCGCCACGAGCTGGAGCGCCTGGGCGGCCCGGTGCCCGACGACCCCGAGGGCGGGCCCGGCTCCTCCTGAACCGCGCTCCCGCCTCCCCGCCCCCCCCGCGGCGGCGCCCTCCCGGCGAGGGGCCGCCACGGGGGGCGGTTCGCGTCGGGGGCGGCCCGGCCCCGGTGCGCGGCGCGCCGGGCGGGCCCGCGGGTGCCCGCGCGCCCCTACTCCCCCGCCCCGTCCCGTCGCCCCTCGCGGGCCTCCACCAGCACCCCAAGGCCGTCCAGAACGCGGCGCAGGCCGAAGGTGTAGGCGTGGTCGGGGTCGTACGCCGCCTGGTGGGCCTGGCCCGCGGCGGCGCCCACCCGGGCCGCCGTGGGGTACCGCTCCGGGTCGAAGACCCGCTCCAGCAGCGGCGCGTTCGCCTCCCACCACTCCTCGTCGCTCACCCCGGTCGCCTGCCGGGACGCCTTCGCGTCGGCGTCCGCGCGGGCGCAGGAGGCGACGAAGCCGAGCAGGAAGGCCAGCGCGTCGTCGCGCTCCACGTCGTCCAGGCCCAGGCCGTCGAACGCGCGCAGCTCGTACTCGTACTTCTCCAGGGTGCCCGGGCCCAGCGGCGGCCGGGTGACCGAGGCGACCGAGGCCAGCCACGGGTGCCGGGCGTACAGCGCGCGGTTGTCGTCGGCGACGGCCTCCAGGCGGGCCCGCCAGTGGTCCTCCCGGGGCCGGGTGCGCGGCATCCCCCCGTAGAGCGTGTCGAGCATGACGTCGAGCAGCTCGGCCTTGCCCGGCACGTACGTGTACAGGGACATGGCGGTCACCCCGAGCTCCTCGGCGACCCGGCGCATGGTCAGCGCCGCGAGCCCCTCGGCGTCGGCGACGGCGAGCGCCGCCCGCACGATCCCGTCCACCGTGAGCTTGGGCTTGGGGCCGCGCCGCGGCGGCTCCCCGGTCCGCCACAGCAGCTCCATGCTGCGCCTGGGGTCCCCGCCCCCGCTGTACTCCGTCGCCACTGCCTCTCCTCGCCCGTCTCGGTCGCGCTCCGCCCACTGTGCCGTACCGCGCCGCCGCCCGCGGGCGGGGGTGGCGCCGCCGTCCGCGGAACGGACTCGCGCAGAAACTCTTTACGGTGTACGGTATTACTCGCCAGCAACTCTGTACACCGTAAATAGTTTGGAGAGTGATGGGCTCGACCGACCACGCGGTCCTCGCCGAAGGGCTGCGCAAGCGGTACGGCGACCACGAGGCCCTGCGGGGCTTCGACCTGGCCGTGCCCCCGGGCACGGTGCACGGCCTGCTCGGGGCGAACGGCGCCGGCAAGACCACCGCGGTGCGGATCCTCGCCACCCTGCTGCGGCCCGACGGCGGGCGCGCCGAGGTCGCCGGGCACGACATCGCCCGCGAACCGCGCCTCGTGCGCCACCGGATCGGCCTGGTGGGCCAGCACACGGCGGTGGACGAGGTGCTCAGCGGACGGCAGAACCTGGAGCTGTTCGCCCGCCTGCACCACCTGCCGGGGCCGGACGCCGTGCGCCGCGCCGCCGAGCTGCTGGAGCGGTTCGACCTGGCCGGCACCGGCGACAAGCCGGTCGCCCGGTACTCGGGCGGCATGCGGCGCCGCCTGGACCTCGCCGCCGGGATGATCCTCGCCCCGTCCGTGCTCTTCCTCGACGAGCCCACCACCGGGCTCGACCCGAGGAGCCGCAACGAGGTCTGGGAGGCCGTGCGCTCGCTGGCCGGGGCGGGCACCACCGTGCTGCTCACCACCCAGTACCTGGACGAGGCCGACCAGCTCGCCGACCGGATCTCCGTCGTCGAGTCCGGCCGGGTGATCACCGAGGGCACCCCGGACCGGCTGAAGTCCCTGATCGGCGGCGACCGGATCACCGTCGTCCTGCGGGACGCGGCCGACCTGCCTGCGGCGGCCGGCCTGGTCCGCGCGGCGGCGGGCGCCGAGCCCGAGACCGACCCGGACCTGCGCAGCGTCAGCGCCCCGGTCCGGGACCGGGTGGGCGCGCTGACCGAACTGGTCCGCGCCCTGCACGACCGGGGCGTCGCGGTGGAGGACATCGCGCTGCGCCGCCCCACCCTCGACGAGGTGTTCCTGCGCCTGACCGGCCAGGACCGGCGGAAGGAAGGCAGCCCCGCGTGACCCTCCAGCAGATCCCTTCCCCCGCGGCCGGGGCCGCCCGGCTGCGCTGGGCGGTCGTGGACACCGTGACCCTCACCCGCCGCGAACTCGCCCACTGGGCGCGCACACCGGGGCAGATCGCCATCACCCTGCTGTTCCCGATCATGATGGTGCTGATGTTCGGGTACCTCTTCGGCGGCAGCATGTCCGTCCCCGGAGGGGGCGACTACCGGGAGTTCCTGCTCCCCGGCATGTTCGCGATGACCATGCTGTTCGGCGTGGAGACCACGTTCGCGGCGATGGCGAACGACGCCTCCAAGGGCGTCACCGACCGGTTCCGCTCCATGCCGATGGCCGACTCCGCCGTGGTCGGCGGCCGGGCCGCGGCCGACATGCTCAACTCCCTGCTCGGCCTGACCGCGATGGCGCTGTGCGGGCTCGCGGTCGGCTGGCGGTGGCACGAGGGCGCCGGCCGGGCGCTGGCCGCGTTCGGGCTGCTCCTGCTGCTGCGGTTCGCGCTGCTGTGGGTCGGGGTGTACCTCGGCCTGGTGATGCGCAACCCCGAGGCGCTGGTGGCGGTGCAGATCCTGGTGTGGCCGGTCGGGTTCCTGTCCAACGCGTTCACCGCCGCCGACGACATGCCCGCCTGGCTGGGCGCGGTCGCCGAGTGGAACCCGATGTCGTCCACGGTGGCGGCCGCCCGCGAGCTGTTCGGCAACCCCGGCGCGGGCGGTGACTCCTGGATCGCCGCTCACGCCGTGGAGATGGCCCTGGTCTGGCCCGCCCTGCTGGTCGCGGTGTTCTTCCCGCTGTCCGTGCGCCGCTACCGCGACCTGGACCGCTGACCCGCCCCGCCCCGGGCGGCCCGGGCGCCGGAGTGCGCCGGGCCGCCCGGGGTAGCCCCTCGCACAGGAGCCGTGCGAAGGGAGAGCAGGCATGCCGGAACCGGACGACGCCGGGTACGAGCGGATCCGCCGGGAGGTGGCCGCGCGCGCGGACCGCCTGTGGGAGGTCGCCCTCGACCTGCACCGCAACCCGGAGCTCGCCTACCGGGAGGAACACGCCGCGGCGCTGCTGACCGGGGAGCTGGAGACCGCCGGGTTCGCGGTGGAGCGGGGGACCGCGGGGCTGCCCACCGCGTTCACCGCGCGGGCGGGCCGGGGCGGGCGGCCGTGCGTGGCGCTGCTGCTGGAGTACGACGCGCTGCCGGAACTCGGCCACGCCTGCGGGCACAACCTGATCGCCGCGGCCTCGCTCGGCGCCGCCCTGGCCGTGCGCGCCGCGCTGGACGCGGGCGGGTTCGACGGCACGCTGCTGGCCGTCGGCACCCCCGCGGAGGAGGGCGGCGGCGGCAAGGTCGCGCTGGCGGAGGCCGGCGTCTTCGACGGCGCGGACGCGGCGCTGATGTTCCACCCGGGCGTGCACGACTGGTCGTGGGCGCCGCTGACCGCGCAGGTGCAGATCCGGGTGGCCTTCCACGGGCGCTCCGCGCACCCGACCGGCAACCCGACCGAGGGCGTGGACGCGCTGGCCGCGCTGGTGCAGCTCTTCACCACGCTGAACGTGCTGCACCGGCGGCTGCCGCCCGGCTCGCACATCCAGGGCATCGTCACCGACGGCGGGAAGGCGACCAACATCGTCCCCGACCGCGCCGAGGGCCTGTTCGGGGTGCGGGCGGCCACCACGGCGGCCCGCGAGCGACTGGTGGCGGAGCTGACGGCCGCCGCCGAGGGCACCGCGCGCGCCACCGGCACCAGGGCGGAGGTCACCCGGGCCACCGCGGGCTACCGCCACTTCCGCGGCAACGAGGTGCTGGCCGGCCTGTTCGCCCGCCACCTGGACCGGGCGGGCATCCGGGTGACCGAGCCCGAGCCCGGCGTGTTCCTCGGCTCCTCCGACATCGGCGACGTCAGCGCCCGGGTCCCGGCGATCCACCCGTTCGTGGCCATCGCCGACCCGGACGGGTCCGACCACACCCCCGAGTTCGCGCGGGCCGCGGCGGGCGAGCGGGGCCGGCGGGCCATGCTGGCGTCGGCGCAGGCGCTGGCGTGCACGGCCGCCGACGTGCTGCTGTGCCCGGATACCACGGCGCGGGCGTGGGCGTGCCTGCGGGAGCAGGAGGCGGCGGGACGCTGAGGGCGTCCGGCCGGGCGCGCCCGGTCCGGTGTCCCGCGCCCGCTCCGGCTCCCGCCCCGGCGGGGCGACCGGCGGCGGGCCGCGCGCCGCTAACACCCGCCCGGCGACCGGCACCGCGTCCGGCGCCCTCGGCACGCCGCAGCCGGACCCCGGGGCCGGGGCTCCGCCCCTCCCCGCCCGCGGCACCCGCGCACGGGCCCCCACTTGACGTGGAGTGCACTCCAGCAGCGAGGGTCCTCGCATGACGGCGAACACACCGGCCGGTGCCACCACCGGCACGACGGCGGACGACCGGGGCGAGCGCGGCGAGGCGGTGCCCTTCGCGCTGGGCGCCATGGAATTCGGCACCCGGGTGGACGAGGCGGACTCCATGCGGCTGCTCGACCGCTTCGTGGACGGCGGGGGCACCTGGATCGACACCGCGAACTGCTACGCGTTCTGGCACGACCCCAGCGGCTTCGGCGGCCAGAGCGAGGCCGTGATCGGGCGGTGGCTGGCCGCCAGGCCCGGCATGCGGGACCGGGTGCGGATCAGCACCAAGGTGCGGCACCAGCCCACCGTCGCCGGGCGGTGGCCCGAGTCGGCCGAGGGCCTGTCCGCGCCGGTGATCCGCGACGCCCTGCGGGAGAGCCTGCGGCGGCTGCGCACGGACCGGGTGGACCTGTACTGGGCGCACGCCGAGGACCGCTCGGTGCCGCTGGAGGAGACCGTGGGCGCGTTCGGCGAGCTCGCGGCGTCCGGTCTCGCGCTGCGCCTGGGGGCGTCCAACCACATGGCCTGGCGGGTGGAGCGGGCCCGCCGCGTCGCCCGCGACCTGGGCGTGCCCGGCTGGACCGCGCTCCAGTTGCGGCACTCCTACCTGCGGCCGCGGCCCGGCGCCGCGCTGCCCGAGGGGGGCCACCAGCAGGTCACCGAGGAGAGCCTGGACTTCGCCCGCGCCGAGGGCCTGGACCTGTGGGTGTACAGCCCGCTGCTGATGGGGGTCTACAGCGGGCGCGCGGACCGGCCGCTTCCGGAGCACTACGAGCACCCCGGCACCACCCGGCGGCTGGCCGCGCTGGCCGAGGTGGCCGCGGAGACGGGGGCGGCGCCCGGCCAGGTGGTGCTGGCCTGGCTGACCGGGCAGGGGATCCGCCCCATCGTGGGGCTGACCAGGCCGGAGCACTTGGACGAGGCGCTGGGCGCGGCCGGACTCGTCCTCACCGACGACCAGCGGCGGCGCTTGGACGAGCCCGCCTGACCCCGGCGCCCGGAGCCGGACCTCCCGCGCCCGCCGCCCGGCGGGCGCCGGGGTCCGGCCGTACGCGCCCCTGCCGTTCCCCTCCCCCGCGCACCGGTCCTGTGATAGTTCTACCTCATCCATTACGGACAGTGACCGGCGCTTCACAAGAGCGAGGGAGTTGCGCGCGTGCACGAGCGACCCGTGAAGAACAGGACCAGGAGGGCGGTGCTGTCCGCCTCCCTGGCACCCCTGGCCCCCCTGGCGCTGCGGCCCGTCCCCGCCCAGGCGGCGGCACCGGGTTCCGACGGCGGCGGCCCGCGGGGGGTGAGCGCGGCCCTGCTCGCCTCCGGCACCTCGGCGGAGGCGATAGCGGTGCGCGGCCGGGGGCGCACCGAGGTGGTGTTCCGGGAGATCACCATCGCGCCGGGCGGCAGCACGGGGTGGCACTACCACGACGGCCCGGTGATCGTGGTCGTGCGCTCGGGGACGCTCACCCGCACGCTCAGCGACTGCTCGACGGAGGTCTCCCGCCCCGGCGACTCCTTCGTCGAGCCGTTCGGCCCGCGCCGGCCGCACACCGGCCGGAACCTGGGCACCGAGCCCGTGGTGCTCTACGCCACCTACCTGCTCCCCGAGGGCAGCCCCCTCGCGGTGGACGCGCCCGCCCCGGACTGCCGGGACGGGGACTGACCCCTCCCACCGCCGCCGCCCCGGCCGGCGGGGCGGCGGCGGTGGGAGAATGGACGGGTGCCTGTGCTCGTCGGCACCTCCGGGTGGCAGTACCGGGACTGGCGAGGGGTGCTGTACCCGCCAGGGACACCGCAGCGGCTGTGGCTGCGGGAGTACGCGCTGCGGTTCCCCACCGCGGAGAACAACGCCGCCTTCTACCGGCTCCCCTCCCCCGAGACGTTCGCCTCCTGGCGGGCGAGCACCCCGGACGGCTTCGTGATGGCCGTGAAGGCCAGCCGGTTCCTCACCCACGTCAAGCGGCTGCGGGACCCTGAGGAGCCGGTGCGGCGGCTGCTCGCCCACGCCCGGGAGCTGGGGGACCGGCTCGGGCCGGTGCTGCTCCAGCTCCCGCCGACGCTGCGCGGCGACCCCGCGGTGCTGGACGCCTGCCTGGCCTGCTTCCCGCCCGAGGTCCGGGTGGCCGTGGAGCCGCGCCACGAGTCGTGGTGGACGGGCGAGGTGCGGGCGGTGCTCGAGCGGCACGGCGCCGCGCTGTGCTGGGCTGACCGGCTGGCCCGCCCGGTGACCCCGCTGTGGCGCACCGCGGACTTCGGCTATCTGCGGTTCCACGCGGGCCTCGCCAGGCCCTGGCCGCGGTACGGGCGCGGGTCCCTGGCCACGTGGGCGCAGCGGCTGGCCGACACCTGGCCGCGGTCCGCGGACGCCTTCGTGTACTTCAACAACGACCCGGGCGGGGCCGCGGTCCTGGACGCGGTGGTGTTCGCCCGCACCGCGGCCCGGCTTGGCCTGACGGTCGGCCGGGTGCCCCGGCCGCCGGGCGCCGCCGAGGAGCGCGGCGGCCGAGCGTGACGGGCGCCCGCCGGGTCACCGGGCGCGCAGCGCCAAGAGCAGCCGGGACAGGGCGGCCCGGGTGTCCGCCAGGTCGCCCGGGGCGCCGGACTCGGCCAGCCACAGGGCGGCCTCGTTCATCGCGCCCGACAGCAGGCGGGTGAGCGGCGCGACCGGCTGCGGCGGGATCACCCCCCGCTCGACGAGGTCGCCGAGCGCCTCGGCGAGGTGGCGGGCGGAGGCCGCCTCGTCCATCGCGCGCCACTGGCCCCACCCCAGCACGGCGGGGCCGTCGACGAGCATGATCCGCTGGATGTCCGGGTCGGCGCAGGCGGTGAGGAACGCCTGGCAGCCGGTGGTCAGCCGGGCCCAGGGGTCGCTCTCGGCCTCCGCCGCGGCGACCACCCTGCCCGCCACCTCCTGCTGCACCTGCTCCAGCACGGCGCGGAACAGGGCGGCCTTGCCGTCGAAGTGGTGGTAGAGCGCGCCCTTGGTGACCCCGGCGGCGGCCACGACCTCGGCCAGGCCGACCGCTCCGTAGCCCCGCTCCGCGAACAGGCTCCGGCCCGCGCGCAGCAGGTCCTGCCGGGTCCGCTCCCGCTGCCGCTCCCTGACGCCGCCCGCCATCCCGCTCCCTTCCCCGGCCCGCCCTCGGGGCGCCACCCGGTTGACATACCGATGGTACGCGAATACGTTCACTTCGCATACCGATGGTACGCGAAGGCGCCGAAAGCGCCGGCAAGGAGTCCCGCCACCATGCTGACCAGCTTCTATCCCGTGATCTGCACCCCGCGGATCAAGGAGTCCCGCGACTTCTACACCGGGCTGCTGGGGTTCGAGCCCACCTTCGAGGCCGACTGGTACGTGAGCCTGCGCCGGCCGGGGCCGCGGCCCTTCGAGCTCGCCCTGCTCGACCACGAGCACCCCACGCTGCCCGCGCCCTACCGCGCCCCCGTGCGCGGGCTGCTGCTCAACTTCGAGGTGGAGGACGTGGACGCCGAGTGGGAGCGGCTCGTCGTGCGCGGCGGGCTCGCCCCGGAACTCCCCCTGCGCGACGAGGACTTCGGACAACGGCACTTCATCGTCGCCGACCCCGCGGGGGTGCTGGTCGACGTCATCACCCCCATCCCGCCCTCCGCCGAGTACGCCGCGCGGTACGCCGGGGCCTGACGGCGGACCGGCCGCGGCTCACCGCGGCTCACCGCGGTTCGGCCGCCCCCGGGTGCCCGGGGGCGAGGAACACCACCACGTCGTTCTCCCGTCCCGGCAGCGGCGGCACCTCGTGCCAGCCCACCCGGTGGTAGAAGGCCACGGTGTCCGCGGCACCGCGGGCGGTCAGCAGCCAGGCCCGGCCGCCCGGGGCGCCCCCGGTCAGCGCGGCGAGCAGCGCCCGGCCGAGCCCGGTGCCGCGGGCCCGCGGGAGCACCGCGAGCTCGTCCACCTCCAGGGCGCCGACCAGCAGTTCCTCCACCCGACGGGCGCCCAGTTGCGCGGACACCCGGCCGTAGGCGCGGTCGGAGCGGAACGGGCGCTGGGTGGTCCACCCCGTGGCGAAGCCGTCGATCCGGCCGGGCGCGCCCGCGACGGCCGCGCGGAAGCCGGGGCGGCGGGCGTCCTCCGGCAGCCGCCGGCCGAACTGCGCCAGGCCCTCGCCCGACTTGCTCCACGGCGGCGCCGAGAACACCTCGGCGTAGACGCGCTCCACCTCTTCGGCGAGGAGGAGCAGCTCCGTCCCCGTGCGGTGCCGCACCGCCGCACCGCCACCGTCCCGACCGCCGCCCACCCGTCCCACCGGATCACCGGCCCCGCTCATCCGACCGCTCCGCTTCCCCCCGGCTTCGGGGGCTCGTTCCCGCCCGCCGCGGCCCCGCGCCGGGGACCGCTCCCCGCTCGATCACGCCGGTAATCCGGTTGATCGTGTGCCCCGCCCGCTGCGAGGCTCGCGCAGCGGGCAGCGTACCTGCCGGGCTCCGGACCCCCGCGGTGACGACGGCGGCGACGACAACGACATGAGGAGCGGACCAGTGGCACGATTCGCGGACTTCGACACGCGCGGCTACCGGACGGTGGACGTGCGGACGGGCTACGGCGAGTGGGTGGCCACCTACGAGCAGACCGTCGAGGACGCGATGGACATCGCGCTGCTGGAGCGGCTCACCGTGCCGAGCTGGCGCGCCGTGCGCCGCGCCGCCGACCTGGGCTGCGGCACCGGCCGCACCGGCGCCTGGCTGCGGCGCGCCGGAGTGCCCGCCGTGGACGGGGTGGACCTCACCCCGCAGATGCTCGCGGTGGCGCGGGAGCGGGGCGCGCACGACCGCCTCGTGGAGGCCGACGTCGCCGCCACCGGCCTGGACGGCGGCGGCTACGACCTGATCGTGTCCAGCCTCATCGACGAGCACCTGTCCGACCTCGCCCCGCTGTACGCCGAGGCGTGGCGGCTGGCCGCGCCCGGGGGGCTGTTCGCGCTGGTGAGCTTCCACCCGCACTTCATCATGGCCTCCGGCATGCCCACCCACTACACCAGCGCCTCGGGCGAGGACGTGGCCATCGCCACCCACGTCCACCTGTTCGGCGACCACGTCTCGGCCGCCCTGGGCGCCGGCTGGGAGCTGGCCGAGCTGCGCGAGGCCGTCGTGGACGAGGGGTGGCTCGAGCTCAAGCCCAAGTGGCGGCGCTTCCTCGGCCACCCGGTCTCCGCGGCGTCCGTGTGGCGCAAGCCCGCCGGTCAGGAGCCCAAGTAGCGCAGCACCGCCAGCACCCGGCGGCTGTAGCCCGCGCTGTCGCCGAGCTCCAGCTTGTCGAAGATGGCGTTGATGTGCTTCTCCACCGCGCTCTGCGACACGTGCAACTGCCCGGCGATGGCCGCGTTGGTGTGCCCCTGCGCCATCAGCCGCAGCACCTCGCCCTCCCGGCCGGTCAGGCGGCGCAGCGGGTCGGCGCGGGTGCCGCGGGCCAGGAGCTGCCGGACGACCTCCGGGTCGAACGCGGCCCCGCCCGCGGCCACCCGCGCCAGGGCGTCGAGGAACTCGTCCACCTGCACCACGCGGTCCTTCAGCAGATACCCGACGCCCTCGGCGCTGCTGGTGAGCAGCTCGGTGGTGTAGCGCCGCTCGATGTACTGCGACAGCACCAGCACGGCCGTGCCCGGGGCCCGGCGCCGGATCTCCAGGGCGGCGCGCAGGCCCTCGTCGGTGTGCGTCGGCGGCATCCGCACGTCCACCACGACGGCGTCCGGCGGCTGCTCGTCCACCGCCCGCAGCAGCGACTCGGCGTCGCCGACCGCGGCGGCGACCTCGTGCCCCTCCTCGGTCAGGAGCCGGACCAGCCCCTCCCGCAGCAGGGTGGAGTCCTCGGCGAGCATCACCCGCACGGCAGCTCCGCGGTGATCACGGTGGGTCCGCCGGGAGGGCTGTCCACCCGCAGGGCGCCGTCCACCGCGGCCACCCGCCGGGCCAGGCCCACCAGGCCGCCGCCCGCGGGATCGGCCCCGCCGCACCCGTCGTCGGATATCCGTACCACGATCCCCTCCCCCGGCCCGGCCCGCTCGGTGAGCCGCACCTCCACCCGGTCGGCCGCCGCGTGCTTGGCCGCGTTGGTGACAGCCTCGCACACCACGAAGTAGGCGGCCGCGGCCACCGTCGGCCCCGGCGGCCGGGCCAGCCGGTACTCCACCCGCACCGGCAGCCCCGAGCGCTCCGCGACGGTCTCCAGCGCCGCGTGCAGCCCCGCCTCGTCCAGGGCCGACGGATACACCCGCCAGGCCACCTCGCGCAGCTCCTCCAAGGCCCGCCTGCTCTCCTCGTGGGCCTGGGCGAGCAGCTCCCGGCACCTGGCCTCGTCCGCGCTGCGGCGGGCGCGGCCCAGCAGCATGCCGAGGGCCACCAGGTGCTGCTGGACGCCGTCGTGCAGGTCCCGCTCGATGCGCCGCCGCTCGTCGTCCACCGCGCGGACCACCCCGGCCCTGCTGGCCGACAGCTCGTCGATGCGGCGCTGCAACAGCTCCCTGGGGCTGGGGCCCAGGTGCCGGCGGGCGAGCCGCCGCTCCAGCGCGACCACGGCGAACGCCCCGTGCACGGACAGGAACAGCAGGAACAGCCCGCCCGCGCCGGAGAGCACCAGCACCAGGGAGTGCTCGCCCCGGTAGAGGAACCAGCTCCAGACCAGCAGGCTCCCGTACGCCGCGCCGATCGCCCCCGAGGCCAGCACCAGGGCGGCGAGGCCGCCGAGCGGCACCCGCGCGGCCAGGTACCGCAGTGCCCGGAGGTCCCCGTGGTCGCCGGAGGTCTCCTCGCCGAAGTACGCCGCCAGCCGGCGCCGCTCCAGCCCGCTCAGGGCCCGCACCGCGGCCCGGCCCCGCCCCAGCAGTCCCCGCCTGGCCCGCGGCCAGGGCAGGACGGGCAGCAGGACCACCCCGGCCACGAGCAGCCCCACCAGCACCACCACCGCGAGTCCCACCCCGACAAGCAGCCCCAGGGCCACCCGCAACACCTGCCGCCCCCGCGCCCAGGGCCCCACCGGGACACCGGCCCGGCCCTGGCGGCTGCCGCCCCCCACTCGGGAGGCGTCCGCAAGGGGGCGGTGGTCCCGCCCGGCGGCGTTCCCACCGCCCACCGGGCCGCCGCGCCCCTCCCCACGGCTGCTGTCCCCCGCCCGGGAAGCGGCCGTCAGCGGGTCGTCGTCTCGTTCCGCGGCACGCTCACCGATCATCGTGGTGCCGGTACGGTCGTGGGGTGTCGGTTCGTCGTCATCGGTGCGGTCCCGTTCTGTCCTGCGGTTCCCTGTCCGGGGGCGGCCGACGCCGCCCACGCCGCGCGCCGGTCACCGGCCCGGGGAGGACGCGGCACACCCGGCGCACCGGCCACCCGGCGCACCGCCACGTTAGCCATCCCGCGCCCTCCGCGTCCCTGCGGTTTCCCGCAGCGGCCGCTGCGGCGGCCCGCACCCCTGCGGATCCCCCCAGGACCCCCTGTGGAAGTCCGCACACCGTCTTGGCGGGAGCCCGCATGGGCGGGCGGCTCCGGGATGGGTAGCGTTTGACCCATGATCAGGACATATCTCGTGGCCGCGGAAGGGGAAGCCCCCAGCGGAGGGGTCACCGGCTGGGCCACCGGGCTGATGGAGACCTTCGGCGCCCCGGGCGCGGGTCTCGCCATCGCACTGGAGAACCTCTTCCCGCCCCTGCCCAGCGAAGTGATCCTGCCCCTGGCCGGGTTCACCGCGAGCCGCGGCGAGATGAACCTGATAGCCGCGCTGCTGTTCACCACCGCCGGCTCCGTCATAGGCGCGCTCGCGCTGTACTGGGTCGGCGCCGCCCTCGGCCGCGACCGCACCCTGGCGCTCGCGGAGAAGCTGCCGCTGGTGAAGACCGCGGACGTGCTGCGCACCGAGGAGTGGTTCCTCAAGCACGGCAGCAAGGCGGTGCTTTTCGGCCGGATGATCCCGGTCTTCCGCAGCCTGGTGTCGGTGCCCGCCGGCGTGGAGCGGATGCCACTGGGCACCTTCCTCGGCCTGACCACCCTGGGCAGCGCCGTGTGGAACACCCTGTTCGTGCTCGCCGGCTACCTGCTCGGCGAGAACTGGGACGCGGTCACCACCTACGTCGGCATGTACTCCAAGGTCGTGCTGGGCCTGGCCGCGCTCGCGGTCCTCGGGTTCGTGGTCCGGCGCGCCCTGAAGCCGGGCAACGGCCGCAGACGGCGCGGGACGGGCGCCTCCCCCCGGGACCGGAGCGGGGCAGGGCGCGGTCAGTAGACGGCCACCCCGTACGCGGCGAGCGGCTCCTGGATCGGCTGGTAGAAGGTGGTGCCCCCGGTCGAGCAGTTCCCGGAGCCGCCGACGAGGATGCCGACGACCTTGGTGCCCGAGTACAGCGGGCCGCCGCTGTCCCCGGGCTCCGCGCAGATGTTGGTGCGGATCAGGCCGTACACGACGTCCCCGCTCCCCCAGTTGACCGTCATGTTCACCCCGGTGACCTGCCCGCAGCGCACCCCGGTGGTGGAACCGCGGCGGCACACCTGCATGCCGACGTACGCGCCGGCCGTGCCGTCCACGTCCACCAGGCCGATCGTGCCGGGGCGCGGGACGGCGGGGTTGGTGTGGCGCACCAGGCCGTAGTCGTTGCCGGGGAAGCTCACGCCCGCCGTGGAGCCGACCACCGTGGTGTTGGCGGCGTCGGCGTACCAGGTGGTGCCGGCCTGGGCGCAGTGCCCGGCGGTGAGGAAGTAGTAGGTGGTGCCGCTGCGGACGTTGACCGCGGCGGAGCAGCGCGCGCCGCCGGAGTGGACGGCGTCGCCGCCGGAGAGCAGGGTGCGCAGCTCGCCGGGGATCCGCTCGACGGTCACCTCGGCGCCGCCGCGGGCCGCGGCGCGGCGGAGCCCGGCCAGGGCGGCCGGATCGACGGTGGAGTCGGCGAGCACCCGGACGGCGCCGGTGCGCTCGTCCGCGGACCAGGCGGTGCCGGGCACGGACGGCAACTCGGGCACGAGGAGGGGGGCGGCGGCCGGGCCGGGCGCGGCGCCCGCGGGGGCGGCGCCCGGCAGCGCGAGGGCGGCCGCGGCGAGGAGGCCGAGGACGGCGGCCACGGGCCTGGAGAACAACGCCGGACGTGCTCTGTTCGCCTTCGCCTTGCTGACCTTCACCCGAACCTCCTAGGGGGTCATGGGCCGGGCGCCTCCAGGCGTTCCTGGACGCGCCGGGCGTCCGTGGCGCGGTGCTGGGCGCGGTACAGGTCGAGCGCGCGCTCCCACGCGTGGCGGGCCTCGCCGGCGCGGCCGAGCGCCCGGTGGGTGTCGCCGAGGCGGAGCCAACTGTCGGCCTCGGCGTAGGAGTTGCCCGACGCGGCGAACAGGGCGAGCGCCTCGTGGTAGTGCTCGAGAGCGGTGAGGTACTGCCCGGTACTGTGGGCGATGAAGCCCAGGCTGTCCAGAGTTGACGCCTCACCTCCGCCCGAGCCGCCCTTGCGGAACAGTGCCAGGGCCCGCTCGCAGCGCTCCCGGGCCGGCTCGAACCGGCCCAACTGCGCCAGGCACCAGCCCACCGAGTTCAACTGCCTGGCCTCCCACGTGGTGGCGCCGAGCCGCTGGTACAGGCCCAGGGCGCGCTCGGCGTGCTCCAGCGCCCGGTGGGGGTCGCCGTGCTGCTCCCAGGCCCAGCCGAGGGTGCGGTGCAGGTGGGCGCGGCGGACGGTGTCCCCGGTGCGCTCGAACAGGGCGAGCGCCTGCGCCAGGTGCTCAAGCGCCTCGTCGCGGCGCCCGACCTGGGAGCAGGCGTGGCCCAGCCGCCAGTGGGTGAGAGCGAGCGCGCGCGGGTCGCCGTGCCTGCGGGCGGCGGTCAGCGCGGTGTGCCAGGCGGTGAGGTCGTCGTGCAGGTGGCCGCGGCGCCAGTGGTGCAGGGCCGCGTACCAGGCGAGCTGCCACACCCGGGCGTCCAGGCCCGCCTCAAGGGCGAGCCGCTGCGCGGCGAGCAGCCCGGCGTGCTCGGCGTCGAACCAGGCCAGGGCGGCGGCCGGGTCGTCGAGGGCGGTGACGGCGCAGCCGGGCGCCGGGGGCCCGGGGGTGGTCTCCGGGGTGATGTGCTCGGGCTGGAGGACGCGGCAGGCGGCGTGCGCGGTGTGCGTGTAGTGGTCCACCAGGCGGTTCAGCGCGGCGGCGCGCTCCTGCCCGGTCCGCTCGGCGGCCCGTTCGGCCGCGTACAGCCGGACCAGGGCGTGCAGCCGGTAGCGGCCGGGGGTGTGCCGGCGCACCAGGTGGGCGGCCTCCAGGTCCCGCAGCAGGGCCCTGGCCCGGGCGGGCGGGACGGCGGCGAGCGAGGCCGCGGCGTCGGCGGCGACATCCGGCCCGGGGACCAGGCCGAGCAGCGCGAACAGGCGGGCCGCGGGGGCGGGCAGCGCGCCGAGTGAGGCGGCGAACACCGCGCGCAGGTCGCCGCTGAGCTCGCCGATGTCCAGCGCGTCCAGGCGGGTGGCCGCCTCGGCGAGCTCCTCGGCGAGCAGGGCCAGCGGGAACTCGGGCTGGGCGGCGGCGCGCGCGGCGGCGATGCCGAGCGCCAGCGGCAGCCCGGCGCAGCGGTCCACCACGGCGGCGACCGCCTCGGGCTCCGCGGCGACCCGGGACGCGGTCAGCACCCGGGCGAGCAGGCGGCGGGCCTCGGCGTCGCCGAGGGTGTCGAGCGCCACCTGCCGGGCGCCGTGCGTGGCGACCAGGCCGGTGAGGCGGTTGCGGCTGGTGACCAGCACCGCGCAGCCGGGGCTGCCCGGCAGCAGCGGGCGCACCTGCTCGGCGTCGCGGGCGTCGTCCAGCACCACCAGCAGGCGGCGGCCCGCGACCAGGCTGCGGTACAGCGCCGCCCGGGCGTCGGGGTCGACGGGCACGGACGCCGGGTCCACGCCGAGCGCGTCGAGGAAGCCGCGCACCGCGACCGCCGGGGCGACCGGCTCCGCCTCGGCGTCGAAGCCGCGCAGGTTGACGTGGAGCTGCCCGTCGGGGAACCGGTCGAGGTTGCGGTGGCCCCAGTGCAGCGCGAGCCAGGTCTTGCCGATGCCGCCGGGGCCGCACACGGCGGCGACCGGCACGGTGCCCCCGGGCCGCCCGGCGAGCACCGCGTCCAAGGCGGCCAGTTCGCGCTCCCGGCCGGTGAACAGGGCGGGTGGCGCGGGCAGTTGGCGGGGCACCGGGGTGGCGCGGGCCGTCGCGGCGGCGCGCGGGGGGCCGGGGGCGGGGCCGTGCAGCCGCGGGTCGGCGGTGAGGATCCGCTGGTGGAGCCGGCGCAGCCGGGGCCCGGGGTCGATACCGAGCGCGTCGGCGAGCCTGCGCATGGTGCGCCGGTAGTGCGCCAGCGCGTCGGCCTGGCGGCCGCACCGGTACAGGGCGAGCATCAACTGCCCGGCGAGCCGCTCGTCCAGCGGGTGCTCCTCGGCGCGGGCGCTCAGGTGGGCCGTCAGGCCGCTGTGCAGGCCGCGGCGCAGCGCCACGTCGTTGCGGTCCAGCTCGGCGGCGTGTCGCTCCTGCTCAAGGGTGGCCCGGGTGGCGCCGATCCACGGGCTGTCCAGCCCGGCGAACGGCTCTCCCCGCCACAGGGCCAGCGCCTGCTCGTACAGCTCGTGGGCGCGCTCGTCGCCGTCGGCGGCGCGGGCGCGCGCGGTCAGGTCGCGGAAGCGGTGCAGATCCACCGCGTCCCGCTCGACGGTGAGGACGTAGCCGCCCGACCGCCGGGCGATGGTGACCCCGTCGGCGGGGGCCAGGGCGGTCCTGAGGCGGGAGAGGTAGCTGTAGAGCGTGCCGCGGGCGCGCTGCGGCGCCCGGTCGCCCCACACCCGGTCCACGAGCAGGTCGGCGGGCAGCGGCAGGCCCGCGTCCACCAGCAGCGCCGCGAGGGTGCAGCGCTGCCGCGCGTGGCCGAGGTCGACAGGGTGTCCGCCGACGCGCGCCTCCACCGTGCCCAGGAGCACGAACTCCACCGTCAACGCGACCGTCCCCGTCGTGGTCCGCCTGAGTCCTGCTCAGGATCCCGGCTGCGACCAGCGCGTTCAAGTTCTCCTCAAGGCCGGTTCCGGACACGGGGCACACGGGGGGTGCGGACGGCGCCGGGGGCGGGCCGGGTTCAGGGCAGGCGCGGTGCCGTCCAGCGGGAGGCGGTGTGCAGGTCCGCCTCGATCCGGGCCGCGGTCTCGGCGAGCGGGGGCAGCAGCGCGGCCAGAGACTGCTCGGCGGTGGCGCGGCCGGTGTGGGTGGAGACGTTCAGCGCGGCGACGACGCGGCCGTCGCGGTCCCGCACCGGTACGGCGATGGCCCGCAGCCCCTCCTCCAGCTCCTCGTCCACCAGGGCGTGGCCGCGCGCCGCGGTCTCCGCCAGGACGCGGGCCAGCTCGGCGCGGTCGGTGACGGTGTGCCGGGTGAGCGGGCGCGGCTCGGTGCGCGCCAGGCGGGCGGCGCGCTCGGCGGGGTCGAGCCCGGCGAGCAGCACCCGGCCCATGGAGGTGGCGTAGGCGGGGAAGCGGGTGCCGACGGTGATGTCCACGCTCATGATCCGGTAGGCGGGGACCCGGGCGGCGTAGCGGATGTCGTTGCCGTCCAGGACGGCCAGCGACGCCGACTCGTGCACCCGCGCCGCCAGGCGGGCCAGGTGCGGCTCGGCGATGTCGGTGAAGTCCAGCCGGGCCAGCCGGGCGTGGCCGAGGTCGAGCACCTTCGGCCGCAGGTGGAAGGCGCGCCCGCGGGCCTCGACGTAGCCGAGCTGCTCCAGGGTGAGCAGGGAGCGGCGGGCGGTGGCGCGGGCCAGCCCCGCGGCCTCGGCGGTCTGCGACAGGGTCCGGCCGCCAGGACCCGCGCCGAGGGCGACGAGCACGGCCAGGCCGCGGGCCAGCGACTGGAGGAAGCCCGCCCCCAGCTCCTGCTTGGCGGCCCTGGCGGGGTCGGGCACGGGGCCGGCCGCGGGCACGGCGGCGGGCGGCGGCGCGGCCAGGGCCCGCTCCATGGCGGGGAGCCGCTCGCGCAGCCTCGGCAGGCACCGCTCGCGCAGCGACCGCGCGGTGTGCCTGCTGGTGTGGCTGACGACGCCGACCGCGCAGGCGATCCGCCCCGCGGCGTCGCGGACGGGCACGGCGACCGCCACCAGGCCCCGCTCGATGAGCTGGTCGTCCGCCGACCAGCCCGCGGCCGCGGCCTCGGCGGTCCTGCGGCGGAACGCCTCCTCCGCGTCGCCGTCCGCGTCGTGGCCCGCCCGGGCCGCGCCGCGCGGCAGCGCGGGGAAGCCGAGGCCCTCCGGGTCGGCACGGCGCCGCTCCCGCCAGGCGGCGAAGACGGACGGGGGCCACTCGGCGGCGAACAGGGCGCCGGGCGCGCACCGCTCGGCGGGCAGCAGGTCGCCGACGCGGAAGACCGGCATGGCGGCGCGGCGGCGGGGCACCTGGACGACGAAGCGCACCCCGTCCCCGTCGGGCACCGCGACCGACACCGACTCGTCGAACTCGTCGGCCAGCCGCCCGGCGAGCGGGCCGAGGGCCGCGGGGACGCCGCAGCCGGTCAGGTAGGCGTTGCCGAACTCCATCAGGCGGGGGCTGAGCTCGACGTCGCGCCCGGCCTCGCGCAGCAGGTCCAGGCGGAGCAGGGTGCCGACGACCCGGTCCACGGTGGAGCGGGCCAGGCCGGTGGAGCGGGCGAGGTCGCTGGCGCGCAGGCGGCGCTCGCCCGAGGCGGCCATCGCCTCCAGGACGGCCAGGCCGCGCTCCAGCGGGCCGACCACGGTCTCCCCGGCCCGGGCGCGGGGGGCCGCGGGCGCGGCGGCGGACGGTGCGGGACGCGGCATGGCGGGCTCCTCGGCGGTGGGGTCCGTGCGGCGGGCCGCGCGGGCCGGCGGGCGGGGCGGGGCGCGCCGGGCGGCGGTGCCGCATGATGGACACCCGCGGGCGCGGGCCGCGGGCCGCCATCATAGTGAACGCAAGTTCACCTGGCGAACGTCGCTGGTGGCGGTGGACGAGGGGAGGGGCGTCCCGGCCCGGCGGGCACCCGCCCGCGGCGGCTACGATCACCTGCGACGGGGCGCCGACCGCCCCGCGGACACGCCAGTGGGAGCGGTGAACGACACGTGGATGAGGGAGCCGGGGAAGCCGAGAGGCCGGAGTGGGCGCGGATCCGGCGCGAGTCCGTGTGCTTCGAGGACGAGGCCGTCCTGGTGCTCGACAAGCCCGCCGGGATCTCGGTGATGGGCGAGCGGCACGAGACCGACCTGGTCACGCTCGCCCGCGAGGCCGGTGAGCGGCTCTACCCCGTGCACCGCATCGACAAGGTCACCTCCGGGGTGATCCTGTTCGCCAAGGACATGCGGTTCCACCCGGACCTGACCCGCCAGTTCACCCGGCGCACGGTCGGCAAGGCGTACCTGGCCGTGGTCCGCCCCGGCGGCCTGCCCGGCCGGGGCACGGTGGAGCTGCCGCTGAGCGTGGGCCGCAAGAACCGGGTGCGGATCGCGGCGCACCGCGCGAGCATCCGGGCGGACACCGCGCCCGGCTCCGGGGACGGGCGGTGGTCGGCGCCGGAGTCCGAGGTGTTCACGCACGTGCGGACCTACCCGTCCCTGACCTCCTTCGCCCGGCTGTGGGACGACGGGGAGAACGCGGTGCTCGCGGTGCGGCCGGTCACCGGGCGGCGGCACCAGATCCGGGTGCACCTGGCCTGGATCGGCCACCCCATCGAGGGCGACCCGCTGTTCGACAAGCAGAGCGCGGCGCGCGGCGCCCGCACGGCGCTGCACTCGTGGCGCCTGTCGTTCGACGCGGCGTGGGCGGGCCCGCGGGCGCGAATGACGGTGACGGCGCCGCCCGGGCGGGACTTCTGGGCGGCGGTCGCCGGCCGGTTGCCGGGCGGCGGGCCCGAGGCGGTGCTCGAGGCGGCGGACGGGGCCCGGTTCCCGGAGGCGGGGGTCCCCGAGGGGGCCGCGGAGCAGGCGGGCGCGCTGGACGGCGACTGACCTGCCGGCCCTTCGCCGCGGGGCCTCGCCGGCCGGTGCGCGCCGCTTCGCGCGGCCGCTGGTCGACGCCGCGCGTCCGGCGCCGGGGCGCGCCACGAGGGAGTACGGCTCCCGGGCGTGAGTCCGTGCCGGGCGCCCGGCCGGGAGCTCGCGCCGCGCCGGGTGGGGCGGCGGTTCGTGAACCGGCTCGTCCCGGCGCCCGGGCCTGGCCGCGCGGAGCACAGCATCCAGCCGTATTAACCGGTTCACGCCGCATGCCTTCTCAGCGCGGCCAACCTCGTGCAGCATGTGCATGCCATCGACTCGGCCACCACCGGCATCCGGGAGGAGCCATGAGCACCAGCGTCACGACACCGGGGGCGACGGGGGGCGGCGCGGCGCGCGGCCCGTTCCGCGCGCTCGTGCACGGCATCGTCCTCACCCTGCTCGCGGCCACCTGCGTCCTGCTGACGGGCGGCAGCGCCCAGTCCGCGGCCCCGACCAGGGTGATGCCGCTCGGCGACTCGATCACCGGGTCCCCGGGCTGCTGGCGGGCACTGCTGTGGCAGCGCCTCCAGAACACCGGCTACAGCGGCGTCGACTTCGTCGGCACCCTGCCCGCCCAGGGCTGCGGCTTCCCCCACGACGGGGAGAACGAGGGGCACGGCGGCTACCTGGCCACCAACATCGCCAACCAGAACCAGCTCCCCGGCTGGCTGTCGGCCACTCGCCCCGACGTGGTGATGATGCACCTGGGCACCAACGACGTGTGGAGCAACGTTCCCACCGCGACGATCCTGAACGCCTACACCAAGCTGGTCGGGCAGATGCGCGCCAGCAACCCGAACATGCGGATCCTGGTCGCGCAGATCATCCCCATGACGCCGTCGAGCTGCTCGGCGTGCGGGCAGCGCGTGGTCAACCTCAACGCGGCGATCCCGGGCTGGGCGCGCGGCCTGAGCACCACCCGCTCGCCGATCACCGTGGTGGACCAGTGGAGCGGGTTCAACACGGCCACCGACACCTACGACGGGGTGCACCCCAACGCCTCGGGCGACCGCAAGATGTCCGACCGCTGGTACCCCTCGCTGACGGCGGTGCTGCCCCGCGGCCTGGCCTGACGGCGCCGCGGCACGGCACACGCGCGGCGGCTCCGCCCCGGAGGGCGGAGCCGCCGCGGTGCTGCGCGCCCGTCAGAAGAGACCGAAGCCGTCGTCGGCCTGCGCCCACTCCCGGAAGCTGAGGAAGTTGTAGTAGTTGCACTGGTCGTAGAAGCCGCCCACGCCGTTGAAGACCGAGCCGTTCTTGTGGTCGCCGCCGAAGCCCTCGCCCTCGGCGTAGCTGTTGCCGCCGCCGTTGTCGTCGCCGTTGCGACCGTCGTCGCCGTGGCGGCCCTCGCCGTCGCTGCCGTCGCTGCCGTTGCGGCCGTCGCTGCCGTTGCGGCCGTCGTCACCGTTGCGGTCGTCGCCGCCGTCGCGGCCCTCGTCGCCGTACCGGCCGCCGTCGCGGTCGTTCCCGCCGTTGCGGCCTTCGTCACCGTGGCCGTTGCCGTTCCGGTCGTCGCCGCCGTTCCGGTCGTCGCCGTTCCGGTCGTCGCCGCCGTCGCGGCCCTTCTCGCCGCCGTCGCGGCCGTACGAGTCGCCGCCGCCGTACGAGTCGCCGCCGCCGTACCCGTTGTCACCGCCGTCGCGGTACCGGTCGCCCTCGCGGCCGTCACCCCCGCGGCCGTCGTCCTTCGCGCCCCGGTCGTCGCCGTAGCCGTGGCCGTAGCCGTTGTCGTCGTACGTGGCACCGGTGTAGCCGCCGTGGTGGTACCCGCCGTACCCGCCGCAGCCGCCCCCGATGAAGATGTCGTCGGCGCTCGCGGTGCCGGACAGGGGCAGTGCAGTGGCTGCCACCGCGAGACCGGCGGCGGCGACCGCGCGATAGATGGACTTGGACATGAAGCGACCTCACTGTGGAAGAAGTGGGTGTGCCTTTCATCACAGACAGTAGAAGAACCGGCATATCGGACATTACGCGCCATACCGACATGGCCCCCGATTGCAGCAACAGAAGTTGCGCCCGCCCGCGGACGTGGGGAACGGCCACCCCGCCGCCGCGGGCGGGCGCACAGGGAAGGGCCCGGGCCGGAGAACCGGCCCGGGCCCCGGGACCCCCGTGAGGGGGGTGCGCTCACCAGTGCGGCCCCGTGCACTTGCGGGCCAGCGACCGGACGGCGTTCTTCGCGCCCTTCGGCGCGAGGAACGCGAACAGTCCGCCGACCGCGGTCAGGGCGGTGAGCGTCTTCACGCTCGTCCGAGTGGTGCTGTGGGTCATGATGGGTGCGACCGTGCCTTCCGTGCGTGACCCCGGCCCGCGTCGCGGGGTCGATGTGCGGTTACTGCGTCCACTGTGGTCCCCGGCCTGTCCCGGACGCCTGAGGCACCGGTCCCGCGTTCGTCCCGGCCCGCGCCCGTCAGCCGCCGGGGCACGCCTCCCGCCGCGCGGCCCGCTCCCCCTCCACCACCGTCCCCGGCAGCGACGCGCTCACCCTCGTCCCGTCCGCGGCGCTCGACACCGCGAAGGCGCCGCCCAGCTCCTCGGCCCGCTCGGCCATGGACCGCAGGCCGAGCCCCGGGCCCTCCCGGTGCACCGGGAAGCCGTGCCCGTCGTCGCGCACCTCCACCGTCACCGCTCCGCCCTCCACCCGCACCTCCAGCACCGCCCGCTCCGCCCGGGAGTGCCGCACCACGTTGTTCAGCGCCTCCGCCGCGATCCGGTAGACCGCCACCTCCACCGCGGCCGGGAACGGCGGCAGCGGGTCCGGCCGGAACGCGGTCGCCACGGACAACGAGGGCCCGGCCATCCGGTCGGCGAGCTGACGCAGCGCCGCGGTCAGCCCGGCCCGGCTCAGCGCCGCGGGGGCCAGGCCCTCGGTGATGTGGCGCAGCTCCGTGATGGCCTGCCCGATGCCCTCGGAGACGGCCTGCATGGCCCTCGCCCCGGCGCCGTCGGGCGGCAGGCAGGAGCGGACCGCGTCCGCCTGGAGGCGCAGCCCGGACAGGGCGGGACCGAGGCCGTCGTGCAGGTCGTGCCGCAGGTGGCGCCGCTCCTCCTCGCGGGCGAGGACGATCTGCTCGCGGCTGGAGCGCAGATCCTGGTACAGCCGCAGCGAGGCGATCGCGGGCGCCGCGTGGTCGGCCAGGTCCCGCACCGCCGCACGGTCCTGGCGGTCCAGGGCGTGCTCGCCGGGGCGCGCGGGCACCGTCAGCCTGCCGATCACCTCGCCCCGGTAGGTCAGGGAATGGTCCTCGCAGGGCCGCCGCACGTCCCCGAGGCGAGCCAGCTCCCGGGGCCCGCTCCGGGTGTCCACCACCAGGCAGGCGCCGGGCAGCCCCAGGGTGTGCACCACGGTGGCGCACACCAGCCGGGGGGCGTCGAAGGGGTCCCCGGCCCGGCCGAGCCGGTCCACCAGCTCCCGCACCACCTGGTAGGGGTGGGCCCGCTCGCCGTAGTAGTAGCGGTCCACCATCCGCGCCGCCCAGCGCCCCGTGGGACGCGCCAGGGCGCCGACGACCAGCGCCAGCGCCGCCATGGACAGCGCCCCCGGCGTCAGCGCGCCCGGGACCAGCAGCGACAGGGCGAGGATCGCGCCGCCGTACACCGTGGCCAGCCCGTAGGTGAGCAGGAAGCCCGTCAGCACCCGCCGGTCGGTGCGGTCCAGGTACCAGGTGCGGTCCCTGGCGAAGCCCTGCACCACGGCCAGCGGCCAGATCGCCGTGCCCACGTGGTACACCACCTCGGTGGCGACCGGGGACAGCGGCAGATGGGGGGCGGAGAAGACCATCGCCATCCACAGCAGGTACGGCGTGAGCAGCACGGCGAGCCCGCCGTGCCGACCGGGCGAGCGCCGCCACCGCACGGCCATCACCGCCAGCGCCGCCACCGGCAGCGTGGGCGTCACCGCCAGCATCGGCAGGTCGAGGTCCGGGCCCAGCGCCTCGGTCAGCCCGGCGCCCGCCCACTCCGGCAGCACGATCGGCACCCCGTAGTGCTCGCCCCACAGCAGCCCGTCGTGGAGCACGAGCAGCGCGCACCAGGCCGCGACGGCCGCCACCGCCCAGCGGCCCCACCGGCGCGGCAGGCGCCCGTCGGGCAGCCACAGCGGCAGCGCCAGCATCACCGCCACATACGGCGCCCGCAGCGCCAGCACCGCGCAGAACAGCAGCGTGTAAGGCCCCTGCGGCACCCCGGCCAGGGCGGCCGTGAGGGACACCGCCTCGGCGAGGTTGAGGGCGCAGCCGGAGCCGAGCAGCAGCCACCCCAGCGACCGCGCCGCGCGCCGGGCCACCAGGAACGCGCCGGAGACGGCGAGGGCGCAGCCCAGCAGCAGGTTCCTGGCGCCCCAGGGGAACCAGTCGCCCATCCAGGGGGTGTCCAGGTTGCCGAGGGCCGCGCCGAGCCAGCAGAACGCGGCGAGCAGGGCCAGCGCGCACAGGCCGTACGCGCGGAGCAGACCGGGCGGCGACACGGGAGTTGTCTGTGATGCGGTCACGGGTCCTCCACCTCCGGCGGGGCACGCGGACTGGCCCCCGAGTCCCCCGTCCCCCGTCGCGCACCCGTCCTTCCAGCGTGGACCGCCCGATGTCCCGAACACCCGGGACCCCGGTCCCGTCCCGGTCACGGTCGTCGGTCACGGACGGCCGGGACGGGCGCGGCCAGGGACCGGCCCGGACGGGGCGGGGGGACCGGGGCGGGCGGGGAGGAACGGACGGGCGGGGCGCGGGTCAGTCGTCGTCGGCGCCCAGGCCCGCGTCCCTGGCCTTCGCCACCGCCTCGGCCCGGGTGACGACGTGCAGCTTCTCGAAGATGTGGGTGACGTGGTTGCGCACCGTCTTCTCCGAGAGCACCAGCTCCCGCGCCACCCGCCGGTTGTCGTACCCGCGGGCGATCAGCCCCAGCACCTCCACCTCGCGCGCCGTCAGCTCCGGGAACAACTGCTCCGCGTCCCTGCGGCGGCCGCCCTGGACCAGCGCGGCCAGGCGGCTGGCCACCTCCGACCCGAACACCGCGCCGCCCGCGGCCACCGTGCGCACCGCGTGCAGGGTCTCCTCCCGCCCGGCACCCTTGACCAGGTAGCCGCGCGCCCCCGCCTGGAGGGCGGCCAGCAGGCTGCCGTCGTCGTCACTCATGGTGAGCATCAGCACCGGCAGCCCGGGGTGGGCCTCGTGCAGCCTGCGGGTGGCCTCCAGGCCGGAGGCGTCCGGCAGCGAAAGGTCCATCACCACCACGTCGGGCTGGCCCCGCTCCGCCGCCCCCGGCACCTCGGCCGCGGTCTCGGCCTCCGCGACGACCTGCACGCCCTCGGCGCTCTCCAGCGCGAACCGCAGCCCCTCGCGGAAGAGCGGATGGTCGTCCACGATCATGACGCGCAGCTCGGGCCGGTCCTCTTCCTCGCCCACGTGATCACCCACAGGATCGCCGGGAGAAACGTCCACAGGATCGCCCCCGCCACGGATACTAGTGGCCACGGCGCACGGACGGTGATCGGCGCGGCCGACGACGCCCGGATATCCGGGACTGCCCGGCCGCGCCGCCGCGCCGCCCGCCGGCGCCGGACGCCCGGTCACGGCATCTCCAGCACCGGCTTGACCACCGCGCCGGACAGCGCCGCCCGGGCGGCCTCCTCCACCGCGGGGAACGGGAACGACCGGGTGATCGCCGCCACCGGCAGCCGCCCCGAGCGGCACAGCTCGGCCAGCACCGGCAGGAAGCGCCGCGGCACACTGCCGCCCTGGTTGATCCCGACCACGCGCGGCCCGCGGTCCAGCATCGCGGGCACGTCCAGCCGCACCTCGGTCCCGGCGGGCGGCGCCCCGACGACACCGCAGGTCCCGCCGACCGCCAGGCCGTCCACCGCCTGCCGCAGCACCTGGGGGCTGCCGGTGGTCTCCAGCGCGTACTCGGCGCCGCCGCGCCCGGTCGCCTCGGCCACCGCCCCGGCGGGGTCGCCGTCCCGGGCGTCCACGGTGTGCGTGGCGCCCAGCTCGCGGGCCAGCTCCAGCCGGGCCGGCACCCGGTCCACGGCCACCACCCGGGTGGCCGCGGTCAGCCGCGCCGCCATCACCGCGGACAGGCCTACCGAGCCCGCCCCGTACACCACCAGGGTGTCCCCGGGGCCGGGGTGCAGCACGTTGAGCACCGCGCCCGCGCCCGTCTGCACCCCGCATCCCAGCGGCGCCAGCAGCCGCGGCGGCAGCCCCGCGGGCACCGCGATCGCGTTGCGCTCGCTGGCCAGCGCCAGGGTGGCGAACGACGACTGGCCGAAGAAGTGGCCGTGCAGCGGTGCGCCCACGTGGCGGCCGGTGCCGCGCACCGTCGGGCTGCCGTCCAGCCGGGTGCCGCCGAACAGGTTCAGGGCGGGCCAGTGCGCGCACCCCACCGGCCGACCGGTGCGGCACGGCAGGCACGCCCCGCAGGAGTCGAAGGTCAGCACGACCGTGTCCCCCGGCGCGACAGCGGTGACCGCGGGCCCGACCCGCTCCACCGTGCCCGCGGCCTCGTGTCCCAGGACGGCGGGCAGCGGGAAGGGGGTGCGGCCGGAGCGGACGCTGAGGTCGGTGTGGCACAGCCCGGCGGCACGCACCCGCACCAGCACCTCGTCGGCGCGGGGGGTGTCGACGCGGATCTCCTCGGGGGCGAAGCGCCCGCCCCGGGAGCGGACCACGGCGGCGGTGGCGATGGGCATGGTGGAACCTCTTTCGAATGGCGAACGGGGAATGGCAATTGGGGAATGGCGGATGGCGGATGGCGGACGGTGATTGCCGCATCGGCGATCGGCGATCGGCTAATGGCCATCGGCGGACGGCTGATGCCGGACGACGGGTCGGGGGCCCGGGGGCGGCGCCCCGGCCTCCGGAGGGCGCCGCTCCCGTGGAGGCGGGCCCTCACCCCCCGGCCGTGTGCAGGGCGCGGGCCGCGCGCAGCGCCTGCGCCGCGATCGTCAGGGTCGGGTTGACCGCGGCGGAGGACGGGAAGAACCCGGCGTCCACCACGAGCAGGTTCCGTACCTGGTGGCTGCGGCAGTACGGGTCGAGCACCGAGCGGGCCTCGTCCTCGCCCGCCACGGTGGTGCCGCACTGGTGGCCCGTGGCCTCCACACCCATCCGGCGGCGCAGCACCAGCGGGTATCCGGCGTGGCGCGCCATGGCCGCGGCGACCCGCACCAGGCGGCGGTGGGCGGCGGTGTTCGTGGGCCGCCAGCGCACGGTGACCTCCGCGTCCCCCGACCCGGGCAGCACCCGGTTCCCGGGGTCGGGCAGGTCCTCCGACATCACCCACCAGGGCACCCCGCGCGCCGCCGCGAGGTCCAGGGCGAACCCTGGCGCCCACGGCGCGTCCGCCCGCAGCGCCTCGCCGGGCACCCGGCCCATGAGCTGGATGTTGCCCAGCGGGTACGGGCTGCCCGGCCCCGCGCGGTAGTGGTCGTTGACGGCGAGGGTCTTCTGGAAGGTGACGGGGTTGCGGCGGCGCGGGTCCACCGCGAGCAGCACCGTGTTGTTGTGCAGCATCAGCCGCCGCCCGACGAGCCCGCTGCCGTTGGCGAGCCCGTCCGGGTGGGCGGCGGACGCCGAGCGCAGCAGCAGCGCGGCCGAGCCCACGGCACCGCAGGACACCACGACCGTGCCCGCCCGCACCACCGTCCTGCGCCCGCCGCGCACCGCCTCGACGGCGGTGACCCGCCGCCCGGAGGCGTCGGTGCGCAGCCGCTCCGCGCGGGTGTGGGTGAGCAGCCGGACCGTGGGGCTGCGCAGCGCCGGCCACAGCGCCCGGGTCTCCGCGTCGCTCTTGGCGCCGACGCGGCACGGGAAGCCGTCGCAGGTGCCGCAGCGCACACAGGTGCCGCCGGGGGCCAGGTCGATGCCGAGTTCCAGCGGGTACGGGTGCAGGCCCTGGGCGCGCAGCCGCTCCGCCAGGGCGGCGACGGCCGGCTCGTGCGGGACCTGCGGCCACGGGAACGGCCCCGAGCGCGGCGGCTCGGTGGGGTCGGCGCCCGCGCGGCCGTGCACCGCGTACAGGCGCTCCGCCTCCGCGTAGTACGGCTCCAGGTCGCGGTAGGTGAACGGCCAGGCGGGCGAGGTGCCGCCGGCGTGCTCAACCTCCCCGAAGTCGTCCTCGCGCAGCCGGGGCAGCGCGGCGCCGTAGACCTTGGTGGTGCCGCCGACACCGTGGTGCGCCGAGGGGGTGAAGCGGCGCCCCTCCGGGGTCCGCCAGGGGCCGGCGTTGTGGTACCGGCCCTCGGCGAACACGGCCTTCGGGGACCAGTTGGCGGGTTCGCGGGGCAGGAACCCGCCCCGTTCGAGCAGCAGGACGCGGGCACCGGTGGTGGACAGGGCCCAGGCCAGGGTGGCGCCGCCCGCCCCCGAGCCGATGACGGCCACGTCGGCGTCGTAGGTGTCGGCGTGGCCGCGCACGACGGGCGGGGTGCCGGGGCCGAAGACACGGGCGGTCATCGGGCGGCCCCCTTCCCCGCGCGCCCCGCCCGCCCCGCGGGGCCGGGGATGTGCGGCGCGGGCACGGATGCCCGCGGCGCGGTGGCGGGCTCGAAGAGCCGCACCGGCGTGTCCGCGTGGTACGGCAGCCGGGCCGGGGTGGCCACCAGCTCCAGGTGCAACCCCCACGGCGTGGTGAGGTACACCCAGCGGGTGCCCGCGATGGGCCCCTCGCCGACGGTCTGCGGCTCGCCGAGCAGCCGCACCCCGGGCTGCCGGGTGAGGTACCGCACGGCGGCGTCGAAGTCCTCGGTGTGCAGCGCCAGGTGGTGCCCGCCCCAGTCGCTGTTGCGGGGCTGCTCGCGCCACTGCCCGGGGGCGGAGTACTCGAACAGTTCCAGGTTGGTGACCGGGCCCAGGCGCAGCATGGCGATGTGGGCGGTGGCCTTGCGGTGGACGCCCAACTGGCGGCTCATCCAGTCGCCCTCCGGGTCGCGGATCGGCCCGGTGCGGTAGGCGAGCTCGGCGCCGAGGACGTCGGTGCAGAACGCGACGGCCTGCTCCAGGTCGGGCACGGTGTAGGCGATGTGGTGGACGGCGGTGGCGCCGGGGACGCGCAGGCGGGTCATGACGGGTTCCTCTCGGGGTGCTCGGGGTGCTCGGGGGCGGTGGCCGCTCGGGCCGCGGCGGCGGGGGACGCCGGGCGCGGGGGCCGCGGCGGGGCGGCGGGGGCGGCGGGGGCGGGGTGGC
>NZ_BAAGTD010000035.1:0-97258 GCF_054782095.1 Streptomyces capparidis | reverse complement strand
CACCCCCACCCCCGCCCGCCCGGCAGTGTCCGCTCGTCGTGGGATGCTGGGCCGTGATGGCCAGGAAGACGACGAACGACGACCCCCTCGCCCCGGTGACGCTCGCCGTGGGCCAGGAGGAGCTGCTGCTCGACCGCGAGGTCGCGCAGGTGGTGGCGGCGGCCAGGGCGGCGGACCCGGACACCGACGTGCGCGACCTGACCCCGGACGCGGTGCAGCCCGGCACCCTCGCGGAGCTGACCAGCCCCTCGCTGTTCGCCGAGCGCAAGGTGGTGGTGATCCGCTCCGCGCAGGACCTGTCCGCGGACACGGTCAAGGACGTCAAGGCGTACCTGGCCGCGCCGGTGGAGGAGATCGTCCTGGTGCTGCTGCACGCCGGGGGCGCCAAGGGCAAGGCGCTGCTGGACGCGGCCCGCAAGGCCGGGGCCCGTGAGGTCGCCTGCCCGAAGATGACCAAGCCGGCCGAGCGGCTGGCGTTCGTGCGGGGCGAGTTCCGCACCGCCGGGCGCTCCGCCACCGAGGACGCCTGCCGGGCCTTGGTGGACGCCATAGGCAGCGACCTGCGGGAGCTGGCGAGCGCCTGCGCCCAGCTCGCCGCCGACGTGGAGGGGCCCGTCGACGAGAGCGTGGTCGCCCGCTACTACACCGGCCGCGCCGAGGCGTCGAGCTTCACCGTCGCCGACCGGGCGGTGGAGGGCCGGGCGGCCGAGGCGCTGGAGCAACTGCGCTGGGCGCTGGCGGTGGGTGTGGCCCCGGTGCTCGTCACCAGCGCGCTCGCGCAGGGGGTGCGGGCGATCGGCAAGCTGGCCACCGCCCCGCGCGGCATGCGCCCGGGCGACCTGGCGCGGGAGCTGGGCATGCCGCCGTGGAAGATCGACCGGGTGCGGCAGCAGATGCGCGGCTGGACGGGCGACGGCGTCGCGGCCGCCCTGAAGGCCGTCGCCGAGGCCGACGCCGCGGTCAAGGGCGGCGGCAGCGATCCGGCCTACGCGCTGGAGCGGGCCGTGGTCGTGGTCGCCCAGGCCGCCCGCTCGTCCCGCTCCGGCGCCCGGTACTGAGCGCCGGGGGCGGGCCGGACGGCGCGCTCCGGACCCGTGGCCCGTGACCCGCCGGGAGCGGCCTCGCCCCGCGGCGGGCGCGCCGCCGGGCGGGGCGCGGCCGAGCGGGGTACGGGCGGGCAGGGCGCCTCCGGGCGAAGTACGACCGGCCGGCCCGCCGCCGCGGTCGTCACGAGCGGAGCTTGCCCAGCGTGGCCTCGGTGTCCTTGCGCATCTTCGGCGTGATGTCGGACAGCGAGGGGATCTCGTCCTCCTCGCCGTAGTCGCTCCACGACATGGAGTACGTCATCCAGCCGTCGCGGACCGCCAGGTAGGCGTACGCGTACGAGCGGTCCGCCGTCGGCTCCGAGGTCACCAGGTACGCCTTGTCGCCGAGCCCGTCCACCGCCTCGACCTTGTAGTCGCCCTCGCGCTGCTCGTAGCCCTGCCAGATCGCGTCGAACTCGGCCGAGGGGTCGGTCTCCTTGTGCAGGTCCACGTTGATCGTCACATAGGCGTTGGCGAACGAGTCGCCGGTGCGCTTCAGCGACAGGCTGCAATTCATGGTGTCGAGCGCGCTGTGCTTGACGGAGTCGTGGCTCGGGTCGTCGTCCTCCTCGGGGTACTCCTCCTTGAGGGCGGATATGTCCGAGGACTGGCACAGGTCGTCCTTGAGCGTGTACGCCCCGAGGTCGGGCTCGTCGTCGCTCCCCAGCAACTGGAAGCCGACCAGGCCGCCGCCCCACAGCACCGACGCCACCGCGGCGCCCAGCACCGCCCACAGCACCTTGCGCCCGCCGCCGCCACCACCGCCGGAGCCGGTGCCGGGGGCGGGCTGGCCGGGCACGCCCGCGGGCCCGTACGGCGAGGGCATCGGCTGGGCGTAGGGGTTCGGGACGCCGGGCTGCCCCGCCTGGGTGGGGGCCTGGGCGTAGGGGTTGGGCTGCGCGGGCTGTCCCTGGGGCGGGAGGGGGGACTGCCCGGGCTGGCCCGGGATGCCGGGCGGCTGGCTCGGCGGCGGGGACCCGTAACCACCCGGGGTGTGCGGATTGGGGTACGGGTAGGCGCTTGGCTGCTCAGGCGGCGTGGACATGCCGCGACGATACCGGCACGCCAAAGCCCCGTCCGTTCCGGTGACCAACATGGCCGGGAAGGTGACCAACCCGGTACGAAGGTGACCGTTCGGTTGCGGACGGGGCTTGGTGTGGACTCCGTGTGGCGCAGGCACCCGCGTGGCGAACGCAGGCCGCGTGCCGCGCCGGGGCGCCGACCGGGGGCGAGTGAGAGGGCCGCCCGTTCCGGTCCGGCGCTGACGTACGAGCAGTGGCGTACGGCAGGTACGGAAGGTTCCGGCCCGCGCGGGCCGGAGGGGTCAGCCCTGGAGGGAGGCGACCCGGTGGGCCAGCGCCGACTTCTTGTTGGCGGCGGCGTTCTTGTGGATGACGCCCTTGCTGACCGCCTTGTCGAGCTTCTTCGACGCCTCGCGCATCAGCTCGGTGGCCTTGGCGGTGTCGCCGGCCTCGACGGCCTCGCGGGTCTTGCGGATGGCGGTCTTCAGCGAGGACTTGACCGCCTTGTTGCGCATCCGCGCCTTCTCGTTCGTCCTGTTGCGCTTGATCTGGGACTTGATGTTCGCCACGTTGAGAGCCTCGAACCAAGTGAGTAGTGGATTTCGTCGCGCGCGTCGCGGAAGAGGGCGCGAGGCGCAGTGGGACAGGCTACCAGCAGGCGGGAACGGCCCCCAAAACCACGCCGCCGCGCCCGCCCCGGCGGGGCGGCGGGTCGCCGGTGCGGCGGCCCCCGGCCGCCGTGCCGACCGGCGCGGACAGCCGGAGGCCGGACATGGGACTATGGGGGCGACGGATCGATCAGACAGCACCGTCCGCCGCACCCGCCGCCCCCGGCCCCGAGCCGGCCGGGCGGGAAGCCCGGCGGCGGACCGAACAGAATCTGGACCCCGCGTGCCCGCGACCCCGACCCATGTGCCGGAACCGAGCCGTACCGCCCCGGCTCTGATCCGCAATTTCTGCATCATCGCGCACATCGACCACGGCAAGTCCACTCTCGCCGACCGCATGCTCCAGCTCACCGGCGTTGTCGACCAGCGCCAGATGCGCGCGCAGTACCTCGACCGCATGGACATCGAGCGCGAGCGCGGCATCACCATCAAGTCCCAGGCGGTGCGGCTGCCCTGGGCGCCCACGACGGGCGCCGACGCGGGCAGCACGCACATCCTGAACATGATCGACACCCCCGGCCACGTCGACTTCACCTACGAGGTCTCCCGGTCGCTCGCGGCCTGCGAGGGGACGGTCCTGCTGGTGGACGCCGCCCAGGGCATCGAGGCGCAGACGCTCGCCAACCTGTACCTGGCGCTGGAGAACGACCTCACGATCATCCCCGTCCTCAACAAGATCGACCTGCCCGCGGCTCAGCCGGAGAAGTACGCGGCCGAGCTGGCCCACATCATCGGCTGCGACCCGTCGGAGGTGCTCAAGGTGAGCGCCAAGACCGGCGAGGGCGTCGCCGAGCTGCTCGACGTGGTCGTGGACAAGGTGCCCGCCCCGGTGGGCGTCGCCGACGCCCCCGCCCGGGCGATGATCTTCGACTCCGTCTACGACGCCTACCGCGGCGTCGTCACCTATGTGCGGGTGGTGGACGGGCAGCTCTCCCGGCGCGAGCGCATCCAGATGATGTCCACCGGCGCCGCGCACGAGCTGCTGGAGATCGGCGTGATCTCGCCCGAGCCCAAGGCGTCCGACGGCCTGGGCGTCGGCGAGGTGGGCTATCTGATCACCGGTGTGAAGGACGTCCGCCAGTCCAAGGTCGGCGACACGATCACCCAGTTGCACAAGGGCGCCACCCAGGCGCTTGGCGGGTACAAGGACCCCAAGCCGATGGTGTTCTCCGGCCTGTACCCGCTGGACGGCTCGGACTACCCGCTGCTGCGCGACGCCCTGGACAAGCTCCGGCTCAACGACGCCGCGCTGGTGTACGAGCCGGAGACCTCCGCCGCGCTCGGCTTCGGCTTCCGCTGCGGCTTCCTCGGCCTGCTGCACCTGGAGATCATCCGCGAGCGCCTGGAGCGCGAGTTCAACCTCGACCTCATCGCCACCGCGCCCAACGTGATCTACCAGGTCCTCATGGAGGACGGCATCGAGCACACGGTGACCAACCCGAGCGAGTACCCCACGGGGAAGATCGCCTCGGTGCGCGAGCCGGTGGTGCGGGCGACGGTGCTGGCGCCGAGCGAGTTCGTCGGCGCGATCATGGAGCTGTGCCAGTCCCGGCGCGGCAGCCTGCTCGGCATGGACTACCTGTCCGAGGACCGGGTCGAGCTGCGCTACACGCTGCCGCTCGCGGAGATCGTCTTCGACTTCTTCGACCAGTTGAAGTCCAAGACCCGCGGCTACGCGTCCCTGGACTACGAGCCCACCGGCGAGCAGGAGTCCGACCTGGTGAAGGTGGACATCCTGCTGCACGGCGACAAGGTGGACGCCTTCTCCGCGATCGTGCACAAGGACAAGGCGTACAACTACGGCGTCCAGATGGCGTCCAAGCTGAGGGAGCTGATCCCCAGGCAGCAGTTCGAGGTGCCGATCCAGGCGGCGATCGGGGCGCGGGTCATCGCGCGCGAGACGGTGCGGGCGATCCGCAAGGACGTGCTCGCCAAGTGCTACGGCGGTGACATCTCCCGCAAGCGGAAGCTGCTGGAGAAGCAGAAGGAGGGCAAGAAGCGGATGAAGATGGTGGGCCGCGTCGAGGTCCCCCAGGAGGCCTTCATCGCCGCGCTCTCCACCGACTCCGACGGCCCCGCGGACAGCAAGAAGAAGTAGGGCACGGCCCCCGGCGCCGCCCCGCCCGCCCACGGGCCGGGGCGGCGCCGCACGTCCGGCGCGGCCACCGGGCGGACGTGGCCGGGGAGCCGCCGCCACCCCCTGCACCGGCGCCTCACCTCTCCCGTGTACCCCCCACGCAACAGCCCGCCGCCGGGCCCTTACGCGGCGGGCTCCGCGCCCTTACCCTGATCGTCCCGGACTGGTTACTGGCCGGTTAAGCAACGAAGCGCCCGGGCACCGGAGGTTGAAGTGAGCGCACCCGCCCAGACGTCGATCGCGAGCCGGATCGAGAACCGGCCCCCCTCCGTGGCGGCGATCTTCCTCGACCGCGTACGCGAGACTCCGGACACGGAGGCGTTCCGCCACCCCGTGCCCGCACCGGGCGGCGGCCCCGACGAGTGGCGCACCCTGACCTGGGCGCAGACGGCCGAGCGGGTCTTCCGCATCGCCGCGGGCCTGATGGCGCTGGGGGTGCGGCCCGAGGAGCGCGTCGCCATCGCCAGCAACACCCGCCTGGAGTGGATCCTCGTCGACTTCGGCATCCTGTGCGGCGGTGCGGCCACCACCACGATCTACCCGTCCACCAACGCCGCCGAGAGCGCCTACGTCCTCGCCGACTCCGCGAGCCGGGTCCTGGTCGCCGAGGACGCCGAGCAGTTGGCCAAGGCGACCGCGCACCGCGCCGAGCTGCCCGAGCTGGCCCATGTGGTGCTCCTCGACGACGCGGGCGTGGACCGCGCCGAGCACGGCGAGTGGGTGCTGACCCTCGCGGAGCTGGAGCGGCGCGGCGCCGAGCACCTGGAGAAGCACCCCGACTGCGTGACGGACACCATCGCCGCGCTGCGCCCCGAGCAGCTCGCCACCCTCATCTACACCTCGGGCACCACCGGCCGGCCCAAGGGGGTGCGCCTGAAGCAGGACACCTGGTCGTACCTGGCCCGCGCCATCGAGGCCATCGACCTGGTCAACCGGGACGACGTGCAGTACCTGTGGCTGCCGCTGGCGCACGTCTTCGGCAAGGCGCTGCTGTCCGGGCAGGTCGGCATCGGCCACGTCTCGGCGGTGGACGGCCGCATCGACAAGATCATCGAGAATCTGCCGGTGGTGCAGCCCACCTTCATGTGCGCCGTCCCGCGGATCTTCGAGAAGGTCTACAACGGCGTGGCGGCCAAGGCCCGGCAGGGCGGCGACGCCAAGTACAAGATCTTCCGCTGGGCGGTGGGGGTGGCCCGCGAGTACGCACAGGTCACCCAGGAGAACCAGCGGCGCACCGGCACGGCGTCCGCCCCGTTCGGCCTGTCCGCCAAGCACGCCCTCGCCGACAAGCTCGTCTACGCCAAGCTCCGCGAGGCCTTCGGCGGCAACCTGCGCGCCTGCGTCTCCGGCTCCGCCGCGCTCGCCCCGGACATCGGCTTCTTCTTCGCCGGCGCCGGCATCAACATCCTGGAGGGCTACGGCCTGACGGAGACCGCGGGCCCCAGCCACGTCAACCCGGAGAACTACCGCACCGGCACGGTCGGCAAGCCGCTGCCCGGCACCGAGATGCGGGTCGCGGACGACGGCGAGATCCTGCTGCGCGGCCCCGGCATCATGCAGGGCTACCACGGCCTGCCCGAGCTGACCGCCGAGGTCCTGGAGCCGGACGGCTGGCTGCACACCGGCGACATCGGCGAGATCTCCGAGGACGGCTTCCTGCGGATCACCGACCGCAAGAAGGACCTCATCAAGACCTCCGGCGGCAAGTACGTGGCCCCGGCGGAGGTCGAGGGGCGCTTCAAGGCCATCTGCCCGTTCGTCGGCAATGTCCTGGTGCACGGCGCCGGGCGCAACTACTGCACCGCGCTGATCGCGCTCGACGAGCCGTCGATCACCGCGTGGGCGCGGGAGAACGAGCTCGGTGATCTGTCCTACGCCGATCTCGTCAGGCACCAGGCCGTCCGGGAGCTGGTGGACGGGTATGTGCAGCGCCTCAACGGCGACCTCCAGCGCTGGCAGACGATCAAGAAGTTCGCGATCCTGCCGCGCGACCTCGACGTCGAGCACGGCGAACTCACCCCGAGCTTGAAGCTCAAGCGAGCCGTGGTCGAGAAGCACTACGGGGAGCTGATCGAGGAGATGTACGCCGGTACGCGCGAGGACTGAGGGGTCCTCGGCAGCACAAACGTGGTGCGCCGGGAGCGCGCGGTCGGCGACGCGCGCTCCGACGCACCCCCGAACACACCGGACGGACGACCCCGGGGAGAGCGGACCCCCGGGACACGGCGGCGCAGGCCCGGCGGCCGCGCGGCGGCGGGGGAGAAGAACGTCACTCCAACGCAATACCTGGCCAACGGCTTCCGTGACTTGTCGCTTATAGGCACGCTCGGTCTGTCACCATTGCGTCACCTCGAACGGCGCATCAGACCGCGCCCTCATCCGTCCCGGAGCGACACGTGGGTCCGCAACCACCGCCGCGGGAATACGCCGCCCGCACCAGCCTCCCCTGCAACCAGCTCGCCGCGTCGGCGGGCCGCAGATTCGTGCGGGCGGCCCTCGCCGAGTGGACCGCGCTCGGCGCCCCCGGCGCGCACGGCATCAGCGACGGGCTCGTGGACGACGCCGTCCTGCTCACCAGCGAGCTGGTCACCAACGCGGTGGTGCACGCCCGCACCAACGTGGAGCTGCGCTGCCGGTGGGACTGCGCGGACGCCCCGGCCAGGCTCCGCGTCGAGGTCGCCGACCACCACCCCGGGCGGATGGCCCGCGACTACCAGGGCACCAAGACCGGCTGGGGGCTGCGCCTGGTGGACTTCCTCGCCGAGTCCTGGGGCGTGGGCTACCACCACGCGGGCAAGGCGGTGTGGTTCCGGCTCCAGGCGGAGCCCGAGCCGCCGGGAACGCCCCGCACCGGCGAGGACGACGTGCCGCTCCGCCGCGAGCTGCGCATCGCCGAGATCCTCGCGCCCGCGCCCCTGCGCGACCGCGGGTCGGGCCTGGACCGGTTCAGCCGCGGCTCGCTGGCGTTCCTCGCCGAGGCGGGCGACCTGCTCGCGGGCCAACTGGACGAGGACGCCATCGCCGCGCTGACCGCGGGGCTGCTGGTGCCCGGGCTCGCCGACTGGTGCGCGGTGTGGCTCACCGAGGAGTCCGAGGGGTCCCGGCTGGCCCGGGTGCGGCACCTGGACGAGCGGCGCGCCGAGGCGCTGCGCTCGGTGCTGGAGAAGGAGCCGCCACCGCCGCGGTGGGAGCACCCCGGCGGCATCCCCCGGCCCTGGCCCGGCGACCTGCCCGGCCACGACCCGGGCGGCTCCGCGCTGGCCTGCCCGCTGGTCGCCGACGACGGCCGCTGCCACGGCACCCTGGTCGTGGGCAGGGCCGGGGTGCCGCCGGTCGCCGGCGAGGTGCTGCGGCTGGTGGAGGACCTGTCCCGGCGGGTGGCGCAGGCCCTCGGCACGGCCCGCAGGTACAGCCACCAGGCCCGCATCAGCCGGGTGCTCCAGCGCGGCCTGCGGCCCCCGGCCATGGCCGACGTCCCCGGCCTGACCAGCGCCGTGGTGTACGAGCCCGCGGGCGGCGAGGGCCTGGACGTCGGCGGCGACTTCTACGACGTGTTCCCCGCGGGCGACGGCCGCTGGTGCTTCGCGCTCGGCGACGTGTGCGGCAACGGCCCGGAGGCGGCCACCGTCACCGGCCTGGCCCGCAACGTGGTGCGGCTGCTTGCCCGGGAGGGCCGGGGCGTGGCCGAGGTGGTGCAGCGGCTCAACCGCACCATGATCCAGGACGGCGCGGAGCGGGAGGCTGCGGAGCGGGACGACGCCGAGGGCCCGCCGTTCCTCAGCCTGCTCTTCGGCGAGCTGCTGCCGAGCCCGGACGACACGGGGGCCTGCACCGTCACCCTGGCGAGCGCGGGCCACCCGCTGCCGCTGCTGCTGCGCGCGGACGGCGAGGTGGCGGCCGTGGGGGAGTCCGGGCTGCTGCTGGGGATCGACGGGGACGCGCGGTACCCGGAGCGGTCCTTCACGCTGACGCCGGGCGAGACCCTGCTGTGCGTCACCGACGGGGTCACCGAGCGGCGCGACGACGACGGCCGGCAACTGGACGACGGCGACGGCCTGCGGCACCTGCTCGCCTCCTGCGCGGGCCTGGACGCCGACGCGGTCGCCGAGCGGGTCCGCGGGACCGTCCACGGCTTCGGCACCCGGCCGCTGAAGGACGACCTGGCGGTGCTGGTGCTGCGGGCCGCGGACCCGAAGGGCCAGCCGAACCGTTCCGGCTCCTGACCCCCGCCCGCACCCCGCCCCGCCCGCACCCCGCCCCGGCCGTCCCGCGGATGCCGGACAATGGGGACCATGCCCTCCGCACTGCCCGACGGCGAGCCCGTCCCGCCGGACGGCGCGCTGCCCGCCCACGCCCTCGACGGCGCCCGGCAGCGGCCGCTCGGCTTCTACGTCCACGTGCCCTACTGCGCGACCCGCTGCGGGTACTGCGACTTCAACACCTACACGGCCGCCGAGCTGCGCTCCGCCGGCGGCGCCGCCACCTCCCAGGAGACCTACGCCGCCACCGTCGCGGAGGAGGTGCGGCTGGCCAGGAAGGTGCTGGGCGACGACGACCGCCCGGTCAGCACCGTCTTCGTCGGCGGCGGCACCCCCACCCTGCTGCCCGCCGCCGACCTGGGCCGGGTGCTCGCGGCCGTCCGCGAGGAGTTCTCCCTCGCCCCGGACGCCGAGGTCACCACCGAGGCCAACCCCGAGTCGGTGGACCCCGCCTACCTCGCCGAGCTGCGCGCCGCGGGCTTCAACCGGATCTCCTTCGGCATGCAGAGCGCCCGCGAGCACGTCCTGCGGGTCCTGGACCGCCGCCACACCCCCGGCCGGCCCGAGCGCTGCGTCGCCGAGGCGCGGGCGGCCGGCTTCACCCACGTCAACCTGGACCTGATCTACGGCACGCCCGGCGAGTCCGACGACGACTGGCGGGCCTCCCTGGACGCGGCCCTCGGCGCCGGGCCCGACCACGTCTCCGCGTACGCGCTGATCGTGGAGGAGGGCACCGGGCTCGCCCGCCGCATCCGCCGCGGCGAGATCCCGCCCGTGGACGACGACACGCACGCCGACCGGTACCTCATCGCCGAGGAGGCGCTCGGCGCCGCGGGCCTGGCCTGGTACGAGGTGTCCAACTGGGCGGCGGACCGGGCGGCCCGCTGCCGCCACAACGAGCTGTACTGGACCGGCGCGGACTGGTGGGGCGCGGGTCCCGGCGCGCACAGCCACGTCGGCGGCGTGCGGTGGTGGAACGTCAAGCACCCCGCCGCGTACGCCGGCCGCCTGGCGGCGGGCCGCTCCCCCGGCGCGGGCCGGGAGATCCTGTCCGCGGAGGACCGCCGGGTGGAGCGGATCCTGCTGGAGCTGCGCCTGTCCGACGGCTGCCCCCTGGACGTCCTCACCCCCGCGGGCCTGCGCGCGGCGCGGCGCGCACTCGCCGACGGCCTGCTGGAGCCGGCCCCCTTCACCGAGGGCCGCGCCGTCCTGACCCTGCGCGGACGCCTGCTGGCGGACGGGGTGGTGCGGGAGCTGGTGGACTGAGGGAGCGGGGCGGGCAGCGGCCGCACCCCGCCCGCTCCCCGGCTCAGCCCTCCGCCGTCACGAAGTCGATCAGCTCCTCCACGCGGCCCAGCAGCTCCGGGCGCAGATCGCGGTAGGACGCGACCGAGCCGAGGATGCGCCGCCACGCCGCGCCCGTGTCCTCCGGCCAGCCCAGGGCCCGGCACACGCCCCGCTTCCAGTCCTCGCCGCGCGGCACCCGGGGCCAGTCCGGTATCCCCACCGACGACGGCTTGACCGCCTCCCACACGTCCACGAACGGGTGGCCCACCACCAGCACGTGCTCCCCGGTGACGCCCGCCGCGATCCGGGACTCCTTCGACCCGGGGACCAGGTGGTCCACCAGCACCCCGAGCCGTGCCCCGGGCCCCGGCGCGAACCGCCGCACGATCTCCGGCAGGTCGTCCACGCCCTCCAGGTACTCCACGACCACGCCCTCGACGCGCAGGTCGTCGCCCCACACCCGCTCCACCAGCTCCGCGTCGTGCCGCCCCTCCACGTAGATGCGGCCCGCCCTGGCCACCCGCGCCCGCGCGCCCGGCACCGCGATCGACCCGGACGCGGTCAGCCGCGGGCCGCGCCGCGCCGGTGCGGCGGAGGGCCGGACCAGGGTGACCACCTTCCCGTCCAGCAGGAACCCGCGCGGCTCCATCGGGAAGACCCGGTGCCGCCCGAAGCGGTCCTCCAGCGTCACCGTCAGCCCCTGCGCGGTCTTCTCGCACGCCACCACCGCACCGCAGTACCCGGTGGCGGCCTCCTCGACCACCAGGCCCGTCTCGGCCTCCACCTCGGGCACGGGCCGCCGCCGCTTCCACGGGGGAGTCAGGTCCGGCCCGTGCTCCCCGCCCCAGCTTCTGCTCCGCATCCGTCAGACGATAGACAAGCGCGGCCCGGCCGGGAGGGGCCGGTCAGCGGGACACGCCGAACCGGGCGGCCAGCGCGTCCCGCTGCGCCCGCACGAAGGCGGCGTCCACCACGGCCCCGTGCCCGGGCACGTAGACCGCCCCGCCGCCCGCCCCGTCCCCGCCTGCCGCCCCGTCCCCGCCTGCCCCGTCCCCGCCTTCGGCGAGGAGCCGGTCCAGCGCGGCCGGCCAGTGCCCCGGCACGGCGTCGGGCCCGGCCTGCGGCTCGCCGGACTCCTCCACCAGGTCGCCGCAGAACACCACGGTCCGCCCCGCGTCCCGCACCACCACCGCCAGGTCGTGCCCGGTGTGCCCGGGCCCGGGGTGCACCAGCCGCGCCACCACCCCGCCGAGGTCCACCTCCGCCGCGTCGTCCACCAGGTGCCCCGGCGGGACCAGCGCCGCGGCCGCCCGGCGCGCCGCCGCGGGGTCGGTGCCCCACCGCACCGCGTCGGCGGCCAGGTCCTCGCCGTCCAGGTACCCGGGGAGCCCGCGCTGCCCGTGCACCTCGGCCCCGGCGAACGCGGCCGTGCCGAAGCAGTGGTCGAAGTGCCCGTGGGTGAGCACCACATGGGTGACCCGGCGCCCGGTGGCCGAAAACAGCGACTCCCGCAGCGCCTCGCCCTCCTCCAGGGAGCCGCCGGTGTCCACCACCAGCAGCCCGTTCTCCCCGGCCACCACCCCCGCGGTGGCGTCCAGACCCGGCAGCCTGCGCCGCGCCACCCCGGGCGCGAGCGGCTCCCAGCCCAGCTCCGCCCACCGTTCCCGCCACCGTTCCCGCGGGCCGCCGCCGGGCCCGCTCCGCTGTCGCTTCTGCACGCCACGACGCTAATCCGAGCGGAGGCCGATACGGTTCCGGCATTTCTAAGGCTTGCTACCCGGCCGTACACTGGCTCAGGGCTAGCCTGGCACTCGGCTGAGCAGAGTGCCAACGCCAGGAAATGTCGGGCCACGGCTGGAGGTGTGCGCCATGCTCAGCGAACGCAGGCTGGAGGTGCTACGCGCCATCGTCCAGGACTACGTCGGCACCGAGGAGCCGGTCGGTTCCAAGGCGTTGACCGAGCGGCACAACCTGGGCGTCTCCCCGGCGACGGTGCGCAACGACATGGCCGCGCTGGAGGAGGACGGCTTCATCCAGCAGCCGCACACCAGCGCGGGACGCATCCCCACCGACAAGGGCTACCGGCTGTTCGTGGACCGGCTGGCGGAGGTCAAGCCGCTGTCGGCGGCCGAGCGCCGGGCGATCCAGAACTTCCTGGGCGGCGCGGTGGACCTGGACGACGTGGTGGCCCGCACGGTCCGCCTGCTCGCCCAGCTCACCCGGCAGGTCGCGGTGGTGCAGTACCCGTCGCTGACCCGCTCCACGGTGCGCCACGTCGAACTGCTCGCGCTGTCCGGGATCCGGGTGATGTGCGTGCTGATCACCAACACCGGCCGGGTGGAGCAGCGCGTCGTGGACTGCCCGGGGCCGGTGGGCGAGACGGTGCTGGCCGACCTGCGGGCGCGGCTGAACAGCCGGGTGGCGGGCCGCCGCTTCCCGGACGTGCCCAAGCTGGTGCAGGACCTGCCCGAGTCGTTCGAGCAGGACGACCGCCCCGTGGTGTCCGCGGTCCTGGCCACCCTGCTGGAGACGCTGGTGGAGGAGACCGAGGAGCGGCTGCTGATCGGCGGCACCGCCAATCTGACCCGGTTCGTCCACGACTTCCCCATGACCATCCGCCCGGTGCTGGAGGCACTGGAGGAGCAGGTGGTGCTGCTGAAGCTGCTCGGGGAGTCCGAGGACTCCGGAGTGACGGTGCGAATCGGCCATGAGAACGCCCATGAAGGGCTGAACTCCACCTCCGTCGTCTCCGTGGGCTACGGTTCGGGCGACGAGGCAGTTGCGAAACTCGGCGTGGTCGGACCGACCCGCATGGACTACCCCGGAACGATGGGAGCGGTACGCGCAGTGGCACGTTACGTCGGACAGATCCTGGCGGAGTCGTAAGTGGCCACGGACTACTACGCGGTCCTGGGCGTCCGGCGCGACGCGAGCCAGGACGAGATCAAGAAGGCGTTCCGTCGCCTCGCCCGCGAGCTGCACCCGGACGTCAACCCGGACCCGAAGACGCAGGAGCGGTTCAAGGAGATCAACGCCGCCTACGAGGTGCTGTCCGACCCGCAGAAGAAGCAGGTCTACGACCTCGGCGGCGATCCGTTGTCCAACTCCGCGGCAGGCGCGGGCGCCGGGGGCTTCGGCGCCGGGTTCGCCGGGTTCAGCGACATCATGGACGCCTTCTTCGGCACGGCCTCGCAGCGCGGCCCGCGCTCGCGCACCCGCCGCGGCCAGGACGCCATGATCCGCCTCGAGATCGAGCTGGACGAGGCCGCGTTCGGCACCACCAAGGACATCCAGGTCGACACGGCCGTGGTGTGCACCACCTGCGAGGGCGAGGGCGCGGCCCCCGGCACCTCCGCGCAGACCTGCGACATGTGCCGCGGCCGCGGCGAGGTCAGCCAGGTCACCCGCTCCTTCCTCGGCCAGGTCATGACCTCCCGCCCGTGCCCGCAGTGCCAGGGCTTCGGCACGGTCGTGCCCACCCCGTGCCCGGAGTGCGCGGGCGACGGCCGGGTGCGGGCCCGCCGCACCCTGACGGTGAAGATCCCCCCGGGCGTGGACAACGGCACCCGCATCCAGCTCGCCGGAGAGGGCGAGGTCGGCCCGGGCGGCGGCCCCGCGGGCGACCTGTACGTGGAGATCGTCGAGCGCCCCCACCCGGTCTTCCAGCGCCGCGGCGACGACCTGCACTGCACGGTGACGCTGCCGATGACGGCGGCGTCGCTGGGCACCAAGGTCCCGCTGGACACGCTGGACGGCCTGGAGGAGGTGGACATCCGCCCCGGCACCCAGTCCGGCCAGTCCATCCCGCTGCACCAGCGGGGCGTGACCCATCTGCGCGGCGGCGGGCGCGGCGACCTCATCGTGCACGTCGAGGTCCAGACGCCCACCAAGCTGGACGCCGAGCAGGAGGAGCTGATCCGCCGCCTGGCCAAGCTCCGCGGCGAGGAGCGGGCGGCCGGCCAGTTCGCGCCGGGCCAGCAGGGCCTGTTCTCCCGCCTGAAGGACGCGTTCAACGGCCGCTAGGCGGCCGCCGGGCGGGCGGGCGGGAGCCGGCGCGGCGGGCGGGACCGCCCCCGCGCACCCGGCGCCCGCCCGGCTGCCACCATAGGGGCATGGCCGAGCCGAGCAGTCTCACCCCGCATCCGATCGTCCAGGCGCCCATGGCCGGAGGCACCTCCTGCCCGCGGCTCGCCGCCGAGGTGTCCCGGGCCGGCGGGCTGGGCTTCCTCGCCGCCGGGTACAAGTCGGCGGACGCGATGCGGCAGGAGATCACCGAGCTGCGCTCGCTCACCGACCGGCCCTTCGGCGTGAACCTGTTCCTGCCCCAGCCGGTCACCCCCGCCGCCGCGGGTGTCGCCGCCTACCGGGAGCGGCTCGGCGCCGAAGCGGACCGCTACGCCACGGCGCCCGGCGACCCGGACCAGGGCACCGACGACGACTACGAGGCGAAGCTCGCCGTCCTGCTGGAGGACCCGGTGCCGCTGGTCGGCTTCACCTTCGGCTGCCCCGACCCGGACACCCTGCGGGCGCTCGCGGCCGTCGGCACCGTCACCGTCGTCACCGCCACCACCCCGGCCGAGGCCGCGGCCGCCGAGCGGGCCGGCGCCGACGCGGTGTGCGTGCAGGGCGCCGAGGCGGGCGCCCACCAGGGCTCGCACCGCAACGACCCGGAGCAGGACGGCGCGGCGCTCGCCCTGCTGCCGCTGCTCGCCCTGGTCCGCGAGGCCGTGGAGCTGCCGCTGGTCGCCGCGGGCGGCATCATGCGCGGGGCGCAGGTCGCCGCGGTGCTGGCCGCGGGCGCGTGCGCCGCCCAGCTCGGCACGGCGTTCCTGGCCTGCCCCGAGTCCGGCGCCCACCCCGCGCACAAGGCCGCGCTCACCGACCCGGCGTTCACCCGCACCGAGCTGACCCGCGCCTTCTCCGGCCGCCCGGCGCGCGGCCTGGTCAACAGGTTCCTCGCCGAGCACGGCGGCCACGCCCCCGCGGCCTACCCGCAGGTGCACCACGTCACCGCGCCGCTGCGCAGGGCCGCCGCCGCGCAGGGCGACCCGCACGGCATGGCGCTGTGGGCCGGGCAGGGCCACCGCCTGGCCAGGCCGCTGCCGGCCGGGCAACTGGTGCGCACCCTGGTGGCGGAGGCGGACGCCGCCCTGGAGGGGGCCCGCGGCCGGGGAGCGGGGCAGGCGTGAGCGCTCCGGTCTTCCTCGTCCCGCCCGGCCGGCTCGCCGACGCCGCGCCCGGCGCCGTGGTGGTCCTCGACGGCGCCGAGGGCAGGCACGCCGTCTCCGTGCGCCGGCTGCGCGCGGGGGAGGAGATCGTGCTCAGCGACGGCGAGGGCCTCGGCGTGCGCGGCACCGTGGCGTCCGTCGAGGGCAAGGACGCGCTGACCGCCGCCGTCGCCGAGCGCCTGGCCGAGCCGGAGCCGTCCCCCCGGATCACCGTGGTGCAGGCCCTGCCCAAGGGCGACCGCGGCGAGCTCGCCGTGGAGACCATGACGGAGGTCGGGGTGGACGAGATCGTGCCCTGGGCGGCGTCCCGCTGCGTCACCCAGTGGCGCGGCGAGCGCGGCGCCAAGGCCCTGGCCAAGTGGCGGGCCACCGCGCGGGAGGCCGGCAAGCAGTCCCGCCGGCTGCGCCTGCCGCGGGTGTGCGAGCCGATGACGACCCCGCAGGTGGCGCGGCTGCTCGCCCAGGCGAGCCTGGGCGCGGTGCTGCACGAGGAGGGCGCCGAGCCGCTGGCGGCGGTGCCGCTGCCCGCCGCGGGCTCCGTGGTGCTCGTGGTCGGGCCCGAGGGCGGGGTGGCGCCGCAGGAGATCGAGGCGTTCGCCGCCGCCGGGGCGCGGCCGTACCGGCTGGGCCCCACCGTGCTGCGCACCTCCACCGCCGGGGTGGCCGCCGCCGCGGCGCTGCTCACCCGTACGGGGCGGTGGGGGTGAGGCCCTACGGGAGTCGCACCCCACGGGTCAGCCCAACGATGTAGCCGGGGGCCGGACCGCTCCTGCCCCCGTCCGATGTGCCGGGCGGGGCCGCGACGGCACGCTGTGGTCATGACACCGATCGCCACCGCGCGCAAGCGGCGCCGTGCCTGGCTGCTCCCCGCCGCCGGCGTCCTCCTGACCCTGGGTCTGCTCACCGCCTGCGACGAGGCGGAGGAGGCCCTCACCGAGGCGGCCGTCCGGGCGGCCGTGGACGAGCTCGGCGGAGACCGCCTGGCGGACGAGGGCTTCGACGTGGACAGCCTGAAATGCTCCACCCCGGACGACGGCGACGGGCCGAAGCGGGTCACGGTGGAGTGCACCGGCCGCACCGGCGACGGCCGGGCGATCCGGATCACCGGCAGCGTCAGCGAGGAGCGCAGCGACTGCGTGCGGGGCGACCTGACGGCCGTCGTCGGCGACCGCAAGGTCTTCGAGTCCGGTTTCCTGGGCGACTGCGGGAAGTGACCGCGCCCGACGGGGAGGCAGGGGGAAGAAAACGGGAGGAAACCGGGCGATACGGCGCCGATCCGCCGATGGGGTGCGGGAACCCCTCCTCGCCCCGTTGAGGTCGTGACTAGGGTGAACGGCGTGACACAGTCTCGCTACCTCCGCTTTCCCCATCTGCACGGTGACCTCGTCACCTTCACGGCCGAGGACGACGTGTGGATCGCCCCGCTCGACGGAGGGCGCGCCTGGCGGGTGAGCGCCGACAACATGCCGGTCAGCCACCCCCGCTTCTCTCCCGACGGCACCTGGATCGCCTGGACCTCCACCCGGGACGGCGCGCCCGAGGTGCACGTCGCGCCGGTCGACGGCGGCCCGTCGCGGCGGCTCACCCACTGGGGGGTGTACCAGACCTCCGTGCGCGGGTGGGTCTCGCCGGACGAGGTGCTGGCCGTCAGCGCGGCCGGTGAGGCGTCAGGGCGGCGCACCTGGGCCCGGGCCGTGCCGCTGGACGGCGGCCCGGCGCGGCGGCTGCCCTACGGCCCGGTCGGCGGCGTCGCCTTCGGTTCCGACGGGGGCACGCTGCTGCTGTCCGCCGCCATGAACCGCGAGGCGGCCTACTGGAAGCGCTACCGCGGCGGCGCCGCGGGCAAGCTGTGGATCGACCGCGAGGGCACCGGCGAGTTCACCCGGGTGCACGCCGCGCTCGACGGCAACATCGAGGCGCCGCTGTGGGTCGGCGACCGGATCGCCTTCCTCAGCGACCACGAGGGCACCGGCGCCCTGTACTCCTCCCTCCCCGACGGCTCGGACCTGCGCCGCCACACCCCGGTGGAGACCGGCTTCTACGCGCGCCACGCCACCACCGACGGCTCCCGCGTGGTGTACGCGAGCGCGGGCGAGCTGTGGCTGCTGGAGGACCTGGCGGACGCCGAGCCGCGCCGCCTCGACCCCCGCACCGGCGGCTCCCGGGTGGACCTCCAGCCGTACCCGGTGCGCCCCGGCCGCCACCTCGGCTCCGCCGCCCCCGGGCACACCGGCCGCGGCAGCGCCGTCGAGGTGCGCGGCACCATCCACTGGATCACCCACCGCGAGGGCCCCGCCCGCGCCCTGTCCGACACCCCGGGGGTGCGCGCCCGCATGCCGCGGGTCCTCGGCGAGCGCGAGCAGGTGGTGTGGGTCACCGACGCCGAGGGCGAGGACGCGCTGGAGTTCGCGCCCATCACCGGCACCGCCCCGGGCACCGCGCCGCGCCGCCTGGCCGCGGGCCGGCTCGGCCGGGTGCACGAGCTCACCGCCTCGCCCGACGGCCGCCGGGTGGCCGTCGCCTCCGACGACGGCCGGGTGCTGCTGGTGGAGACCGAGACCGGGGAGGTGCGCGAGGTCGCGCGCAGCGAGCACGGCGACGCCGACGGCCTGACCTTCTCGCCCGACTCCGGCTGGCTGGCCTGGTCCCACCCGGGCCCGGCGCCGCTGGCCCAGATCAAGCTGGCCAACACCGCGGACCTGTCCGTGGTGGACGCCACCCCGCTGCGGTTCAACGACTTCTCCCCGGCGTTCACCGCCGACGGCAAGCACCTGGCGTTCCTCTCCGAGCGCAGCTTCGACCCGGTCTACGACACCCACGTGTTCGACCTGTCGTTCCCGGCCGGGTGCCGCCCGCACCTGATCACCCTGGCGGCGACCACCCCGTCCCCGTTCGGCCCGCAGCGCCACGGCCGCCCGGCGGCGGGCTCGGGCAAGGACGACGAGGGCCACGACACCGATCGGGCCCACGGCGACGGCGAGCCGGCGCCCGCCACCCGGGTGGACCTGGAGGGGCTCGCCGACCGCATCGTCCCCTTCCCCGTCGAGGCCGACCGCTACTCGCACCTGAGCGCCGCCAAGGACGGCGTGGTGTGGCTGTGCCACCCGCTGACCGGGGTGCTCGGCGCCAACCTCGCCACCCCCGAGTCCGAGCCGCCCGGCCCCACCCTCGAGGCGTTCGACCTGTCCACGCACAAGCTGGAGGAGCTCGCCGACGACGTCGACGCCTACGCGGTCACCGGCGACGGCACCCGGGTGCTGCTGCGCCAGGACGGCAAGCTGCGCGTGGTGCCCGCCGACCGCAAGGCGTCCGACGCCGACGACAAGGTCACCGTCGACCTGTCCCGGATCCGCGTGGTGGTGGACCCGGCCAAGGAGTGGCGGCAGATGTTCGACGAGACCGGCCGCCTGATGCGGGACAACTTCTGGCGGCCCGACCTCGGCGGCGTCGACTGGGACGGCGTCCTCACCCGCTACCGCCCGCTGCTCGACCGGGTCAGCACCCACGACGACCTGGTGGACCTGCTGTGGGAGGTGCACGGCGAGCTCGGCACCTCGCACGCCTACGTCTCCCCGCCCGGCGGCCGGGGCGGCGGCATGTGGGCGCAGGGCCTGCTCGGCGCCGACCTGGAGCGGGACGGCGACGGCCGGTGGCGGGTGAAGCGGATCCTGCCCTCGGAGAGCTCCGACCCGCACGCCCGCTCCCCGCTGGCCGCGCCCGGTGTCGCGGTGCGCCCCGGCGACGCGATCCTGGCGGTGGACGGCCGCCCGGTGGACCCCGCCACCGGGCCCGGGCCGCTGCTGGTCGGCACCGCGGGCAAGCCGGTGGAGCTGACCGTGGCGCCCGCGGCGGGCGGCGACCCGCGGCACGTCGTCGTCGTGCCGATCCCCGACGAGGAGCCGCTGCGCTACCACGACTGGGTCGCCGACCGGCGCGCCTACGTCCACGAGAGGTCCGGGGGCAGGCTGGGCTATCTGCACGTGCCGGACATGGTGGGCTCCGGCTGGGCGCAGCTCCACCGCGACCTGCGGGTGGAGGTCGTCCGGGAGGGCCTGGTGGTGGACGTGCGGGAGAACCGGGGCGGCCACACCTCGCAGTTGGTGATCGAGAAGCTGGCCCGGAAGATCGTCGGCTGGGACGTGCCGCGCGGCATGCGCCCGTTCAGCTACCCGCTGGACGCCCCGCGCGGGCCGATCGTGGCCGTGGCCAACGAGTTCTCCGGCTCCGACGGCGACATGGTCAACGCGGCCGTCCAGGCGCTCGGCATAGGCCCCGTGGTGGGCGTGCGCACCTGGGGCGGCGTCATCGGCATCGACAGCCGGTACCGCCTGGTGGACGGCACCCTGGTCACCCAGCCCAAGTACGCCACCTGGCTGGAGGGCTACGGCTGGGACGTGGAGAACCACGGCGTGGACCCGGACGTGGAGGTCGTCTGCACGCCGCAGGACCACGCCGCGGGCCGCGACCCGCAACTGGACGAGGCCGTGCGCGTCGCCCTGCGGGCGCTGGCGGAACGGCCCGCCGCCGCCCCGCCGGACCTGCCGGGTACCCCCGGCGCGGGAGCGGTAGCATCCAGCGACGACTGATCGAAAGGCGACCGGGCTCCGGACCGGCCCCGGAGGCGCGGCACCCGGCGGAGCGCGCCGGACGCGCGGCCCTCCGGTCCCGGACCGGGGCCCGGCGGGGCTCGGGGGCGCAGCCCCAGGCGGGGGCGAGGGGGGCGGAGCCCCGGGCCTCCGGAGGTGGTCCCCCGGCAGCACCAGAACCGAACAGCGGCAAACCGAGCAGCACCGACTCCGGAGGTAAGTGGCGTGGTGGCGGGTGAGAGGCAGGCGGACTGCCTGTTCTGCAAGATCGTTACCGGCGACGTCCCCGCGACGGTCGTCCGGGAGACCGAGACGACCGTGGCGTTCCGCGACATCAACCCGCAGGCGCCCACCCACGTCCTGGTCATCCCCAAGCTGCACTACCCGGACGCCGCCTCGCTGGCCGCCGCGGAGCCGCAGGTCGCCGCGGACGTGCTGCGCGAGGCCGGCGAGATCGCGGCCGAGGACAAGGTGGACGGCACCGGCTACCGGATCGTGTTCAACACCGGGGCCGGCGCGGGGCAGACCGTCTTCCACGCGCACGCGCACGTGCTGGGCGGCCGCGGCCTCCAGTGGCCCCCCGGGTAGGGCGGGAGCAGCGGCGATGGTGCGCGAACTCGTCGTCCTGGGCACGGCCAGCCAGGTGCCCACCCGGCACCGCAACCACAACGGCTACCTCCTGCGCTGGGACGGCGAGGGCATCCTGTTCGACCCCGGCGAGGGCACCCAGCGGCAGATGCTGCTCGCCGGCGTGGCGGCGCACGACCTGACCCGGATCTGCGTCACCCACTTCCACGGCGACCACTGCCTCGGGCTCGCCGGCGTGGTGCAGCGGCTCAGCCTGGACCGGGTGCCGCACCCGGTCACCGCGCACTACCCGGCGAGCGGGCAGCGGTTCTTCGACCGGCTGCGGTACGCCACCGCCTACCACGAGACCGCGGAGCTGCGGGAGCGCCCCGTGACGGAGGAGGGCGTCCTGGAGGCGAACGGCGCGTTCACCCTCCAGGCGCGCCGGCTGTCCCACCCGGTGGACTCCTTCGGCTACCGCCTCACCGAGCCGGACGGCCGCCGGATGCTGCCCTCGCGGCTGGCCGCGCACGGCGTCACCGGGCCCGACGTCGGCCGGCTCCAGCGGGAGGGCCGGGTGACCGCCCCCGACGGGCGCACGGTCACCCTGGAGCAGGTCAGCGAGGAGCGGCCGGGCCAGCGCTTCGCGTTCGTCATGGACACCCGGATGTGCGACGGCGTGGACGCGCTCGCCGAAGGCGCGGACCTGCTCGTCATCGAGTCCACCTTCCTCGCCGCCGACGCCTCGCTCGCCGAGGCGTACGGCCACCTCACGGCCGCCGAGGCCGCCCGCGCCGCGGCCAGGGCCGGGGTGCGGCACCTGGTGCTCACCCACTTCTCGCAGCGCTACGACGACCCCGCGGCGTTCCTCACCGAGGCCCGCGCCCACTTCGACGGGCCGGTCACGGTGGCCGCCGACCTGATGCGCGTGCCCGTCCCCGCCCGCAGGCGCTCCCCGTGAGCCGGCGGACCCCGGTCCGGGGACGTCATATTCCCCTAAAACGGCTGGCCTCCCGCCTGCCCCGGCCGGTTACCATGGCCAGTGCCACAGCCCCCAGTGAAGAAACGGGATGAGCTGGCCCCCGCGGCCGACCTATGACTCAGACACCCACCTCGCGGACCCCCGCCTCGGGGAAGCAGACCTCCGGCGAACGATCCTCCGGCAAGGACTCCCACGCACGCGCCCGCATCACCGTGCCCGCCCAGCACCCGATGGTCACCGTCCTCGGCTCCGGCGACGCACTCCTGCGCGTGATCGAGAACGCCTTCCCCGCCACCGACATCCATGTGCGGGGCAACGAGGTCAGCGCGACCGGCGACCCGGCAGAGGTCGCCCTGGTCCAGACCCTCTTCGACGAGATGATGCTGGTGCTGCGCACCGGCCAGCCGATGACGGAGGACGCCGTGGAGCGTTCCATCGCCATGCTCCGCAGCGCCGCGGAGGGCGAGCAGGCGGAGAGCCCCGCCGAGGTGCTCACCGCCAACATCCTGTCCAACCGCGGTCGCACGATCCGTCCCAAGACGCTCAACCAGAAGCGCTACGTGGACGCGATCGACCGGCACACCATCGTGTTCGGCATCGGCCCCGCGGGCACCGGCAAGACCTACCTCGCCATGGCCAAGGCCGTCCAGGCCCTCCAGGCCAAGCAGGTCAACCGGATCATCCTCACCCGCCCGGCCGTGGAGGCGGGCGAGCGCCTCGGCTTCCTGCCCGGCACGCTCTACGAGAAGATCGACCCGTATCTGCGCCCGCTGTACGACGCGCTGCACGACATGATCGACCCCGACTCCATCCCCCGGCTGATGGCCGCGGGCACGATCGAGGTCGCCCCGCTGGCGTACATGCGCGGCCGCACCCTCAACGACGCGTTCATCATCCTGGACGAGGCCCAGAACACCAGCCCGGAGCAGATGAAGATGTTCCTGACGCGGCTGGGCTTCGACTCCAAGATCGTGATCACCGGTGACGTCACCCAGGTGGACCTACCGGGCGGCGCCAAGAGCGGCCTGCGCCAGGTGCAGGACATCCTCGAGGGTGTGGACGACATCCACTTCTCCCGGCTGACCAGCACCGACGTGGTCCGTCACAAGCTGGTGAGCCGCATCGTGGACGCCTACGAGGCGCACGACAACGGCCGGGGCGCCGAGACCGACCGCCCCGAGCGCGCCCCGCGCCGCGTCCGCCGCCCGCGCACCACCCCCACGCACCAGGCGCAGCCGCACAGCGCCACCCCGCACGGCACCGAGAGCTGAGAACCTCCGCACCCATGTCGATCGACGTCAACAACGAGTCCGGCTGGGAGGTCGACGAGCGCTCCGTGCTCGACGTCGCCCGCTACGCCCTCCAGCGGATGCGCATCCACCCCCTGTCCGAGCTGTCGTTGATCTTCGTCGACACCGAGGCGATGGAGCAGCTCCACATCCAGTGGATGGACGAGCCGGGCCCCACCGACGTGCTGTCCTTCCCGATGGACGAGCTGCGTCCCGGCAAGGAGGACGAGGAGCCGCCGCAGGGCCTGCTCGGCGACATCGTCCTGTGCCCCGAGGTCGCCAAGAAGCAGGGCGAGGAGGCCGGCCACTCCATGGACGACGAGCTGCACCTGCTCACCGTCCACGGCGTGCTGCACCTGCTCGGCTACGACCACGCGGAGCCGGACGAGGAGCGGGAGATGTTCGGGCTCCAGAAGGAGATCCTGGAGTCCTGGCGGGCCCAGCGCGCCACGGCTCCGGACGCCTGACGTGGCCGGAGACGTCACCCGGACCTATCTGGCCGCGGCCGTGGGCCTGGTGGTCGTGGGCTGGCTCGCCGCCTGCGCCGAGACCGCGCTGGCCCGCGTCTCGCGGTGGCGCGCCGAGCAGGCGGCCAGGGAGGGGCGGCGCGGCGGCGCGAAACTGCTGGTCGTCGCCGCCGACCCGACGCGCTACCTCAATGTCGCGCTGCTGGTCCGGGTCGCCAGCGAGATGGCCGCGGCCGTCCTGGTCACCCTGGTGTGCGCCGAGTCGTTCGACGAGAACTGGGAGGTGCTGCTCACCGCGATCGGCGCGATGGTCCTCGTGTCCTATGTCGCCGTCGGCGTCTCCCCGCGCACCATCGGCCGCCAGCACCCGCTGACCACCGCCACCGTCGCCGCGTACGCGCTGGTGCCGCTGGCCAGGATCATGGGGCCGGTCCCGCGGCTGCTGATCCTGCTCGGCAACGCGCTCACCCCGGGCAAGGGCTTCCGGCACGGCCCGTTCGCCTCCGAGGCCGAACTGCGGGCCGTGGTGGACCTCGCGGAGAAGGACGCCCTGATCGAGGACGACGAGCGCCGCATGGTGCACTCGGTGTTCGAGCTCGGCGACACCATCGTCCGCGAGGTGATGGTGCCCCGCACCGACCTGGTGATGATCGAGCGGTTCAAGACCATCCGCCAGGCCCTCACCCTCGCCCTGCGCAGCGGCTTCTCCCGCATCCCGGTCACCGGCGACAACGAGGACGACGTGGTCGGCGTGGTCTACCTCAAGGACCTGGTGCGCCGCACCCACGTCAGCCGCGACGCCGAGGGCGAGCTGGTCACCACCGTGATGCGGCCCGCCGTCTTCGTGCCCGACACCAAGGCCGCGGCCGACCTGCTGCGGGAGATGCAGCGCGACCGCAACCACGTCGCCGTCGTCATCGACGAGTACGGCGGCACCGCGGGCATCGTCACCATCGAGGACATCCTGGAGGAGATCGTCGGCGAGATCACCGACGAGTACGACCGGGAGATCCCGCCCGTGGAGGAGCTCGGCGACGGCGAGTACCGCGTCACCGCCCGCCTGTCCATCGAGGACCTCGGCGACCTGTACGGCATCGAGCTCGACGACGAGGACGTGGAGACCGTCGGCGGGCTGCTCGCCAAGGCGCTCGGCAAGGTGCCCATCCCCGGCGCCACCGCCGTGGTGGAGGGCATCCGGCTCACCGCGGAGAGCGTGGCGGGCCGCAGGAACCGCATCGGGACCGTCCTGGTCCGCCGCGAGCCCGGACCCGAGCCGGAGCTCACCGCGCGGGCGGCGCAGGACGGCGAGTGAGGCGGGCGTGGCGCGAGGCGGGACGGCGGCGCACCCGCGGCGGGGCGCCCCGGCGCGGCGCCTAAGCTCACCGGCATGACCAACGCCAACACCCCCGAGCCGGCCCTCGACCCCGAGGACCGCAAGATCCTCACCCTGGCCCGCTCCGCCCGCGCCCGCAACTCCGCAGCCGAGGGCGCGGCCGTGCGCGACGAGACCGGCCGCACCTACGTGGCCACCACCGTGGCCCTGGACTCGCTGCGGCTTTCCGCGCTGCGCACCGCCGTGGCGATGGCCGTGGCCAGCGGCGCCCGCGGCCTGGAGGCCGCCGCCGTGGTCACCGAGGCGGACGCGGCGGACGAGGCCGACCTCGCCGCCGTGCGGGACCTGGGCGGGCCCGGCACGCCGCTGCTGCTCGCCGGGCCCGACGGGGCGGTGCGGGCGACGGCCACCGCGTGAGCGCCGCGGGCCCCGCGGGCCACCGGGGAGCGGGGGAGGGCCGGGAATCGGCGACAATGGTGCCCATGAGCGTTCCCCCCTCCTCGAACCCCGCCGACCCCGCCCCGCACCGCGCGGGCTTCGCCTGCTTCGTCGGGCGGCCCAACGCCGGCAAGTCCACTCTCACGAACGCTCTGGTGGGCACCAAGGTCGCCATCACCTCGGGCCGTCCGCAGACCACCCGGCACACGGTCCGCGGCATCGTGCACCGCCCGGACGCGCAGCTCGTCCTGGTGGACACCCCCGGCCTGCACAAACCCCGCACCCTGCTGGGCGAGCGGCTGAACGACCTGGTCCGCTCCACCTGGGCGGAGGTGGACGTGATCGGGTTCTGCCTGCCCGCGGACCAGAAGGTCGGGCCCGGCGACCGCTACATCGCCAAGGAGCTCGCCGAGATCAAGCGCACCCCGAAGGTCGCCGTGGTCACCAAGACGGACCTGGTGGACTCGGCGACCCTCGCGGAGCGGCTGATCGCGGTGGACCAGCTCGGCAAGGAGCTGGGCTTCGAGTGGGCGGAGATCGTGCCGGTGTCCGCGGTGGCGGACCGGCAGGTCGGGCTGCTGGCGGACCTGCTGGCGCCGCTGATGCCGGAGAGCCCGCCGCTGTACCCCGGCGGCGACCTGACGGACGAGCCGGAGCAGGTGATGGTCGCGGAGCTGATCCGCGAGGCCGCGCTGGAGGGCGTGCGGGACGAGCTGCCGCACTCCCTCGCGGTGGTCGTCGAGGAGATGATCCCGCGGGAGGACCGCCCGGCGGACCGCCCGCTGCTGGACATCCACGCGAACGTCTTCATCGAGCGGCCCAGCCAGAAGGCGATCGTGATCGGCGCCAAGGGCGCCCGGCTGAGGGAGGTGGGCACCAAGGCCCGCCACCAGATCGAGGCGCTGCTGGGCACGCCGGTCTTCCTCGACCTGCATGTGAAGGTCGCCAAGGACTGGCAGCGCGACCCCAAGCAGCTCCGGCGCCTGGGCTTCTGAGCCGGTCCGCCGCGCCGCCGCCGTCCGGGTCGCCACCGCACCGCGGCGGCGGCCGGGCGGCCCGCGGGGCCGCGTCCCCGCGGGCCCGGGCCCTCAGGCCCGTGCCGCCCTCAGCGTGGCGGAGACCAGCTCCGCCACGGCCTCGGGCACGTCCGGGTCGGCGAAGTGCACCGTCCGGCCGTCGATCGTGATCGCGTAGCGGAAGCCGTCCGGGGTGCCCTGGACCGGGGCGGGCGAACCGTTGGCCAGCGCCTTCTCCGCGAGCGCGTGCCAGCGGTCCGCGTCCGGGCGGCAGGCGGTGTCCAGTGAGGCGGTGCGCGTGAGGCCGGCGAAGCCTCCGGTTTGCTTGACCTGTAGCCGCATGGTTTCCCTCCGCTTTCGCGCCTTCCCCGCCACGGGGTCGCCCATGCCGCTACGCCGGCTCGGCCACCTGGACGCCGACGCCGACGTCGGACCACGCCTTGGCCACCGCCTGCTGCTCCACGCCCTTGCCGTACCTGGCCTCGGCGGCGGCCACGGTCAGGGCCGCGAAGGTGGCGAAGTCCGCGGTCGGGAGGAGCCGGCCGCCGGTCAGCACGTCGTACCAGACCTGCCCCGCCTTCTCCCAGGCGTTGCCGCCCAGCGCGGTGGCCGCCAGGTAGAAGGCGTGGTTGGGGATGCCGGAGTTGATGTGCACACCGCCGTTGTCGTCGACGGTGTCCACGTAGTCGTCCATGTGGGCGGGCTGCGGGTCCTTGCCCAGCACGTCGTCGTCGTACGCGGTGCCCGGCGCCTTCAGCGAGCGCAGCGCCACGCCCTCCACCTCGGAGGTGAGCAGCTCCGCCCCGATCAGCCAGTCGGCCTCCTCGGCGCCCTGCCCGCGCGCGTACTGCTTGACCAGCGAGCCGAACACGTCGGACACCGACTCGTTCAGCGCCCCGGGCTGCCCCTGGTAGACGAGGTTGGCGGTGTACTGGGTGACGCCGTGGGTCAGCTCGTGGCCGATCACGTCCAGCGCGCGGGTGAAGTCCTGGAAGATCTCCCCGTCCCCGTCGCCGAAGACCATCTGCTCGCCGTCCCAGAACGCGTTCATGTACTTGCGGCCGTAGTGGACCGTGGCGTTCAGGGGGAGGCCGGAGCCGTCGATGGAGTTGCGGGAGTACACGTCGAGGAACAGCTTGAAGGTGTCCCCGAGCCCGTCGTAGGCGCGGTTGACGGACTCGTCCGCCACCGGGTCCTGGCCCTCGGTGCGCACCACTTTCCCGGGCAGCCGCTGGCGCTGCTCGGCGTCGCCGATCGTGCGGTTCGGGTTGGCGTCGGCCTCCTGCCGCTGGGCCGGGAGGGACAGGGCGCGGACGACCTCGAGGCGGCGGTCGCGGTGGGCGACGTCCATCCGCATGGCGCTGCGGGCGGCGTCCTGGACAGCGGGGTTTCCGGTGTCGGCCAGGTGCTTGAGCAGGTGCGGCGGTACGATGCCGCAGAAAGCGTGCTTCGCGTTCATGTCACCCACGGTGTCAGACGGAGTACGCTGTGTCGCCCGATCCGGCGAGATTCCCGAAAAGAGATGAAAAACGCTCCGGTTGTGCATAGGCGCCGGACGCGCCCCCGGCACCGCCGCGCGCCGGCGTCGGCCCGGCCCGCCCGCGCCGACCGCCCGCGCCGGCCGCCCGTACCGACTGTCCGCATAGTGGGAAGCCCGCGTCCGCCCCTGGGGCGCCCGCCGGTCGTGGGTTAGGCTGCCAGACGTCATGCGTCCAGGGCTGCTCCTTCTTAGCTGCCGCGGCGAGGGCCTGTAGAGGCTGACTCCTCGCCGCGGAGTCCGGCGTGTCCCACCGCCGCCGTCGGCCGTCGCAGCCCCCTCGTACGCAGGAGTTCCTCCATGGCTTCCACCCCTTCCGTAGGCCGTCCCACGCCCATCACGGCGCACAGCGTCACCCAGCGGCCCTCCGGGATGCCGATCGGCCGCTACCAGCCGTTCCAGCCCGTGGCGCTGCCCGACAGGACCTGGCCGGACAAGCGGATCACCACCGCGCCCCGCTGGCTGTCCACCGATCTGCGCGACGGCAACCAGGCGCTGATCGACCCGATGTCCCCGGCCCGCAAGCGGGCGATGTTCGACATGCTGGTGTCGATGGGCTACAAGGAGATCGAGGTCGGGTTCCCCTCCTCCGGGCAGACCGACTTCGACTTCGTCCGCTCCATCGTCGAGGAGGGGGCGATCCCGGAGGACGTCACCATCTCGGTGCTGACGCAGGCGCGCGAGGAGCTGATCGAGCGCACGGTGGAGTCCCTGGTCGGCGCCCCGCGCGCGACCGTCCACCTGTACAACGCGACCGCGCCGCTGTTCCGCCGGGTGGTGTTCCGCAACGACCGGGAGGCCACCAAGGCGATCGCCACCGACGGCACCCGCCTGGTGATGGAGTACGCGGAGAAGCTGCTGGGCGAGGAGACCGTCTTCGGCTACCAGTACTCGCCGGAGATCTTCGTGGACACCGAGCTGGAGTTCGCGCTGGAGGTCTGCGAGGCGGTGATGGACGTCTGGCAGCCCGAGGAGGGCCGCGAGATCATCCTGAACCTGCCCGCCACCATCGAGCGGGCCACCCCGAACGTCCACGCCGACCAGTTCGAGTGGATGTCGCGGAACCTCACCCGGCGCGAGTTCGTGTGCCTGTCCACCCACCCGCACAACGACCGCGGCACGGCCGTGGCCAGCGCCGAGCTGGCCGTCATGGCCGGCGCCGACCGCGTCGAGGGCTGCCTGTTCGGGCAGGGCGAGCGCACCGGCAACGTGGACCTGGTCACGCTGGGCATGAACCTGTTCAGCCAGGGCGTGGACCCGCAGATCGACTTCTCGCGGATCGACGAGATCCGGCGCACCGCCGAGTACTGCAACCAGATGGAGGTCCACCCGCGCCACCCGTACGCGGGCGACCTGGTGTACACCGCGTTCTCCGGCTCCCACCAGGACGCGATCAAGAAGGGCTTCGAGGCGCTGGAGGCCGAGGCGGCCGAGCGCGGCGTCCCGGTGGACGAGATGCCGTGGGCGGTGCCCTACCTGCCGATCGACCCCAAGGACGTGGGCCGCTCCTACGAGGCGGTCATCCGGGTGAACTCCCAGTCCGGCAAGGGCGGCGTCGCGTACGTGCTGAAGAACGAGCACAAGCTGGACCTGCCGCGCCGGATGCAGATCGAGTTCTCGAGGATCATCCAGGCGAAGACGGACGCCGACGGCGGGGAGATCACCCCGGCCCAGATCTGGGAGATCTTCCGCGACGAGTACCTGCCCACCCCGGACAACCCGTGGGGCCGCATCTCCCTGTCCTCCCACCAGGCGTCCACCACCGTGGACGGCCGGGACTCGCTGACCGTCGAGGCCGTGGTGGACGGCGAGCCCGCGGTGCTGACCGGCACCGGCAACGGCCCGATCGCCGCCTTCTTCGACGCGTTGACCGCGGTCGGCGTGGACGTGCGGCTGCTGGACTACGCCGAGCACACCCAGAGCGAGGGCGCCGACGCCAAGGCCGCCGCGTACATCGAGTGCGTCATCGAGGGCCAGGTGCTGTGGGGCGTCGGCATCGACGCGAACATCGTCCGCGCCTCCCTGAAGGCCGTGGTGAGCGCGGTGAACCGGGCCGACCGCCACCGCCGCTGAGCCGTGGGCGCGGGCCCGGCTCCACCCGCCGGGCCCGCGCCGCCCCGCCGCCACGCGGTGGCGCGCCAGCGGGTTTTCGGCTCCGTTTTGGCTTGAACTTCCGTGTAGGTGGTACTGACTCGCTGTCACTTGTATGGCACCATCACGCCACCGGCACCGTTGCCGAAGCGTTATCGGACACCGTCCGAGCGCCCGGTGTCAGCCGCGTGGGTGCCGGAGAGAGGGCGCGAGGCGGGGAGTGTCTTGTTGCAGATCTGGGGTCTGTGCATCTGGGGCGTGCGCACCGCGTGGCGCACCGAGTCCGACGGGGAGTTCTACTGCCCGGAGTGCGGCGGCGACCGCAGCTACCGCAGGCGGGGAGGCATACGAAGACTGACCGTGCTCGGCGTTCCGCTGCTGCGGCGGGGGTCGGCGGGCAGCGTGGTGGAGTGCTCGGGCTGCCGGACCCGCTACGGCCTGGAGGCGCTGGAGCGCCCCACCAGCACCCGCTTCTCCGCCATGCTGCGCGACGCCGCCTACACGGTCGCGCTCGCGGTGCTGGTGGCCGGCGGGGCGAACAGCCGCAGGGCGCGGCAGGCCGCGACGGACTCGGTGCGCGGGGCCGGGTTCACCGACTGCGCGCCCGAGCAGTTCGACGCGATGCTGGAGGCGCTCACCGAGAGCACCGGCGGGACCGCGGCGCTCGAGTACGAGGACGCCATCGACGGCTGCGGGAGCTGGCTGTCCATCGAGCTCCACGAGGTGCTGGAGCCGCTGGCGGAGCACCTGGCGCCGCAGGGCCGCGAGCGGATCCTGCTGGAGGGGGCGCGGATCGCCCTCGCGGACGGCCCCTATCTGCCGGCGGAGCGCGACGCCCTCACCGCGATCGGCCGGTGCCTGCTGATGACTCCGGAGAACACCCAGCGGGTGCTGGAGCGGGCGGAGCGGGCGCGGTCCTGAGCCGGGCGGCTGCGGCACGGGGCCGGGGAAACGGTTCGCCTCGGCGGTGCCCGCGGCGCGTCCCCGGCGCGGTCCCGTGTCCCGCCGGGTACCCCCCGGGAGTACTCCCCGGGGAGTAGCGGCGCCCCGGGGACGCCGCCGGCAGTAGGCGGCGGTTCCGACGTGCGCGCGACGCCGCGGCCGTCGCGCACCGGAAGTGTGGGCGGCATGGAAACCGCAGCTTCCCGCCCGCCCCGGCACGGCCCCTCCCGCCGGGCCGTGCCCTGGCTCGTCGTCGCCGTCTGGGCACTGGTCCTCGCCGTCGCCGTGCCCTTCGCCGGGCAGCTCGCCGGCGTCCAGCGCGACGACGCCGTGGACTACCTGCCCGCGGGCGCCGACTCCACCGAGGTCGCCCGCCTCCAGGGCGCCCTGCCCGGCGGCGACACCATCGACCTGGTCCTCGTCTACCACCGCGACGGCGGGCTCACCGAGGCCGACCGCGCCGCCGCCCGCCGCCATGTCGCGGACGTCGCCGAGGCCCACGAGCTCGCCGGGAACCGGCCGCCGCGCCCCGTCCCCGCCCGCGACGGCGCCACCGAGATGTACCCGCTGTCCCTGGCCGAGCGGCCCGGCCAGGACCAGGACGAGGCGGTGGCCGACGCCGTCGCCGACGTGCGGGAGCGGGTCGCCGGGCACCCCGAGGGGCTGAGCGTGCGGGTCGGCGGCCCGGGGGCGCTCGGCGCCGACGCGGTGGAGGTCTTCGAGGGCATCGACGGCCTGCTGCTGCTCGCCACCGTGCTCGTCGTGGCGGTGCTGCTGGTGCTCACCTACCGCAGCCCTGTGCTGTGGCTGGTGCCGCTGCTCGCCGTGGGCGTCGCCGCGGTCGCCGCGCGGGCCGTCGTCCACGCGCTCGTGCAGGCGTTCGACCTGACCGTCACCACGCAGAGCGCCTCCATCATGACCGTCCTGGTGTTCGGCGCGGGCACCGACTACGCGCTGCTGCTGGTCGCCCGCTACCGCGAGGAGCTGCGCCGCGTCCCGCTGCCCCACGACGCCATGCGGGCCGCCCTGCGCGGCTGCGGCCCCGCCGTGCTCGCCTCCTCCGGCACGGTCGCCGCGGGGCTGCTGTGCCTGCTCGCCGCCGACCTCAACAGCAGCCGGGGCCTGGGCCCGGTCGGCGCCGTCGGCGTGGTGTGCGCCCTCGCCGCCATGACCACGCTGCTGCCCGCCCTGCTGGTGCTGCTGGGACGGCGGGTGTTCTGGCCGCTGGTCCCCGCGTACGGCGGCGAACCCAAGCGGCGGCGCAGCCTGTTCGCCGCGATGGGCGGCTCCGCCGACCGCCGCCCCGGCCCGGTCCTCGCCGGCGGCGGGCTGCTGCTGGCCGTCCTGGCCCTGGGCACGCTCGCCCTGCCCGGCACCCTCAGGGAGGGCGACGCGTTCACCTCGGAACCGGAGTCCGTCGCCGCGGCGCGGACCCTCGCCGCGGCCTTCCCCGAGCGCGCGAGCGAGCCGCTGGCCGTGCTCGCCCGCACCGGCGACGCGGACCGGGTGGCGGCGCTGGCACGGGCCACCGAGGGCGTCGCCGCGGCCGAGCAGGTCCGCTCCGGCGGCGACTGGACCGAGATCGCCGTCACCGCCCGGGACCCCGCGGAGTCGCCGGGCGAGACCCGCACCGTCATCCGGCTGCGGGACCGGCTCGACGGCGCCGGTCTGCGCGCCCACGTGGGCGGCACCACCGCCCAGCAGCTCGACCTGAAGGACGCCAACGCCCGGGACCGGGTGGTCGTCATCCCCCTGGTGCTCGCCGCCGTGCTGCTGATCCTCACCGCGCTGCTGCGCAGCCTGGCTGCCCCGCTGCTGCTCCTGACGGCGGTGGTGGCCGTGTGGGGCGCCTCCCTCGGCCTCGGCGGACTGCTGTTCGAGCCGGCGTTCGGGTTCTCCGGGATCGACCCGTCGCTGCCGCTGCTGTCCTTCGTGTTCCTGGTGGCGCTCGGCGTGGACTACGGCATCTTCCTGATGCACCGGATGCGCGAGGAGACCCTCTCCGGCGCCGACCCGCGCCGGGCCGCCCTGACCGCGCTGCGCACCACGGGCGGGGTGATCGCCTCGGCCGGGCTGGTGCTGGCGGCGACGTTCGCCGTCCTGATGTCGCTGCCGCTGGTGATGATGGTGGAGATGGGGTTCGTGGTGGCGGTGGGGGTGCTGCTGGACACCTTCCTCGTGCGCACGTACCTGGTCACCTCGGCGACGCTGCTGCTGGGGGAGCGGGTGTGGTGGCCGGCATCGCCGTCCCGGGCCGCGCCCGGCGCGCCCCGGGCGAGGTCGGCGACGGGCCCCGGCGCGGCCTCCGGGGCGCCCGGCCCCGCGGGCCCGGCGGGCGGACCCGTCCCCGGGAACACCCCGTCCACCCCCGCCCCCGGGTAGGCTCCGCCCCCACGCCCCCGCCGTCCCGCCACACGCCACCGTCCCGCCACCACGAAGAAGGGGACCCACCGTGCACGCCCACCGATGGGAGCGCCCGCTGCGCGCGGCCGGCCGTGTCCTCGTCGGCCGACCGGGCGACGGCCCCTGGTCCGACGCCCCCCTCACCGCGCACGTGCTGGCCGTGCAGACCGTCATCGGGCTGCTGGCCCAGGACGGGCGCAGGCCCGACGCCGCCGGGTGGGTGCTGCTCACCGCGTGCGCGCTGCCGCTGCTGGCCCGGCGCCGCCGTCCGCTGGCGGTGCTGGTGGCGGTGCTGGCCGCGGTCGTGCCGTACCACGTCCTGGACAACGAGCACTCCGCCCCGCTCCCGGCCACCGTGATCGCGATCTACACGGCGGCGAGGTACGGCAGCCGCAGGCGCTCCTGGGCGCTGGCGGCCGGGCTCGTCGCCCTGGTGGCCGGGGTGATGACGGTGGCGGCGCCGGACCACCGGGTGGAGATCGGGCGCAGCTCGGGGTGGATCCTGGCGGTCGTGGCGTTCGGCGAGGCGGTGCGGTCCCACCGCACCTACCTGGCCGCCGTGGTGGACCGGGCGGAGCGGGCAGAGCGGACCCGGGAGGAGGAGGCCGCGCGGCGGGTCGCCGAGGAGCGGCTGCGGATCGCCCGCGACCTGCACGACCTGCTGGCGCACAGCATCACGCTGATCGGCGTCCAGGCGTCGGTGGCCGCGCACCTGCTGGTGGCGGACCCGGAGCGGCTGGACCGGGGGAACCTCGCCGAGTGCCTGGAGACGATCTCCGACACGTGCCGCGACGCCAGGTCGGAGCTGCGGGCGACCCTGGCCGTGCTGCGGCAGGGCGAGCCGGAGCCGAAGGGCGCCCTGCCGGCACCCGCGGCGATAGCGGGCCTGGCCGACGCCGTGCGGGCCACCGGCGTGCGGGTCGAGGTCACCGTGCCCCGGGAGCCGGTGCCGCCCGCGGTGGGCGCCGCCGCGTACCGCATCGTCCAGGAGGCGCTGACGAACGTGGTCAAGCACGCGGGGGCGTCCCGCGCCGCGGTGGAGGTGGTCCGGGAGCCCGGGGCGCTGCGGGTCGCCGTGACCGACGACGGGCGGGGCGGCGCGGCGGCGGGCGGCGGCTACGGCATCCTCGGCATGACCGAGCGCGCCCGCAGCGTCGGCGGGACGCTGCGGGCGGGGCCCGGGCCGCACGGGGGCTTCGCGGTCGCCGCGACGCTGCCGCTGCCGGACCCGGGGGAGGAGCCCCGGGCGCCCTGACGGCGGCGGGACGGGGAGCGGGGCACGGGGCACGGGGGACCGGGGAACAGGGAACGGGGAACGGGGAGCGGGGACGGACACGTGACGATACGGGTGCTGCTGGCCGACGACCAGACGCTGGTGCGGGCGGCGTTCGCCATGCTGGTGGCGTCGGCCGCGGACATGGAGGTCGTGGGCGAGGCGGCGACGGGCCGGGAGGCGGTGGAGCTGGCGCGCTCCTGCCGCGCCGACGTCGTCGTGATGGACATCCGCATGCCGGACCTGGACGGCATCGAGGCGACCCGGCACATCGCCGCGGACGAGGACCTGGCGGGGGTGCGGGTGCTGGTGCTCACCACGTACGACACCGACGAGCACGTCCTGGCCGCGCTGCGCGCCGGGGCCAGCGGCTTCCTGGTGAAGGACACCAGGCCCGCCGAGCTGCTCGAGGCCATCCGCACCGTGGCCGCGGGCGAGGCGCTGCTCTCCCCCGGCCCCACCGCCCGGCTGATCGCCCGGGTGCTGCGGCTGCCCGACGAGGCGCCCGCCGCCGTGTCCGCGCCCGGCCGGCTGGAGGTGCTGTCGGCGCGGGAGCGGCAGGTGCTCGCCCTGGTCGCCAGGGGGCTGACCAACGCCGAGGTCGCCGAGGCGCTCTCGCTCAGCCCGCTCACCGCGAAGACCCACGTCAGCCGCATCATGGCGAAGCTGGCCGCGCGGGACCGCGCCCAGTTGGTGATCGCCGCGTACGAGTCGGGGCTCGTCACCCCGGGGGCGGCCGGGTGAGGCGCCGGCCGCGCGGTGGGAGACAATGAATCCGTGACCAACCCAGCCGACCCGCGCCCCGGAGCCCTTGGGGCCCGCTTCGGTGGAGGGCGCGGCGCATGAGCCTGTTCCGCGACGACGGTGTGGTGCTGCGCACCCAGAAGCTCGGCGAGGCCGACCGGATCATCACCCTGCTCACCCGCCAGCACGGCCGGGTGCGGGCCGTGGCCCGCGGGGTGCGGCGCACCAAGTCCAAGTTCGGGGCCCGCCTGGAGCCGTTCTCGCACGTGGACGTGCAGTTCTTCGCGCGCGGCAGCGACCTGGTCGGCCGCCATCTGCCGCTGTGCACCCAGGTGGAGACCATCGCCCCGTTCGGCGGCACGATCGTCGCCGACTACGCCAGGTACACGGCGGGCACGGCGATGCTGGAGACCGCCGAGCGGTTCACCGAGAACGAGGGCGAGCCCGCCGTCCAGCAGTACCTGCTGCTCGTCGGCGCGCTGCGCACCCTGGCCTCCGGCGCCCACGAGCCCGGCCTGGTGCTGGACGCGTTCCTGCTGCGCTCGCTCGCGGTGAACGGGTACGCGCCGAGCTTCGACGACTGCGCGAAGTGCGGGCTGCCCGGGCCGAACCGCTTCTTCTCGGTCGTCTCCGGCGGCTGTGTGTGCGCGCAGTGCAGAGTCCCGGGCAGCGTCGTACCCTCCCCGGAGACCCTGGAGCTGCTGGGAGCCCTCCTGGCCGGGGACTGGGAGACGGCGGACGCGTGTGAGCCGCGCTTCTGCCGCGAGGGCAGCGGTATGGTCGCCGCCTACCTTCAGTGGCATCTCGAGCGGGGCCTCCGCTCGCTGAGATTCGTGGAGAAGTAACGCATGGCACGTAGCGGGATCTTCAGCCGTCAGCGTCGCGAGTACGTGCCGCCCGACCCGCACCCCTCCGGCGCCCGGCCGCCGAAGCTGCCGGGGGAGCTGGTCCCCAACCACGTGGCCATCGTCATGGACGGCAACGGCCGCTGGGCCAAGCAGCGCAACCTGCCGCGCACCGAGGGCCACAAGGTGGGCGAGGCCGTGGTGCTCGACGTGGTCAAGGGCTGCATCGAGATCGGGGTCCGCAACCTGTCGGTGTACGCGTTCTCCACCGAGAACTGGAGGCGCTCACCGGACGAGGTGCGCTTCCTGATGAACTTCAACCGCGATGTGATCCGCCGCCGCCGCGAGGAGCTGGGGGCGCTGGGCGTGCGCATCCGCTGGGCGGGCCGGATGCCCAAGCTGTGGAAGAGCGTGGTGCACGAGCTCCAGATAGCGGAGGAGCACACCCGCGACAACGACCTGATGACGCTGTACATGTGCGTCAACTACGGCGGGCGGGCCGAGATCGCCGACGCGGCGGCGGCGATCGCCAGGGAGGTGGCCGCGGGCCGCCTGGACCCGTCGAAGGTCAACGAGAAGATGTTCGCGAAGTACCTGTACTTCCCCGACATGCCGGACGTGGACCTGTTCATCCGGCCCTCGGGGGAGCAGCGGACCTCGAACTACCTGATATGGCAGTCCGCGTACGCCGAGATGGTGTTCCAGGACGTGCTCTGGCCGGATTTCGACCGCAGGAACCTGTGGGCGGCCTGCCAGGAGTACGCCTCCCGGGACCGCCGCTACGGCGGTGCGCTGCCGAACCAGGTGGACGGCCACGGGCGGGCCCAGTAGCGGCCCCGCCCGCCCGCGGGTGACGTACTGCCGCGGGTGACGTACGGTCGCGGACGACGTACGGCGAGGGGCGCGGCCCGCGCGGGCCGCGCCCCCGTGCGCCGGGGCGCCCGCGCCGGCTCAGTCCGTCGCGGCGCAGCTCGCGCAGGTCCCGAAGATCTCCAGGGTGTGGGCCACGTCCACGAAGCCGTGCTCCGCCGCCACCGTGTCCGCCCACTTCTCCACGGCCGGGCCCTCGACCTCGACCGTCCGGCCGCAGGAGCGGCACACCAGGTGGTGGTGGTGCCCCCGGCTGCACCGCCGGTACATCGCCTCGCCCTCGTCCGTGCGCAGCACGTCCACCTCGCCGGCGTCGGCCAGGGACTGGAGGGTGCGGTAGACGGTGGTCAGGCCCACCGAGTCGCCGCGGTGCTTGAGCAGGTCGTGCAGCTCCTGGGCGCTGCGGAACTCGTCGACCTCCTCCAGCGCGGACGCGACCGCGGCGCGCTGCCGGGTCGCCCGGCCGCGTGCCGGGGGCTTGGCGGCGGTGTTCACCGATTCTCCTCCTCGGACCTCAGGCTCCGGTGGGCGGTGCTCCGGGACATTGTGCCAGTGAGCCCGCCCTGCACGTGTACGTCGTCCTCGGCCGAGGGCGCGGGGCCGTGCGCGCCGGGCTCGTCCGGCGGTTCCGCGCGCCGGGCCCGCATGGCGGCGAGCGGCGTGGCGAGCGCCGTCACCACCAGGAAGACGGCGATGGCGAACACCACGATGGTGGCACCGGAGGGCGCGTCCATGTAGTAGGTGGAGACGGTTCCGGACAGGGTGACCGCGATGCCGATGCCGACGGAGGCGGCCATGGTGGCGGCGAACGACCGGGTGAGCTGCTGCGCCGCGGCGACCGGCACCACCATCAGCGCGCTGACCAGCAGCAGGCCGACCACCCGCATGGCCACGGTGACGGTGACCGCGGCGGTGACCGCGAGCAGGATGTTCAGGGCCCGCACCGGCAGCCCGGTCACCCGGGCGAACTCCTCGTCCTGGCAGACGGCGAACAACTGCCTGCGCAGCCCCAGCGTCACCGCCACCACCAGCAGCGCCAGCACGGTGATCACCACCACGTCCTCCTCGGAGACGGTGGTGATCGAGCCGAACAGGTAGGACAGCAGCTTGGCGTTGCTGCCGTCCTCCGACATGTTGATCAGCAGCACGCCGCCGGACATGCCGCCGTAGAACAGCATGGCCAGCGCGATGTCGCCCTGCGTCCTGCCGCGGGAGCGGATCAGCTCCATGGCGACGGCGCCGAGGGCGGCGACCAGCACCGCCATCCACACCGGGTTGGCGTTGAGCAGGAAGCCGAGCGCCACGCCGGTCAGCGCCACGTGGCCGATGCCGTCGCCCATGATCGCCTGGCGCCGCTGCACCAGGTAGATGCCGACGGCGGGCGCGGTGATGCCGATCAGGGCGGCGGCGATGAGGGCGCGCTGCATGAACGCGGGCTCGAGGAACTCCAGGGTCATGTCAGCAGCCCCGTCCGGCTCGGTTCCTGCGCGGCGTGCGGGTGGACGTGGTCGTGCCCGGGCAGGGCGTGCTGGCCGGTGGCGGGCGGCGGCGGGCCGTCGTGCACCACGCAGCCGTCCCGCAGCACCACGGCCCGGTCGATCAGCGGCTCCAGGGCGCCCAGCTCGTGCAGCACCAGCAGCACGGTGGTGCCCGCGGCCACCTGGTCGCGCAGCGTGTCGGCCAGCACCCGCTGGCTGGCCAGGTCCACGCCCGCCATCGGCTCGTCCATGATCAGCAGCTCGGGCCCGGCGGTCAGCGCGCGGGCGATCAGCACCCGCTGGTGCTGCCCGCCGGAGAGCGCGTTCACCGAGTCGCCCGCGCGGTCGGCCATGCCCACCAGGGCGAGCGCGCGGTCCACGGCGGCGCGGTCGGCGCGGCCGAGCGGGCGCAGCCTGGAGCGGGAGAGCAGACCGGTGGCGACGACCTCCCGCACGGTCGCGGGCACCCCGCCCGCCGCGGTGGTGCGCTGGGGCACGTACCCGACGCGCCGCCACTGCCGGAAGCGCCGCAGCGGGGTGCCGAACAGGTGCAGCTCGCCGCTGGTCAGCGGTACCTGCCCGACGACCGCCCGGACGGTGGTGGACTTGCCCGAGCCGTTCCCGCCGAGCAGCGCCACCACCTCGCCGTGCCCGACCACCAGGTCCACACCGCGCAGGACGGGCCTGGCGCCGAGCGACGCGGTGGCTCCGCGCAGGGATATGACGGGCTGCCCGCCCGCTCCGTTGCCGCTGACTGCCACTTCGGTCGCTCCTTAGCTCACCCGTTGCCGCCGTGCCGGTACCGCCTTCCCGTCCATCCTCGCCCCTGGACGGCCGCGGGACCGAACCGGGCGGCCGCCCGCGGGGGCTCAGGAGCCGCCGGAGGTGCTCAGGGCCTGCTCGAGGTTCTTCAGGTTCTGCCGCATCACGGAGAAGTAGTTCTCCTTCTCCGGGTCCTGCACGCCCTCCAGCGGGTCCAGGACGGCCGTCTTCAGGCCCAGGTCCTTCGCCAGCGTCTTGGCGGTCTTGGGGCTGGCCAGGGTCTCGAAGAAGACCGTGCTGACCTTCTTCTCCCTGGCGGTCCTCTGGAGGTCGGCGAGGTGGGCGGGGCTCGGCTCGGACTCGGGGTCCACGCCGTTGATCGCCACCTGCTCCAGGTCGTAGCGCTCCGCCAGGTAGCCGAAGGCCGCGTGGCTGGTGATGAAGGTGCGGCTGCGCACGTCCGCCAGGCCGTCCTTGAACTCCTTGTCGAGGGCGTTCAGCTCCTTGACCAGGGCGGCGGTGTTGGCCTTGTAGTCGTCGGCGTGGTCGGGGTCGGTGGCCACCAGCTCGTCGCGGACGCCCTCGGCCACGTCGGCCAGACGGGTCGGGTCGAGCCAGATGTGCGGGTCGCCGCCCTCGTGCGCGTGCTCCTCGCCCTCGTGGCCCTCCTCCTCGTGGCCCTCCTCCTCGTGCCCGGCCTCGGCGTGCTCCTCCAGGTGGGAGTACTCGCTCGCCTCGGCGACGTGCTCGACGCCCGCCTGCTCCACGGCCTCGTCCACGGCGGGCTGGAGGCCCTTGAGGTACACCACCAGGTCGGCCTCGCCGAGCTCGGCGGTCTGGCGGGGGCTGAGCTCCATGTCGTGCGGCTCGACCCCGGGCTTGGTCAGGTTCGTCACCCGCACATGGCTGCCGCCTATGCGCTCGGTGACGTACTCCAGGGGGTAGAAGGAGGCCACCGCGTCCACCTTGCCGTCGCTTCCGCCCCCGCCCCCGTCGCTCCCGCAGGCGGTGAGCGACGTCAGGCACAGCAGGGCGGCTCCCGCCAGGGCGGCGGATATGGCAGGGCGGCTACGTACGTTCATGACAATCATTCTCAACAAAAGTGGAAACGGTTGTCAATTGAGTGGTCTGTCGGGAACGCCACAGGGAACGCCGCGGAGAACACCGCCGCGAACGCCGTCCGGAAGGGCTCGGACCGATTTGAAACCGGGGGTGCCGCCGCCGGTACGCTGAGGTATTCGCCCGGCACCAGCGGCCCGCCCGCCGGCCGGCGGATCACCCCCACTGACCGCTTCGTCGTACTGAAGAGAGCACTGTGGCCGCCGACAAGATCGACACAATCGTCAGCCTGAGCAAGCGCCGTGGCTTCGTGTACCCGTGCAGTGAGATCTACGGCGGTCAGCGCGCCGCCTGGGACTACGGGCCGCTCGGTGTGGAGCTGAAGGAGAACATCAAGCGCCAGTGGTGGCGCGCGATGGTGACCTCGCGTGACGACGTCGTCGGTATCGACTCCTCGGTGATCCTGGCCCGCGAGGTCTGGGAGGCCTCCGGCCACGTGGCCACCTTCACCGATCCGCTCACCGAGTGCACCTCCTGCCACAAGCGCTTCCGCGCCGACCACCTGGAGGAGGCGTACGAGGCCAAGCACGGCCGCGCGCCCGAGAACGGCCTGGCCGACCTCAACTGCCCCAACTGCGGCAACAAGGGCACCTTCACCGAGCCCAAGCAGTTCTCCGGCCTGCTCTCCACCCACCTGGGCCCCACGCAGGACACCGCCTCCGTGGCCTACCTGCGCCCGGAGACCGCCCAGGGCATCTTCGTGAACTTCGCCGCGGTGCAGCAGACCTCCCGCAAGAAGCCGCCGTTCGGCATCGCCCAGACCGGCAAGTCCTTCCGCAACGAGATCACGCCGGGCAACTTCATCTTCCGCACCCGCGAGTTCGAGCAGATGGAGATGGAGTTCTTCGTCAAGCCGGGCGAGGACGAGAAGTGGCACGAGTACTGGCTCCAGGAGCGCTGGAACTGGTACGTGGGCCTCGGTGTCCGCGAGGAGAACATCCGCTTCTACGAGCACCCGAAGGAGAAGCTGTCCCACTACTCCAAGCGGACGGTGGACATCGAGTACCGCTTCAACTTCGGCGGCAGCGAGTTCGGCGAGCTGGAGGGCATCGCCAACCGCACCGACTTCGACCTGGCCTCGCACGCCAAGGCGTCCGGCCAGGACCTGTCGTACTTCGACCAGGAGGCCGGCGAGCGCTGGTTCCCCTATGTGATCGAGCCCGCGGCGGGCGTCAACCGGGCCATGCTCGCCTTCATGCTCGACGCCTACGTGGAGGACGAGGCGCCCAACGCCAAGGGCGTGATGGAGAAGCGCACCGTGCTGCGCCTCGACCCCAGGCTGGCGCCGGTCAAGGTCGCCGTGCTGCCCCTGTCGCGCAACCCCGCGCTGTCCCCGAAGGCCCGGGGCCTGGCCGCCGACCTGCGCAAGCACTGGAACGTGGAGTTCGACGACGCGGGCGCCATCGGCCGCCGCTACCGCCGCCAGGACGAGATCGGCACCCCGTTCTGCGTCACCGTGGACTTCGACAGCCTCGAGGACAACGCGGTGACCGTGCGTGAGCGCGACTCCATGGAGCAGCAGCGGATCTCGCTGGACCAGGTGGAGTCCTACCTGGCGGGCAAGCTCCTCGGCTGCTAGTCGCCACGCCGGCGTCGTCCGGCCGGACCGGGCCCGTGGCCTTCCCCGTGCGGGGGCGGCCACGGGCCCGGTGCCGTCGCGGCCCGGCGGCGCCGGGGCGGGGTGTCACTTCACCGTCCGCGGCAGCCTCGTCGTCAGGTACAGGGTCAGCAGGGCCCCGCCGACCTGCACGGCCAGCGCCGTCAGCAGGGCGTCGCGCATGCCCAGGGCCGAGGCGGGCGCCAGCTCGGCGAACAGCGAGCCCAGGGTGCCCACGCCCAGGGCCAGGCTCGCCTGCTGCATGGTGATCAGCGCCCCGCTGCCCACCCCGGCCTGCTCCGCGGGCACCCCGGCGAGCACGAACCGGAACAGCGGCGTCATCAGCAGGCCCTGGCCGAAGCCGAACACCACCGTGCTCGGCGCCAGGTGCCACAGCCCCAGGTCGGGCCACCCGGCGAGCACCGTGCCGCCCAGCCCGGCCAACCCCAGGACCAGCAGCAGCGCCCCGCAGGACAGCACCCCCCTGCCGTACCTCGCCATCAGCCGCGGAGCGCTCAGCGACGCCGCGGAGTACGCCGTGGCCATCGGCACCAGCGCCAGGCCGGCCCGCAGCGGCGACAGGTGCAGGCCCTGCTGGAGCGCCACGGCCATGACGAACATGAAGCCGCCGAACCCGGCGAACATCGGCACCCCGGCCCCGAGCCCGGAGCGCACGCTGGGCACGGCCAGCAGGCTCGGCGGCAGCAGCGGCACCCGCCTGGCCCGCTCGGCGCGCCGCTCCACCGCCACGAACGCGGCCGCCGCCACCGGGGACCCGGCCAGCAGCACCCACGACCACACCGGCCAGCCCATGGCCCTGCCCTGCGTGAGCGGCACCAGCAGGGCCAGCAGCGCCACCGCGAGCAGCACCGTGCCGGGCACGTCCACCCCGCTCGGCCGCTCCGCCCGGGTCTCCGGGACGCGGCGCAGCGCGAACAGCAGGGCCAGCAGCGCCACCGGCACGTTCACCAGGAAGATCGACCGCCACCCGGTGCCCGCGACGTCCGCCTCCACCAGAACCCCGCCGAGCACCTGCCCGGCGATGGTGGAAAGCCCGGCCATGGCGCCGTACAGGCTCAGCGCCCGGCCCCTGCGCTCGCCCGACGTGGCGGCGTGCAGGGTGGCGAGCACCTGCGGCACCATCAGCGCCGCCGACGCGCCCTGCGCGGCCCGCGCCGCCACCAGCGCGCCCGCGTTCGGCGCCAGGCCGCAGGCCAGCGAGGTCACCGCGAACGCGGCGACGCCGGTGAGGAACAGCCTGCGGCGTCCGAAGGCGTCCCCGAGCCGCCCGCCGAGCACCAGCAGCACCGCGTACGGGGTGCCGTACCCGGCGACGATCAGCTCCAGCGTCGCCGCGTCGGCGTTCAGGTCGTGCTCGATCGTGGACAGGGCGACGTTGACGATGAAGAAGTCCAGGATGGACAGGGCCGCGCCCATCAGGACGGTGAGCATCCCGAGCCGGCCGAGCTCGGGCGGCGCGGCGGGGGAGCGCGGGGCCGTCCGGGCGCTCGCCGTCGGGGGCATGTCTGTCTGAGTCACCCGGACACGGTCGCGGCTGCCGCTCGGGTGGTACCAGAGTTCGTTTATCCGGGTACCAGCGGTACCTGGCAACGGGATACGTGATCGTCCATGCTGGTGGCCATGACCACCGCCGCCACGGAAGGCCCCGCACCGCGGGCGACGGCCCCCGGCGCCGACCGCCCGGCCACCGACAGCATCCGGCGCCGCGAGCTCGCCGCGTTCCTGCGCAGCCGCCGCGAGCGGCTCACCCCCGAGCAGGTCGGCCTGCCCCGCGGGCCGCGCCGCCGCACCCCGGGGCTGCGCCGGGAGGAGGTGGCCCAGCTCGCCGCCGTGGGGGTCACCTGGTACACGTGGCTGGAGCAGGCCAGGGACATCAGGGTGTCCGCGCAGGTGCTGGACTCCGTCGCCCGGGCCCTGCGGCTGAACCCCAACGAGCGCGCCCACCTGTTCGTGCTCGCCGGGACCCCCGACCCCGTCCCCGGGCTGCGGTGCCCCAGTGTGACCCCGGCCCTGATGGAGATCCTGGAGCAACTGGAGCCGGTCCCGGCGTGCCTCCAGAACAGCCGCTACGACATCGTGGCGTACAACCGCACCTACGGCCTGATGCTGGGCGACCTGGACCGGGTGCCGCCGGAGGACCGCAACCTGCTGTGGCTGGCGTTCACCCGGCCTGAGTGGCGCGAGGCCATGGTGGACTGGGAGGAGTCCGTCGCGGTGATGACGGCGAAGTTCCGCGCCTCCATGGCCGAGCACCTGGCCGAGCCCGGCTGGAAGTGCCTGGTCAGCAGGCTGCGCGAGGCGTCGCCGACCTTCTGCGAGCTGTGGGAGCGGCACGAGGTGGTGCAGCCGGACAACCGCGGCAAGTGCTATCTGAACCCGTTCGTGGGCGTGCTGAACCTGGAGCTGACCAGCCTGTGGCTGGGCCCCCGCCCCGGCCCCCGCCTGACCGTGCACGTCCCCAAGGACGAGGAGACCGCCCGGCGCCTGGCCGCCCTGCACACCCGCGCCCTGGCCCCGGCGGCCTGAGCCCCGTCGGCTGAGCGCCGGCCGCCTGAGCCCCGGCCGCCCTCTCCCGCGGCCGTGGGACAATCGGGGGATGTGCCCGGGGGAGCCCCGTCCCCCGCGCGGCACAGGCGAGCGTCCGTCCCACCCCGAGGTAGCCATCTGATGAGTCAGCTCCAGATCGGACCGCACACCGTGCAGCCCCCGGTGGTGCTGGCCCCCATGGCGGGCATCACCAACGCCCCGTTCCGGACGCTGTGCCGGGAGTTCAGCGGCGGCAAGGGCCTGTTCGTCAGCGAGATGATCACCACCCGGGCGCTGGTGGAGCGGGACGCCAAGACGCTGCGGCTGATCCGCTTCGAGGCGGCGGAGAAGCCGCGCTCGATCCAGCTCTACGGGGTGGACCCGGTCACCGTCGGCAAGGCCGTGCGGATGATCGTGGACGAGGACCTGGCCGACCACGTCGACCTGAACTTCGGCTGCCCGGTGCCCAAGGTGACCCGCAGGGGCGGTGGCTCCGCGCTGCCCTACAAGCGGCCGCTGCTGCGCGCCATCCTGCGCCAGGCGGTGGCGAACGCGGGCTCCCTGCCGGTGACGATGAAGATGCGCAAGGGCATCGACGACGACCACCTGACGTACCTCGACGCCGGGCGCATCGCCGTGGATGAGGGCGTGACCGCGATCGCCCTGCACGGCAGGACCGCGCAGCAGCACTACGGCGGCACCGCCGACTGGAGCGCGGTCGCGCGGCTGAAGGAGGCCGTGCCGGAGATCCCCGTGCTCGGCAACGGTGACATCTGGAGCGCCGCGGACGCGGTGCGGATGATGCGCGAGACGGGCTGCGACGGCGTGGTGGTCGGCCGCGGCTGTCTGGGGCGGCCGTGGCTCTTCGGCGACCTGGTCGCCGCCTTCGAGGGCACCGGCGCCCCGGCCCGCCCCTCGCTGCGCGAGGTGGCCGAGGTGATGCGGCGGCACGCCCGGCTGCTCGGGGAGTGGCTCGGCGACGAGGCACGGGGTGTCATCGACTTCCGCAAGCACGTCGCCTGGTACACCAAGGGCTTCTCTGTGGGCTCGCAGATGCGGCAGAAGCTGGCCATGGCCTCCTCGCTCGCCGAGCTGGACGAGCAGCTCGCCCTGCTGGACCTGGACCAGCCGTGGCCCGAGGCGGCCGAGGGCCCGCGCGGCAGGACCGCAGGCACCAAGCGGGTGGTGCTGCCGGACAACTGGCTCGCCGACCCGTACGACTGCGCGGCGCCGTCGGAGGACGCGGAATCGGACATCTCCGGCGGGTGACGGGCGCGCCGCGCCGCCCCTGCCCCCGCTCCGCCCCTGCCCCCGCCGTGGCCCGGCCGCGCCGTCCGGCGGACGGAAAATCCGTCCACGACATGAGACGGGGCCGCCCGGGCGGCGCGTGATTCTCACCACCCCGCGCCGCCGGGGAACGCCCCGCCGCGCCCCGCGCAGCGCCTTCCCGCGCCCTCCGCGCCGAGGACAACTGTCCAAGACATGGCACACGGTGCCACCCCGCGTGCTTGCACAGCTCCAAGATCTCAATTACTCTGAGTCATCATCAATCCACCCTCGGTGTCCAGGCTCTCGGCTCCCTCGGATGGCCCCTTACTCCGTCTTCAACAAATGAACACAGGATGGCCGACTGGTAGCCGCTCGACGATCGCAGGCGCGAGGAGGGGTGCGGCATTCGATCTCCTGGCGGACCGGCGGCTGATCGTCAATTAGATGCGCTGAAGGCGCTCATCGGCCTTCGATCTGGGTACAGTCCCCGCCGTCAGGGCATCCGTGCGCGAGGAGCAGACCCGTGTCGGAACAGGCGCAGAAATTCGTCTACGACTTCACCGAGGGCAACAAGGACCTCAAGGACCTGCTCGGCGGGAAGGGAGCCAACCTCGCCGAGATGACCAACCTCGGGCTGCCCGTCCCTCCGGGCTTCACCATCACCACCGAGGCGTGCCAGGTCTACCTCGCCGACGGCGCCGAGCCCCCGGCGCTGCGCGACGAGGTCAGCGCCCACCTGGCGGCCCTGGAGGAGCGCATGGGCAAGCGGCTGGGCCAACCGGACGACCCGCTGCTGGTGTCCGTGCGCTCCGGCGCCAAGTTCTCCATGCCCGGCATGATGGACACCGTCCTCAACATCGGCCTGGGCGACGCCTCCGTGCACGGCCTGGCCGCCCAGTCCGGGGACGAGCGCTTCGCCTGGGACTCCTACCGCCGCCTCGTGCAGATGTTCGGCAAGACGGTGCTGGGCATCGACGGCGACCTGTTCGAGGAGGCGCTGGACGACGCCAAGCGCGCCAAGGGCGCCGACACCGACCTCGGCCTGGGCGCCGAGGACCTCAAGGCGCTGGTGGAGCACTTCAAGGCCATCGTGCTCGCCGAGGCGGGCCGGGAGTTCCCGCAGGACCCCCGCGAGCAGATGGACCTGGCGATCCGCGCGGTCTTCGACTCCTGGAACGGTGAGCGGGCCCGCCTCTACCGCCGCCAGGAGCGCATCCCCAACGACCTCGGCACCGCCGTCAACGTCTGCTCCATGGTCTTCGGCAACCTCGGCGAGGACTCCGGCACCGGCGTGGCGTTCACCCGCGACCCGGCCAGCGGCCACCAGGGCGTCTACGGCGACTACCTCCAGAACGCGCAGGGCGAGGACGTGGTCGCGGGCATCCGCAACACCGTCCCCCTGGCCGAGCTGGAGCGGATCGACAAGAAGTCCTACGACGAGCTGCTGCGCATCATGGAGACCCTCGAGACGCACTACCGCGACCTGTGCGACATCGAGTTCACCATCGAGCGCGGCAAGCTGTGGATGCTCCAGACCCGGGTCGGCAAGCGCACCGCCGCCGCCGCGTTCCGCATCGCCACCCAACTCGTCGACCAGGGCCTCATCGACGAGGCCGAGGCCCTCCAGCGGGTCAACGGCGCCCAACTGGCGCAGCTCATGTTCCCCCGCTTCGACACCGCCGCCACCGAGGGCAAGGGCGCCAGGACGCAGCGCATCGGCTGGGGCATCGCCGCGTCGCCGGGCGCCGCCGTCGGCAAGGCGGTGTTCGACTCGTACACGGCCGTGAAGTGGTCCCGGTCCGGCGAGAAGGTCATCCTGATCCGCCGCGAGACCAACCCCGACGACCTCAACGGCATGATCGCCGCCGAGGGCATCCTCACCAGCCGCGGCGGCAAGACCTCCCACGCGGCGGTGGTGGCCCGCGGCATGGGCAAGACCTGCGTCTGCGGCGCCGAGGAGCTGGAGGTGGACACCAAGCGGCGCAGGCTCACCGCTCCCGGCGGGCTTGTGGTCGAGGAGGGCGACGTCGTCTCGATCGACGGCTCCACCGGCAAGGTGTACCTCGGCGAGGTGCCCGTCGTGCCGTCGCCGGTCGTGGAGTACTTCGAGGGCCGGATGCACGCCGGTGCCGAGGACGCCGACGAGCTGGTGAAGGCCGTGCACCGGATCATGGCCTACGCGGACCGGATCCGCCGTCTGCGGGTGCGGGCCAACGCGGACAACGCCGAGGACGCCGCCCGCGCCCGCCGCTTCGGCGCGCAGGGCATCGGACTGTGCCGCACCGAGCACATGTTCCTCGGCGAGCGGCGCGAACTGGTGGAGAAGCTGATCCTCGCCGACACCGACGAGGAGCGCGAGCGGGCCCTGGCGGCGCTGCTGCCGCTCCAGGAGCGGGACTTCGAGGAGCTGTTCGAGGCGATGGACGGGCTGCCGGTGACCATCCGGCTGCTCGACCCGCCGCTGCACGAGTTCCTGCCCGACATCACCGAGCTGTCGGTGCGGGTGGCGCTCGCCGAGGCCCGCAAGGACCCCCACGAGAACGACCTGCGGCTGCTCCAGGCCGTGCACAAGCTGCACGAGCAGAACCCCATGCTGGGCCTGCGCGGCGTACGGCTCGGCCTGGTCATCCCCGGCCTGTTCACCATGCAGGTGCGGGCCATCGCGGAGGCGGCGGCGCGGCGCAGGCGGTCCGGCGGCGACCCGCGGGCCGAGATCATGATCCCGCTGGTGGGCACCGTGCAGGAGCTGGAGATCGTCCGGGAGGAGGCCGAGCGGGTCATCGCCGAGGTGCGGCAGGCCACCGGCGTGGACCTCGACCTGGCGCTCGGCACGATGATCGAGCTGCCCAGGGCCGCCATCACGGCCGGGCAGATCGCGGAGGCCGCCGAGTTCTTCTCGTTCGGCACCAACGACCTGACCCAGACCGTGTGGGGCTTCAGCCGGGACGACGTGGAGGCGTCGTTCTTCACCGCCTACCTGGAGAAGGGCATCTTCGGCGTCTCCCCGTTCGAGACGATCGACACCGACGGCGTCGGCGCCCTGGTCCGGCACGCCGTCACCGAGGGCCGCAGGACCCGCCCCGACCTCAAGCTCGGCGTCTGCGGCGAGCACGGCGGCGATCCGGAGTCGGTGCACTTCTTCCACGAGGTGGGCCTGGACTACGTCTCCTGCTCCCCGTTCCGCATCCCGGTGGCCCGCCTGGAGGCGGCCCGCGCCGCCGCGCGCCCCTCGGGGGACGGCGACAGCCGGTGAGGCGGGGCCACACGAAGGCCAGCCACATGAAGGCCAGCCACACGAAGGCCATCTGAATCGGGGCGGCGCCTTGTGCGGGGGCGCCGCCCCACCTTCGTCACCCGGCGGGTCACCTCAGCCCGTAGGCGCGGATCACCTCCTGGGTGACGGTGGCGCCCTGCCCGTCCCGCGCGGTGGTGCGCAGGCCGACCCAGCCGGTGCCGGTGCCGCCCGGCGCGGGCACCACGACGCGGTGGGTGCCGTCACCGCTCCTGGTCACCACCGTCTTCTGCCAGGTGCGCCCGTCGTCGAACGACGCCTCCACGGTCAGCCCGGCCAGCGGCACCGGCGCGAAGGTCCCGGTGCGCTCACCGCTGACGGTGAGCACCTGCGGCAGGTGCGCGGGCGCGGTGTTGTCCAGCCGGAACGCGCCGCCCACCCGGACGTTCAGCAGCGGCAGCCCGGCGTCGCACTCCGCGCCGTCGTCGGTGGCCGAGGTGAACGACCACGACGCCTCGGTCCGCGTCGCGAACGGGAACGACGGCGAGGCGTTGCGGTGCGACATCCGCACGGTGTACGTGGCGGCGCCGTCCGGCAGCCCCTCCGCGGCCACGCCCTGGTCGATCCGCTCGCTGGAGGCGATCTCCTCCCCGTCGCGCAGCAGGGTGAGGGTGCCGGTGGTGTCCTCCAGCGCCGTACCGCCGGTGTGCTCGCGGGCGGACGGGCTCGCGGTGGACGGGACGGCGTGCAGGAAGTCCCCGCACCTGCCGCCGTGCAGCAGCGGGCCGAACGCCGCGGTGTTCCACGACCGGGTGGTGGTCCGGCCCGCCCGGTAGGTCGCGCCGGGGGCCGAGGAGTGGACGCCGGGCAGGGAGAAGCTCTGGTGGTTCCAGGAGAAGTCGGGTCCCGGGGTGAAGAACTCCACCGCCTCGCCGGGCGCCCGCACGTCGTGGCCGCCGCCGTGCGCGTCGCCGCTGCCGCGGAAGGCCACCAGGTTGCTGCGGTCGCCGGTCACGGCCGTGCCCGAGCCGTGGTACTTGGTCTCCACCCGGGCCAGGTCGCGGTCGCGGGCGGTGAGGGCGAGGTTCGCCGGGATGGAGTCGTCCCGGGCGAACGCCAGGTTGTACAGGCGCCGCTTGGCGCTCTGCTCCAGCGGGTCGGACAGGATCGCGACGTGCAGCAGGCTGAACGGCCGGGAGGTGACGGGACGTGCGGTGGGCACCGCGTAGACGCGGGTGTCCGGGCCGTACACGAACGCCGTCAGGTCCACCGGGGTGCCGTCCTCCAGCTCCTGGGCGAGCCCGATGTGCCGGAACCAGGGCCGGGCGGCGGCGCTGTCCACCGTGGTGGTGACGGGCACGCCCGGGCGGGCGTCCGCGGTGAGCGCCAGCGGCTCGTGGCCGACCACCACCTCCTGCGACATCAGCGTGACCCGCTCCTCGGTGTCCCCGCCGCCCCCGAAGGCGAACACGGTCAGGGTGTACCGGCCGGGCGGCGCGTGCCCGGTGAACCGGCCGTCCTCGTCCCGGAACTCGATGCTCTCCGGCTGGTCCAGGCCGATCAGGGAGTAGCCGAACTCGGCCGGGCGGGATCCGTCGCGGTCGATGACGTCCAGCGTCACCGGGTGGGTCTCGCGCTCGGCGCGGACGCTGAGGGCGGTGCGCACGACCACCCCGTCGGGGCCGGTCGCGGTCAGGGTGCCGCTGTAGGTGCCGGGGGACACCGCGTCGGGGCGGGTGGTCACCGGGACGGCGGCGGTGCCGTGCGCGGGCACGGTCACCGAGTCGGCGGCCAGGGCGAGCGGCTCGGCGGGCTCGCCCGCGCCGTCGGTGACCTCCAGGCTCAGCCGGAGCGTCAGCGGCTCGTCGCCGTCGTTGTGGTAGGTGACCTGCTTGGTCACCGGCTCGGTCCGCCCCCACGGCAGCACCGTGGACAGCGCGCCCGGCACGGCGTGGACGCCCTGCCCCGTGGCCCTGGCGAGGTCCACCCGGCCCGTGCCCTGCTCGAACACGCCGAGCCCGGCGCCGGGCTCCGCCGTGCTGACCAGGGCGGCCTTGAGCCGCCGCGCGTCCCACTCGGGGTGCTCCTGGGCGAGGACGGCCGCCGCCCCGGCCACGTGCGGGGTCGCCATCGAGGTGCCGCTCAGCGCGGTGTGGTGCTCGTCCACCGCCTGGTCGTCCCTGGTGCCCGCGGCCCTGGCGGCGACGATGCCCACGCCGGGCGCGGTGATCTCCGGCTTGACCGCGTGGTCGCCCACGCGCGGGCCGCGGTTGGAGAAGTCGGCGAGCAGGTCGTCCCGGTCCACGGCGCCCACGGCCAGCGCGGCGTCGGCGGAGGCGGGGGTGGAGACCATCTCGGTGCCGTGGTCGTTGCCCGTGGCCGCGACGAACAGCGCGCCGGAGCTCGCGGAGAGGGTGTCCACGGCCTGCGCCATCGGGTCGGAGCCGTCGGTGGGTTCGCCGCCCAGGCTCATGTTGACCACGTCGGCGCCGCTGTCGGCCGCCCACTGCATGCCCGCGATGATCTGGGACTCCTGCCCGTACCCGTCGTCGTCGAGCACCTTGCCGACCAGCAGCCGGGCGTCGGGGGCCACGCCCCGGTACGCGCCGCCCGAGGCGCTGCCGCCGCCGGTGATGATCGACGCGACATGGGTGCCGTGGCCGTCGCCGTCCTTCGCCCCGGCCGGGTTGCCGGTGAAGTCCCTGGCCTCGGCGACGGCGTCGGCCAGGTCCGGGTGGGTGGCGTCGACGCCGGTGTCGAGCACCGCCACCCGCACCCCCTTGCCGGTCAGGCCGCGCTCCCACGCCCTGGGCGCCCCGACCTGGGCGGCGCTGCGGTCCAGGGCCGCCCTGACCGCGCCGTCCAGCCAGACGCGGGAGACCCCGGGGGCCAGGGTGGCGCGGGCCGCGGAGGAGCGGCCGGTGACGGAGGACCAGAACTCCTCCGCGTCCTCCTTGCCCTGCTCCACGGCCTGCCCGCCGACGCTGGGCAGCTCGGCGCCGGTGTCCTCGGCGGCGTCCGCCACCGCGGTCCTGGCCCTGCCGCCCGCCGCGCCCCCGGCGTAGCGGACGATCAGCGGCAGGGTCGCGCGCGAGGCGTCGTCGTAGCCCATGGCGATGAGCCCCTTGACGTCGAACAGCCGCTCGTCGACGCGCCCCTGCCGCACCAGTTCGAGGGCGTCGGACGGTATGACGGTCAGCCCGTCGCCGACGGAGCCGCGCACGAACCCGATCCCGTCCCGGCCCTCGCCCGGCTCGACCAGCACCCCCTCCTTGCTGCCGGCCGAGGTGACCGTCACCCGGTCCCCGGTCACCAGCGTCACCGTGCGGTCGGCCCGCCCGCCCGGCCTCTCCGCCTCCGCGGCGGCCCCCCGCTCCCCGGCCCGGGCCGCCGGGGCCATCCCCGCGGCCAGGGCGACCGCCCCGGCCAGGGCGCCCCAGCGCCGCCACGCATGTCGTTGCCTCATGGGCTCCGTCCCGTCGCTCCGTCGTGCCTGACTGGTCGCCCGCTTCTACTCCCGGACGGGGCGGCGGGGTTGCACGGCGGGTCCGCGCGGGGTCCACCCGGCGCCCCGGCCGCGACCGGCGGGCGCCCGACCGGGCCGTGCATCGCCTTGAACCGGCAGGTTCACCCTCGGGCGTACACTTCGGCCCGTGACCACCACGCGAGGACGCATCGACAAACGGCAGGCCATCCTGGACGGCGCGTTCGCCGTCTTCGCGCGCCGGGGCTACGCCGACGCCTGCGTGCAGGAGATCGCGGACGCGGCCGGCGTGGCCAAGCCCACGGTCTACAACCACCTCAGCGACAAGGCCACCCTGTTCCGGCACGCGATCCAGGCCGCGGCGCGGACCTCGCTGGAGGAGCGGCTGGCCGCGCTGCGCCCCCTCGCCGAGCCGGGCGCCGACCCGCGCGCCACCCTGGAGGAGGTGGGGCACCACCTGCTGCGCCTGCACTGCGACGAGCGCTCCTGCGCCCTGCGGCGGCTGCTGCACACCGGGATCCTCCACTTCCCCGACATCCTCGACCTCGTCGGGGAGAGCGGCCCGCACCGCCTCACCGAGGCCCTCGCCGACCGGCTGGCCCGGCTCACCCTCGCCGGCCGTCTGGCCGCCACCGACCCGGCGGTCGCGGCCGAGCAACTGCTCGCCCTGCTGACCGGCCCGCTGGAGGCGCGCACCCGGATGGGCACCCGCCCGATCGGCGACGACGAGCTGCGCGAGGTGTCCCGGGCCGCCGTCCGCACCTTCCTGCTGGCCTTCGGCGCACCCGGGGCGGCGGCAGCGGGCGCGGGCGGGCCGGGCGCGGGATGACGCCGCGGCCCCGGGCCGGGGCGGCGGGGCGCCGCCGGCCCGGGGCCCGGCCGGGGCTACCGCCGGAACGGCCCCTTGACCTCGTAGGTCACCCCCGCCGAGGAGCTGTTGCTGGTGCCGCGCTGGCTGGAGAAGTACAGCCTGGTGCCGTCGGGGGAGAAGGCCGGGCCGGTGATCTCCGAGCCCGAGTGGCCGTTCACCCGCAGGAACGGGGCGACGACGCCGTCGGGCGTGATGACGCAGATCTCCATGTTGCCGCCGTCCTCGGCCACGTACAGGTCGCCCGCGGTGCTGCCGGTGATGTTGTCCACGCCGGTCAGCGGGGCGGTGCCGGAGACCAGGGAGTCGTCGTAGGCCAGCTCGATCGTGGACTCGGCCGCGTTGTACTGCCAGACCCTGCCGTCGCCCTTGGTGGTGAACCAGCACCGCCCGTCGGCGTAGTGGCAGCCCTCACCGCCGTTGAACCGCTTGGCGCCGGAGACCTGGTTGCGGGTGGAGGTGGAGGAGGCGGCCGGGTCGGGCACCCTCGCCCACGTCACGGGGCCGGAGGTGCCCGAGCCCATGACGAGGACCTCCAGGGTGCCGCTGGACAGGTCGCCCCACGTCGTCGGGCGGAAGCGGTAGAAGCAGCCGTCGCTCTCGTCCTCGGTGAGGTACACCACCCGGCGGACCGGGTCGGCGGCCGCCGCCTCGTGCTTGAACCGGCCCATCGCGGGCCGCCGCACGGCCGCGGTGGCGCCCCAGGGGTCGGTCTCGTAGACGTAGCCCCGGGATATCTCCTCGCAGGACAGCCAGGTCTGCCACGGGGTGCTGCCGCCGGCGCAGTTCAGGCTGGTGCCGGACAGGGGCCGGTACGCGCCGGTGACGGTGCCGTCGGCGGCGAAGCGCACCGCGCTCACCCCGCCGGTGAGCAGCACCTCGGAGTTGGAGACGTAGATCCAGCCGGAGCCGTCGGCGTAGCAGGCGCCGCCGTCCGGGGCGCTGTGCCAGGTGTACGAGGTGCCGGGCACCTGCTGCCCCGAGCGGGCGATCACCCGGCTGGTGAACCCGTTCGGCAACTGGATGCCGTTGGCGTCCGCGGCGCCCAGCGGCCCGTAGGGGCCGGTGCCGGGCTGCGCCGGGTCGGCGAACGCGGCACCGCGCCACAGCGAGCCCCCGAAGGCCGCCGCCGAGGTGCCGATGACTGCTCCGCGCAGGAAGGTACGACGTTCCACGGTCACTCCACCGATGTCGTGACTGCCCGACGGCCGGTCAGGCCGCGGGTCGCGCGTCCCCGGAGCCTAGGGTCGCGGGGTTGCCCGGAAATGAACACCCGATGTGCATGACAATCCGGGGTGGGTGCAACCGGATGCGCGGCCGCGGTGTTCACCCCGTCATGAGGGCCGTCGCGAGGAGCAGCGTGGAGCAGCGGGAGGCAGGGGCGGACGGCGGGGACGATCCGGTCGCCGCCGCGCTCGCCGACGACCCGGACTCCGGGTTTGCCGCGCTGTACGACGCGCACCGGGGCACGGTGTTCTCCGCGGCGCTGCGCCTGTCCGGGCGGTGGGCGGACGCCGAGGACCTGACGGCCGAGGTGTTCCTGCGCGCCTACCGGGCGCTCACCGGCTGGGACCGGGACCGCCTGGCCGCGCTGCGCACCCGCCCCTGGCTGATGACGATCATGATGAACCTGTGGCGGAACAGCCTGCGCACCGACTCCCGCAGGCCGCCGCCCGTCCTGCTGGACGAGCCGGTGGACGGCGCCGACCCGCGGGAGACCGCGGAGGAGGCGGCCGTGCGCCGGGAGACGGGCGGGCACCTGGCCGGACTGCTCGGCCTGCTGCCCGCGGAGCAGCGGGCCGCGGTGGTGCTGCGGCACGTGGTGGACCTGCCCGTCGCGGAGATCGCGGCGGTGCTCGGCATTCCGCAGGGCACCGTCAAGTCGCACGTGTCGCGGGGGCTGCGGCGGCTGCGGGCGCTCGCCGAGGAGTCCGCGAGGGAAGTGGAGGCGCACCATGGCGGACACTGAGCCGGACCCGCTGCTCGCCGGTCTCGCGGCACTCGCCGTGGACGCGCCGGACGGGCTGCTCGACCGCGTCGCCGCCCGCTGGGTGCGGGTGCCCGGCCCCGCCGGGGAGCTCGCGGTGGCGTTCACCGACCACGGGATCGCCTACGCGCGCCCCGTGGACGACGGCTTCCCCGCGAGCTTCACCGCCGCCTTCCGGGAGCGGTTCGCCCGGCCGCTGCTGCCCGCCGCCAGGCCGCCCGCGGGGCTGCTGCCCGCGCTGCGCACCGGGCGCTCGTCCGGGCTGCGGTTCGACCTGCGCGGCCTGGACGCCTTCCAGCGCCAGGTCCTGGCTGCCGTCAGGTCCGTCCCCCGCGGCGAGGTGCGGCCGGCCGGGTGGATCGCGCGGCGGGCCGGGCGGCCGGGGGAGGTGCGCGCGGTCGGGGCGGCGCTGGCCCGCAACCCGGTGCCGGTGCTGATCCCCTGCCACCGGGTCACCCGCTCCGACGGGTCGCCGGGGGAGCGCGTCCTGGGCCCCGGGGAGCAGGAGGCGCTGCTGCGGGCCGAGGGCGTGGACCTGGACCGGCTGCGGGCGCTGGCGGGGGAGCGGGTGTTCTACCTGGCCAGCGACACCACGGGGGTCGTCTGCTTCCCCACCTGCCACAACGCCCGCCGGATCACGCCCGCGCACCGGCACGGCTTCCGCGACCTCGCGCAGGCGCGGGCCGCCGGGTACCGGCCGTGCCGGACCTGCCGTCCGGGGCCGGCGGAGGCGGAGGCGGGGTGAGGGGGGCGGGGTGAGCGGAGGCGGGGCGCGGGTGGGCCCGCGTCAGGGCCTGGGCGCGGCGGCGGCCGGGGAGTCGGCCTTCTCCCAGGCGGTCACGCCCAGCTTCCAGGTGTTGCCCAGGTCGATGGGCCCGTCCGGCCGCACGGTCTGCGCGGCGGCGGGACCGCCCGGGGTGACCTCCAGGTAGACGCCGTTGGCGGCGGGCGTGGTGCCCGAGGTCACCGTGTTGCGCCACAGCACGCCGGCGGTCGCCTGCTCGCCGGGCCGCAGCGTCACCGGGGCGGGGCCGGGGTCGCCGGCGCCGGAGGTGATGGCCTTGGCGCCGCGGTCCACCTCCACCTGGATGGCGTCCCGGTTGCCGTTGAGCACCCGGACCTCCGGGTAGCCGTTGACCGTGTACGGCTGCTTCCCGCAGTTGACCAGCGTGATGGTCATGGCCCGCAGCCCCAGCGCCGCGTCGGTGAGCCCCGGCTGGACCCGGACGCCGGAGGCGGGGCAGGCCGTCGGGGCCTGGGTGGGCGGCGCGGTGGGAGTGGCGCCGTACCGGGGCGCGGACGGGTCGGGGGAGGACGCCGACACCGGCGGGGAGGCGGGGGGCGCCGGGGAGCCGGAGGGGGACGACTCCCCGCACCCGGCGCCGAGCGCGGCGAGGGCCGCGAGGGTCAGCCCGAGCACGGGCAGCGGCGGGCGGGGTCCGGCGGCGCGGGTGGGTCGAGGCATGGCGGGGTCCCCGTTCGTCTCGCGGCGCGGCCCGGTGCGACACGCGCACCGGGTGTCGAACAGGTGACCGCTTCCGTGGTGGTTGGTCCACGGCAGCGTACTGGGCGGTGCCACGGCGCGGCGGCGGCGCGCCCCCCGGAGGGGCACGCCGCCGCCGCGGGGGCAGCCGTGCCTCAGACCGCCTTGAGGAAGCCGGAGTCCACCGTGAACTCCGCCCCCGTGGTGCTCGCCGAGCGCGGCGAGGCCAGCAGGACCACCGCGTCGGCGATCTCCTGCGGGTCGGCCAGGCGGCCCGTGGTCAGGCGCATCATCTCCGGGGCCACCTTGGCCAGCACGGCCTCCCGGTCGCTGCCCGCCATGCCCGCGATGACGTCGGCGGCACCGCCGTCCTTGGTCCACCAGTGGGTGAGCACCGGGCCGGGGGAGACCGTGTTGACCCGCACCCCCTGCGGGCCGAACTCCTCCGACAGGGCCTTGGTCAGGTTGTTCATGGCCGCCTTGGCCGCCCCGTAGTCCACGTTCACCGGGGACGGCTGCCGGGCGTTGCCCGAGGAGACGTTGACGATCGCGCCGCCGCCGCGCTCCAGCATCCGCGGGATCGCCGCCCGGGCCGCGCGGACCGCGGAGAAGAGGTTGAACTCGAACATCGCCCGCCAGTCCTCGTCGCCCGCGTCCAGGAACGAGCCGCGCGGCAGGGTGATGCCGGGCGGCGGGCCGCCCGCGTTGTTCACCAGGATGTCCAGGCCGCCGAACGCCTCCACCGCGCGGGCCACCGCCCGCTCCGGCGCGGCCGGGTCCATCAGGTCCGCCGCGGCGTGGACCAGGCCGGGCCCGGCGAGGGCGTCCAGTTCGGGGGAGGAGGACCGGGAGACGGCCACCACCCGGGCGCCCTCCTCGAGCAGGGTGCGGGTGACGGCCAGGCCGATGCCCCGGGAGGCGCCGGTGACGACGGCGACGCGGCCGGTGAGTGCCAGGTCCATGGGAGAGGTCTCGCTTTCCGCGCGGGCTCGCCGCGCGAGGGTTTACGTGCCCCGCGAGGCGCGGGGGTGAGCGGCCCAGCGCCGTTCACACCTCTCCGAACACCGGTTCGGCACCGGCGGTTGCGGTCGGGCCGGGAGAGGCGGCCCCCGGCGGCGGACCGGGCGTCACAGGCCCTCGTAGCGCACCCCGGTGAGCTGCTCCGACGCGCTCCACAGCAGCTCCGCCGCCTTGCCGTCCCGGGTCCAGCGGGCCCGCGGCGACTCGGTGGGCGCGCCCCGCATCAGCAGCCCGGGGCCGATGAACGCGTCCTGCGGCACACCGGGGGCGGTGGCGGCGTACAGCGTCGGCAGCGCGCCGTCCGCCGCGCTCTGGGCGAACACGCGGTTGCCCACCCCGTACACGCGCTCCTTCAGCCGCTGCCCCGTCATGCGCGCCCCGGCGATGCCGAGGTTCGTCGACGCGTAGCCGGGGTGCGCCGCCACCGCGGTCAGCTCGGCGCCCGCCGCCTCGGCGCGGCGGGCCAGCGCGTGGGTGAACAGCAGGTTGGCGCTCTTGCTGCGCCCGTAGGCCACCCAGCGGCGGTAGCGGCGCTCGCTGTTGAGGTCGCCCAGGTCCACGTTGGCCAGCAGGTGCAGCACGCTGGAGACGTTGACCACCCGGGCGCCGGGGCGGGCCAGCAGCCTGGGCAGCAGCAGCCCGGTGAGCGCGAAGTGCCCCAGGTGGTTGACCCCGAACTGCGTCTCGAAGCCGTCGGCGGTGGCGCCCCGCGGCAGCGCCATCACCCCGGCGTTGTTGACCAGCAGGTCCAGCCCGTCGTGCGGGAGGCCATCGGCGAACGCCCGCACCGAGGCCAGGTCCGCCAGGTCCAGTCGCGCCAGGGCGGCGTCCGCCCCGGGCACCTCCTCCTTCAGCCGGGTCAGCGCGTCCTCGCCGCGCGACCGGTCACGGCAGGCGAGCACCACCGCGGCGCCGCGCCGGGCCAGCTCGCGCGCCGTGCAGTACCCGATGCCGCTGTTGGCCCCGGTGACGACGGCCACCCGGCCGCCGAGGGCGGGGATGTCCGCCGCGCTCCAGCCCGCCACTGCGCCTCCCGGTGTCCGGGGCCCGCCACGGCCCGGCAGCCTCAGCGTAGACCCGGCGGGCCCGGGCGCCACCCGTCCGTGCCCACGCGTCTCAGCGCTCCCACCGCCGGTAGACGAACTCCGCCGTCCCGCCCGCGGCCGCGCCCTCCACCCGTTCGCGCACCAGGTGGTGGTCGGGCGAGAGGCGGCACGCCGGGTCGGTGCGCGCCGCGTCCCCGGTGAGCGCGAACGCCTGGCAGCGGCAGCCGCCGAAGTCCCGCTCCCGCAGCTCGCACGAGCGGCACGGCTCGCGCATCCAGCCGGTGCCCCGGTAGGCGTTGAACGCGGGGGAGTCGTGCCAGATCCAGGCCAGGCCGTGGTCGCGGACGTTCGGCGGGCGCAGCCCCGTCAGCGCGTGCGCCGCGGGGCACGGCAGCGCGGTGCCGTCCGGGGCCACCGTCAGCGACACCGCGCCCCACCCGCCCATGCACGGCTTGGCGGTGCCCTCGAACCAGTCGGGCACCACCCACACCAGCTCCACCCGCCCCGCCAGGCGCCGCCGCTCCCGCTCCACGGCCTCGCCCGCCCGCGCCAACTGCTCCCGGGTGGGCAGCAGCGCGTCGCGGTTGGCCAGCGCCCAGCCGTAGAACTGGGTGTTGGCCAGCTCGATCCGCTCGGCGCCCCACGCCTCGCCGAGCGCGATCAGCTCCTCCACCCGGTCCAGGTTGTGGCGGTGCAGCACCACGTTCAGCCCGAGCGGCAGCCCGGCGGCGCGCACCGCGGCGGCGGCCCGCTCCTTGGCGGCGAAGGAGCGGCGGCCCGCGATGCGGTCGGACGCCTCCGGGTCGGCGTCCTGCACGGACAACTGCACACAGGCCAAACCCGCGTTGACGAGCTCCGCCAGCCTCGGCGGGTCGAGACCGACGCCGCTGGTGACGAGCTGGGTGTACAGCCCGGCGCGGGTGGCGGCGGCGGTGATCGCGGCCAGGTCGCGGCGCAGCAGCGGCTCCCCGCCGGACAGGTGCGCCTGCACCACGCCCAGTTGCCCGGCCTCGGCGAGCACGCGCGCCCACTCCGGCGCGGACAGCTCCCCGGAGCGGCGGGCCAGCTCCAGCGGGTTGGCGCAGTACGGGCAGCGCAGCGGGCAGGCGTGGGTGAGCTCGGCCAGCAGCGCCCACGGCAGCGGCGCCCCGGTCACCGCAGCCACCCCTCGTCCCTGACCCGGCCGAGGAAGGCGGGCACGTCGGCGGCCACCGGGGCGCCGGGGAAGCGCGCCTCCAGCTCGGCGACGACCCGGGCCGTGGAGCGGGTGCCGTCGCACAGGCGCAGCACGGCGGCGGCCTGCCCTTCGAGCACCACCACCCGCTCCGGCATCAGCAGCAGGTCGGCGCCGCGGCGCGGGTCGTGGCGCAGCACCACGGACGGCGCCAGGCGCGGGCACCAGTCCCGCGGGGGCCGCTCCGGCGGGGACTGCTCCTGCGAGGGCTCCGGCGGCTCAGCCACGGCCGGACTCCACCGCGTCCAGCAGCGCCCACAGCACCTGGCACTTGAACGTCAGCGCCGCCACCGCCCGCTCCTGGTCCTCCCGGGTGCGCGCCCAGGACGTCACCAGGCCCAGGGCCTCGCGGCTGTCCCTGCGGCCCTCGCCGACCCGGGCCCGGAAGTACGCCAGCCCCTCGGCGTCCAGCCACCGGTAGTGGCGTTCGAAGGCGCCGACGCGGGTGACCATCAGGTCCGGGGCGAACAGCTCGGTCAGCGAGGACGCCACCGCCTCCAGCGGGGGCCGCAGCCGGCAGAAGTTCACATAGCCGTCCACCGCCAGGCGCACCCCGGGCAGCACGCCCTGCCCGGACAGCAGCACCCGCCGCTCGATCCCGGCCGCCTCGCCGAGCCGCAGCCACCGCTCGATGCCGCCCTCGCCCGGCGCCCTGCCGTCGTGGTCCTGGATCCGGCGCAGCCACATCCGGCGCAGCTCGGGCCGGTCCAGCTTGGCGACGATCAGCGCGTCCTTGACCGGGATGTGGCGCTGGTAGTGGAAGCGGTTGAGGATCCAGCGGCGCAGCTCCTCCCGGGTCAGCTCGCCGCGGTGCATGCGCAGGTTGAACGGGTGGCGCGCGTGGTAGTGCCGCTCCCCGACGGCGCGCAGTCGCGCCTCGAACTCCTCCGGCGGCCACGGCGGCGCGGGGTCGGGGACGGCCCTCGCGGCTCCCTCGGCCTCCGTCGCTCCCGCGCCCCCCGCGCTCCCCGCTCCCGTGTCCGGCGGGTCCGCCGGGGCCGGGGCGGGCGGCACGGGCCGTCCTGCCGGGACGGTCGTCACAGCTCGATCACCATGCCCTCCTCCGCCACCCCGACGCCGAACTCCGCCAGCGTCTTGTGCTGGGGCGCGTCCGGGTCGGCCAGCGGGTTGGTGTTGTTCAGATGGGTGTACAGGCGGTGGCGGGCGCGCAGTCCGGCCAGGCGGCGCGCCGTGCCGCCGGGGCCCTCGATCGGCAGGTGGCCCATCCCGGTGGCGGTGCGGGCCGAGATCCCGGTGCGCCTGGGCTCCTCGTCGTCCCAGAAGGTGCCGTCCACCACGACGCAGTCCGCCTCCGCGGCGACCGCGTCGAACTCCGCGGGCCAGGCGGCGAGCGCGGGCGCGTACACCAGGGAGCCGCCGGTGTCGCGGTCGGTGAGGCGCAGCGCCACCACCCAGGCGTCGTCGGGCCCCGCGGGGTTCGACGCGGTCGGCGCGGAGGCGGCGTAGCGGGGGCGCTTGCCGGACACCCGGACGGCGCTGACCTCCACCGGCCCCGCCCCGTCCAGCCGCACCCCGCGCCCCGGCGGCAGGTCGCGCCAGGTCAGTCCGGTGTACGGACCGAGCACGTCGCCGAGCCGCAGTTGCCGGAGCAGGGCGCCGCGGACGGTCGGGGTGGCCAGCACGTCCAGGCCGCGGGCCTCGCGCAGCCGGGCGATGCCCAGGGTGTGGTCCAGCTCGGCGTCGGTGAGGACGACCCCGGCCACGGGGGTGTCGCGCGGCCCGGGGCCGGGCCGCAGCTCCGGGTGGGCCTCGATCTGCTCACCGATGTCGGGGGTGGCGTTGACCAGGTACCAGCGGCCCTCGGCGGCCCGGACGGCCAGGGAGGCGTGGCGGCGCGCGCGCCCCGGGTGGGCGCGCGCCCCGGAGCAGCCGGGGCACGCGCAGTTCCACTGGGGGATGCCGCCTCCCGCCGCGGTGCCGAGCACCCGCACGAGCACGCGGCCGGGCCTAACGGGTGTTCAGGCCGTAGGCGGTGACCTCGAGCGAGGTCTCGACGATCCGGTAGTCCGGCCTGCTCCAGGCCGTGGCCGCCGCGGGGGCGGCCGTTTCGTGCCGGGGGGAGCCCTGGGCGGTGGTGGGTGTGGTCTCGCGCGTGGTTGTCATGGGGGGAGACCCGCCTTCCGTGACGGAATGTGAGGTGGGTTGACAACGTGCTGCGCTACTCAGCGTTTTCGTGTGCGGGTGGAGTTGTCAAGGGCGTCGGAGGTTGTCGGATGGTGTGCTTTGACTGGCCGAAAAGCGTCCGTGGATACGGCGCGGGGCCCGCGGGAGGAGCCCTCCGGCGGCATGAGCGCCGCCGAAGGCCCCGTCCCGCGGGCCCCTGCCGGGCCGGTCGCCCGGCTACACCGTCTCCCCGACGCGCTCCTCGCTCACCCGTGTGGTGTACACCGCGATCCGCACCGCCGGGTCGTCGAGGCACTCCCCGCTGCGCAGGTCGAAGCGGTGCTTGAGCATCGGCGAGGACACGAACACCCGGCCCGCGGCGCTGCCGAGCAGCCCGCGCGAGAGCACGTACGCCCCGCAGAACGGGTCCCGGTTGTCCACGGCGTGCACCTCGCCCGCGCGGTCGCGGAACAGCGCCACCTGGCGCCCGTCGGGCAGCAGCGCCGCGACTCCGCGGCCGGTGATCAGGTCGGCGGCGTCGCACACCGGGAACCAGCGCTGGTCCACCAGCAGCTCAATCCGGGCCACCGCGGGGGCGCGAGTCTCCAGAGTGGTCATACGCCGGTCACCTCCAGGAGGGGAAGGGGCTTGATCTGGCCACGCTCGGGGGTGAAGCGGACCGTGGGATCGGGGGCGTCGGGGGCGTTGACGAAGGACACGAACCGGCGCAGCCGCTCCGGGTCGTTCAGCGTCTCCGCCCACTCGTCGCGGTAGTTGTCGACGTGCGCGGCCATCAGCGACTCCAGTTCGTCGCACAGGCCGAGGGAGTCCTCCACCACCACCTCGCGGACGTGGTCGAGGCCGCCCTCGATGCGCTCCAGCCACGCCGAGGTCCGCTCCAGGCGGTCGGCGGTGCGGATGTAGAACATCAGGAACCGGTCGATGAGCCGGATCAGGCCGTCGTCGTCCAGGTCCTGCGCCAGCAGGTCGGCGTGGCGGGGCTCGGCGCCGCCGTTGCCGCCCACGTACAGGTTCCAGCCGGAGGAGGTGGCGATCACGCCGAAGTCCTTGCCGCGCGCCTCGGCGCACTCCCGGGCGCAGCCGGACACGGCCGACTTCAGCTTGTGCGGGGCGCGCAGCCCCCGGTAGCGCAGCTCCAGTTGGATGGCCATGCGCACCGAGTCCTGCACCCCGTACCGGCACCAGGTCTGGCCGACGCACGACTTGACGGTGCGCAGCGCCTTGCCGTAGGCGTGCCCGGACTCGAACCCGGCCTCCACCAGCCTGCTCCAGATCTGCGGGAGCTGGTCCACCCGGGCGCCGAACAGGTCGATCCGCTGCCCGCCGGTGATCTTGGTGTAGAGGCCGAAGTCCCTGGCCACCTCGCCGATCACGATCAGCTTCTCCGGGGTGATCTCACCGCCGGGGATCCGCGGGACGACCGAGTACGACCCGTTCTTCTGGAGGTTCGCCAGGAAGTGGTCGTTGGTGTCCTGCAACGACGCCTGCTCGCCGTCCAGCACATACCCGTCCGCGCCGATCGCCGGGGCCAGCGAGGCCACGATCGAGGCCACCGCGGGCTTGCAGACCTCGCAGCCCTCCCCGCCGCGCGCCTCCTCGCGCCCGTGCAGGTCGAGCAGCTCGTGGAACGAGTAGAGACGGCGCACCCGCACGATCTCGTACAGCTCGGCGCGGGTGTGCGCGAAGCACGGGCACAGGCCCTTGTCCACGCTGACGCCCGACGCCTCCAGCTCCTCGTTGACCAGCGTCGTCATCAGCTTCACGCAGGAGCCGCAGCCCGTGCCCGCCTTGGTGCACTTCTTCACCGACGGCACGTCCGTGCACCGGTGCTCGGTGACCGCGGCGCGGATGGCGCCCTTGGTGACGTTGTGGCAGTTGCACACCACCGCCTCGTCCGGCAGCGCGGACGGGCCCATCGCCACCGGCGCCCCCACCCCGGCGGGCAGCACCAACTGCTCCGGCGCGGCCGGGGGAACGGTTCCGGTCAGCGAGCGCAGCAGCCCGTACGCCTCGGCGTCGCCGACCAGCACCCCGCCGAGCAGGGTGCCGTCCCGGCCCACCACCAGCTTCTTGTACACCCCGGCGCGCGAGTCGGAGTACAGCACGTCCAGGCAGCCCTCGGCGGCGCCGTGCGCGTCACCGAAGCTGGCCACGTCCACACCGAGCAGCTTCAGCTTGGTGGAGGTGTCGGCGCCGGTGAACGACGCGGTGCCGCCCGCGATTCGCTCCGCGGCCGTCTCCGCCATCTCGTAGCCGGGCGCCACCAGGCCGTACACCCGCCCGTCCGCGGCCAGCGCGCACTCGCCGATCGCCCAGATCCGCTCGTCCTCGGTGCGGCAGCCGGAGTCCACCACGATGCCGCCGCGCTCGCCCACCGGCAGGCCGCACTCCCGGGCCAACTGGTCCCGCGGCCGCACCCCGGCGGAGAACACCACCAGGTCGGCGGGGAGCGACGAGCCGTCGGACAGGCTCATCGAGTGCACCTCGCCGTCGGGGCCCGCGTGCAGCTCCTTGGTGCCCACGCCGGTGTGCACGGACACGCCCAGGTCCTCGATCTTGCGGCGCAGCGCCTGCCCGCCGCCGTCGTCCACCTGGATCGGCATCAGCCGGGGCGCGAACTCCACCACGTGGGTCTGAAGGCCCAGGCCCGTCAGCGCCCCCGCCGCCTCCAGACCCAGCAGCCCGCCGCCGACCACCACGCCGACCCGCGCGTTCTTCGCGTACTCCTCGATGGCCAGCAGGTCCTCGATGGTGCGGTAGACGAAGCAGCCCGCCGCGTCCTTCCCCGGCACCGGAGGCACGAACGGGTACGAGCCGGTGGCCAGCACGAGCTGGTCGTACACCACCTCGAACCCGGACGCGGCGCGCACCACCCGCGCCCCGCGGTCGACCGCCACGGCCGGGTCGCCCATCCGCAGCTCGATGCCGTGCCGCTCCATGAAGCCCGGCTCGACCATGTTCAGGTCCTCCGGCGTGTTCCCGGAGAAGTACGAGGTCAGCCGCACCCGGTCGTAGGCGGGGCGGGGCTCCTCGCACAGCACCACCACACGGGCCCGCTCGGTCACGCCCCGGTCGGCCAGCGCCTCCAGGAACCGCTGCCCGACCATCCCGTGGCCGACCAGCACGATCGTTGGCCTGGTCATCGTTGTGCTCCTCCGTCGGTAGTCAAGCGGGTACCGGCCGCCGCGCCCGTGGTGAGCAGGTGCAGCGGCTGGGCGGGGAGCGGCTCGTCCCCCTCCCAGGTGCGGGCGAGCGTGCCCACGGTGGCCAGGTCGCCGAAGAGGATGCCGCCGACCAGCCGGTTGTCGCGCACGACGACCTTCCGGTAGGCGCCGCGGGTGGCGTCGGCGAGACGCAGCACCTCGTCCTCGGGGCCCTCGTCGGTCACGCCGAACGAGGCGATGTCGAGCGGTCCGGGGCCCGCGGCCCCTCCCGCGTTCAGGGTCAGCCGGGTCAGCGCCCGGGTGCCCCGGTAGGCGGCGGGGCGCCCGGCCAGCAGCGCGGCCAGCGCGTCCGCCTGCTCCCGCGCCGCGCCCGCCAGGCCGTACACCACGCCGCGGTGCTCGGCGCAGTCCCCCACGGCGCGGATCCGCGGGTCGTCCGTGCGCAGCTCGTCGTCCACGACGACGCCGCGCCGCACCGTCAGCCCCGCGTCCAGCGCCAGCTTCGTCCGCGGCGCCACCCCGCAGGCCAGCACGGCGACATCGGTCTCCAGCAGGTAGCCGTCGGCCAGCTCGACCGCGGACACCCGCTCCCCGCCGTCCGTGCGCAGCCCGCGCACCCGGCACTCGGTGTGCACCTCCACGCCGAACGCCGTCAGGTGGTCCTTCAGCAGCGCGCCGGCCCGGGCGTCGAGGAAACGGTCCATCAGGTGCTCGCCCTGGTGCGCCACCACCACGGACGCGCCCCGCGCCGCGAGCGCCCGCGCCGCCGACACCCCCAGCAGCCCGCCGCCGACCACGACCGCGCGGGTTCCCGGGCGCACCTCGGCGTCCAGTGCCAGGCAGTCGTCCAGCGAACGGAAGGGGTACACCCCGGCGGGCGGCAGCCCGCGCAGCGGCCCCAGCACCGGGTTGCTGCCGGTGGCCAGCACCAGCGTCCCGTAGCCGATCCGCTCCCCGTCCGCGCACTCCACCTCGGCGCGCTCCCGGTCGATCCGGGTCACCCGGACCCCGCGCCGCACCTCGCACGGCGCGGCGGGCAGCTCGATCACCTCGGCCGGGTAGCGCCCGGCGAGCACCTCGGCGAGCAGCACCCTGTTGTACGCCGGGTGCCGCTCCTCGCCCAGCCACACCACGTCGTCGCCGCGACCGTACGCGGCCAACTGGTGCACCAGCCGCGCCCCGGCCACGCCGCCGCCGACGACCACCGTGCGGTGGGCCGCGGGGCGGGGGCGGGCCGCGGAGCGGGAGGAGGTAGCGAAGGCCATGCCAGTGAGCTTGCGGCCCCGGTGTTTCCCGACCGCATCCCGGCTGTTTCCCCCAGGGAACGGTGACCTCAGCGGACGGGGGAGGACGATGTGAGCGCCCGCCCGCCCGTCGCCCCGCCCACCACCCCATCGGCCGGCCCGGCCCGGGGCGGCCGGGCCGGCCGGGTCGCCCCCAACCGCAGTTCGCGGCGACCGGGCCGCGCCGCCCCCTGCCTCACCCCGCCGGATCCGCGCCCTGCGCCCCCCGCCCCGCCTGGCTCCGCGCCGCGGCGGTGAGCTGCCGGACCAGCGGTGCGGTGGCCTGTCCGGGGCGGGTGACCAGGAAGGCCGTGACGCGGGGACCGGCCAGGAGGCGCTGCGCGGTGCGCGGGAGCACGGGCGGGTCGCCGAGCGGGTAGAACACCGTCCAGGACGGCGCCTCCGTCCCGATGGCGTGCAGGGTGCCCTGGAACGTGGTGAAGGACGGGCCCGGCACCGGCGTGAAGCCCTCCTCGCGGCAGGCCGAGGTGATCAGGTCGTGGAACGGCGGGTTCTTCCCCCGCGGGGCCAGGCGCAGCGGGAGGTCCGCGAGCTGCCCGAGGCGGAGGGTGCCGTGCTCGGCGAGGGGATGGCCGGCGGGCACCGCGGCGATCAGGCGCTCCGTCCACAGGGGGGTGCACACGAGCCCCGGCGCGCCGTCCAGGGCCCGCACCACCGCGGCGTCGAGCGCGCCGGAGCGCACCCCGGCCAGCCGCTCGTCCGGCGAACCGGGGTGGAGCCGCACCCGGACCTCGGGCGCCGCCCGGGTGAACGCGTCGAGCAGCAGATGCGTGCGGGTGTCGAAGGCCCTCGTGGTGCCCAGGCGCAGCGAGTGCCCGCGCTCCGCGGCCAGCCCCGCGGCGACCGCGCGGGTGTGCTCCACGGCGGCCAGCACCGCGCGCGCCTCGGTGAGCAGCCGCTCCCCGGCGGGGGTCAGCCGCACATGCCGTGTGGAGCGGTCGAACAGCCTGACCCCCAGCGAGCGCTCCAGCCGGTGGATCTGCTGGCTGACGGCTGCCTGCACGATGTGCAGGCTGCGCGCGGCGCTGCCGAAGCCCCCGGTCTCCGCGACGGCGACGAAGTACCGCAGTTGCCGGATCTCCATCCGCCCCACCCCCTCATCACGATCCCTGATCACTGTGAGAGTGAAGTGCTTCTTGGACGCGGCCTGTTCCCGCGGTGTGCTGGTCCCGCGACCCGGTACGGCGCGTACCGGCACACCGAGCACGGGAGTCACGATGCCCAACCACCGGCCCATCGTCGTCCAGGCCGCGGACGCCGAGGTCCTCGGCGGCGCCGGGGCGATGCGCCTGCTGGCGGACAGCGACGCCAGCGACGGCGCGATGAGCGTCTCCGGCGGAACGATCCCCGCCGGGGCCGCCGCCGCCAAGCCGCACCTGCACAGGCGTTCCTGGGAGACCTTCTACATCATCGACGGGGCCCTGGAGATGCTGCTGGACGACGAGATGGTGACGGTCGGCGCCGGCGGCCTGATCTCGGTGCCGCCCGGCGTCGTGCACGCCTTCGCGGCGACCGCGGAAGGGCCGGTGGAGGCGCTGGTGTTCATCACGCCGGGTGTCCGGCGCTTCGACTACTTCCGGGTGCTGCCCAAGGTGCTGAGCGGCGAGCTCTCCCCGCAGCAACTGGACGCGATGCACGAGACGTACGACGTGCACTTCCGCGAGAGCCCGCGCTGGGAGCGGGCCAGGGCGGGGCGGTAGCCGCGGCGGCGGGGCGGGGCCGGGACGGAGCCCGGCCCCGCGCCCGTCACGCCGAGGGCGCCTCCGTCTCCTCGCTCGCGTCCTCCGCGGGAGCCGCCGCCGCTGCCGCCGCTGCGGCTGCCGCCGGCGGCTCCTCCTCCGCCTCCCCGTCCTTCACGCTCACCGACAGCTCGTTGTCCACCGTGAAGTACGGCTTGATCCGCATCGGGGCGTCCCGGTCCTGCTCCACCAGCGCCGCCGGGAACACATCGGTCTTCTTGCGGTCCGCGCCGTCCCCGAAGATGCGCCCCAGCCGCACCGGGTCCGCGCCGGGCGCGGGCAGCAGCCACAGGTCCCACACGTCGTGCTCGGCCGCGCGGCGGGTGGCCAGCGAGGTGTGCGGGACCCGGAACGAGAACCGGTCCGCGGACGCCGCCGCGCGGGCGGCCACCTCGAACACCTCGTCGCCGCCGCGCCGCCGCACCTCCACCAGGCTCCCGGCGGCGGGCAGGGCGACGCCGTGCGCGGTCGCGGTGACGTCGAAGCCCTCGCCGTCCACCGTCACCGAGGCCACCTCCGCGTGCGCCGCCCGCCGCCAGGCCCGCACCGCGAGGAAGCCGTCCGTGGTGGTGTAGGGGATCCAGTGCCGCACCCCGCCGACGGCGTCCGGCACCACGTCGAGCAGCCGGCGCTGCTCCACCAGCTCCGCGCCGATCCTGCGGCGCCTGCCCTCGGCCGGGTGCTCGACATAGGTGTCCCAGCGGCCCTCGGCCAGGTCGTGGACGGAGTGGTCGAGGACCGCCTCCACCCGGGTGCCGCGCAGCTCGGTGCGCGGCGGCAGCGGGACGCGGACCTCCACCGGGGGCTCGGCGCCGCGCAGCCGCAGCAGCAGGTTCAGGTCACCGCCGGGCAGGTCGGCCGCCGCCACCCGGACGCTGACGTCGCCCTTGCCGTCGGCGGAGCAGTGCGCCATCGGGCGCGGCAGCGACTGCCCGTCCTTCTGCCGGGACGGGCGGGCCGGGGCGACCGGCGGGGCCGGGCGGCGCAGCGCGGTGACGGCGGAGCGCGCGGTGGCGCGGGCCCGCTGCTTGAGGGAGGGCGCGGGCTCGGGGCCGCCGCGCAGCCGGGTGAGGTAGCGGGCGGCGAGCAGGTCGCGGATCAGCGCCTCGTAGCGGCGGGCGATCGCCGACGGGCGGAAGGCGCGGGCCTTGAGCCGGGCGGCCTGGCCCATGCGGTGCCGCCGCGCCGGGTCCTCGATCAGCTCCAGCAGGGCGTTCGCGTAGGCGTCCACGACCTGCTCCTCGCGGACGCCGTCCAGCGGCACCAGCAGCCCGTCCACGCCGTCGTCGATTATCTCGGCCGGGCCGAACGGGCAGTCGGTGGCGACGACCGGCAGCCCGCAGTGCATGGCCTCCACGATCGTCATGCCGAACGACTCGGCGTTGGAGGTCACCGCGGCGATGGCGCCCTTGGCCCACTCGGTGTCGATGGGGGAGCGGGCGCCCATGAGGAAGACGTTGTTGTAGACGCCGAGCTCGTCGACGAGCTGCCGCAGCGCGGCCCGCTGCGCGCCGCGCCCGTAGATGCGCAGCGTCCAGTCCGGGTGGCGCTCGCTCACCTTGGCGAACGCGCGGACCAGCCGGTCGTACCGCTTGACCGCCACCAGGCGGCCGGCCGCGACCACCAGCTTGGTCTCCAGGTCGGACGGCTCCACCTCGGGCGCCGGCACCCCGTTGGGGATGCACAGCACCTTCCCGGCGACCGCGGGCAGGGCCCGGCGGTAGACCTCGGCGTCGCCCTCGGAGACGGTGACGAACGCGTCCAGTTGGGCCAGCGCCGCGTTCTGGCCGGTGCGGGTGCGCTCCTCGTGCGAGTCGTGGGTCAGGTGCTCCTGGCCGATGCGCAGATAGCGGTCGCTGCCGAACCGGGCCAGGTAGCCGTTGAGGATGGGGCGGGTGCCGATGACCACGTCCGCCTTGGTGGTCCTCAGGTACTTCGCGATCCGCTCGTCGTGCAGCCCGGTGTAGGCCAGCCGGCCGCCCGCCACCCCGCTGTCGTGGAACAGCTCGGTCGGCTTGCGGGTCAGCTCGTGGCCGCCCTCGTAGGTCTTCGCGTCCTCCCGCATGTCGATCAGGGATCTGACCTTCACCCGGGGGTCGATCGGCAGCGCGGGGGAGTTCGCCACCCGGTGCACGCTCACGATCTCCACGTCGTGCCGCGCGGCGAGCGCGCGGGAGAGGTTCACGGTGGAGCGGATGGTGCCGCCGATCCCGTACACGTTGTGGATCAGGAAGGCAATCTTCATGTAGGGCCCCTCCAGGGCAGGCGCGGGCAGCGCGCGAGGTGGGGCCCGGCAACGCGACTGCTCGGCGCACAACGCGGTGGCATGAGCGTGCGGGTCCCGTCCCCCGGCAGGAGACCGCACGGTGCGCGCTCGCGTCCGGCCCGTCGGGTACGGACTGGATCGCGGACCGACGGGAATCCTACCGCCGATTCCGCCGCCGCCGGCCACCTGCCGGTTCCGAGCGGTTCACATACCGCTCACCTCCGTCCGGCACCATCCCGTACCCCGTCACCCGGCCGCCGAACAGCGCAGCGGGCCGCGTTCCTCCGCCCGGCCGTCACCGACCACCACCTCGACCGGCTCCGTGAGCGGCAGCTCCAGCTCCCGGGCCCGGGCCAGGGTGCACACCAGTTGGCCGACCGCCGCCTCGCTCAGCTTCCCGGCCAGCGGGGTGAGCACCTGCACCCGGTTGCCCGTGGCGGACACGCGCGGGAACCACCCGTCCGCGAGCAGCTCCGGGGGGAGCTCGGTGGTCAGCCCCGTGTCGAACTCGTCCCCGCCCGGCCCCTCCAGCAGCATCCTGAGCACCGCCTCGGGGCCGGGCGGGCTCCCCGAGCCGCGGTGGGCCGGCACCAGCTCGCCGTTCAGGACGAAGTACACCCACACGGGCGCCTGGATCCCCGTGGCGGGCTCGCCCGCGTCCACCACCCCGGTGGGGGGGATCTCGCACCCGGCGAGCACGGCGGCGCCCAGCGCCGCGAGCACCGCGCCGACCCGCCTCACCCGTCCCCGTCCGCCGCCGCTCATCCGTCCCCGCCCCTCCCGTGCTCCTCCTCGTCCTCCCCCGTGGCGCCCTCCGGCCGGCGGGGCAGCACCACCGTGAACACCGCCCCGCCGCCGGGCCGGTTGGCCACGGTGACGGTGCCGCCGTGCAGCCGCACGTTCTCCTCGGTGATCGCCAGCCCCAGACCGCTGCCCTCGGTGCGCACCCGGGCGGTGTCCGCCTTGTAGAACCGCTCGAACACGTGCGGCAGCACCTCGGGCGGGACCCCGGGACCGCTGTCGCACACCTCCAGCGACCAGCGCTCCCCGTCCAGCGGCCGCAGTAGCACCCGCACCGGCGGCGCCCCGTGCCGCAGCGCGTTGCCGACCAGGTTGGCCACGACCACGTCGAGCCGCCGCGGGTCCAGGCGCGCGCGCAGCCCCGGCGGCAGGTCGGCCGCCACCCGGCCGGTCCAGCCCCTGGCCTGGAGGCTGCGGCCGACCGACTCGGCGACGTCCACCTCGTCCAGGTGCAGCGCGGCGGCGCCCGCGTCGAACCGGGAGATCTCCATCAGGTCGTCCACCAGGCGGGTCAGCTTCCCGGTCTCCTCGCTGATCAGCCGCACCGCCGTCGCCGTGTCCCGGTCCAGGCCCGCCGCCTCCTCGTCCAGCACGTCGGTGACCGCCGACATCGCCGCGAGCGGGGTGCGCAGCTCGTGGGAGACGTCGGCGGCGAAGCGGCGGGCCCGCGCCTCCATCCGGCGCAGCTCGGCCATGGAGCGCTCCAGGGCCGCGGCGGTGTCGTTGAACGAGCGGGACAGCTCGGCCAGCTCGTCCGAGCCGTTCACCTTCAGCCGGGTGTGCAGCTCGCCCTCCGCCATCCGGCGCACCGCCCGCCGCAGCTCGCGCACCGGCCGCAGCACGCCGCGGGCCGCGAGCAGCGCCAGCAGCACGGCGAGCAGCAGCGCCGGGATCGTGGCCCGCTGCACCGCCCGCACCAGCGCGTCCGCGTACGCCGCCTCGTTGGTCTGCGGCACCACCAGGTACACCTCCAGGCCCGACGCCCGGGGCGGGGCCTCGCCGTCCGGGTCGGCGTAGGTGACGGGCAGGCCCACCACCAGCGAGGACCGGCCGTCCCGCACCACCCGCTGGAAGAACGTGGCGTTCCGCTCGCCCACCGCCCGGCGCATCCCGGGCGTCAGGCTGGGGAAGTCCCGGCTGCCGGTGGACCCGGCGCGCAGTCGCCCGTAGACGGCCAGCACCCGCCAGTTCTGGGACCGCCCGGCGCGGGCCACGTCGGCGGCGAAGCGGTCCAGGTCGGGCTGGGTCGGCGGGAAGGACTGCTGGGGCGCGAGCGTGTTGACGTGGTCCCGGAACTGGCGCACCACCGTGTCCTGGCTCTGCTGGAGCACCCCCGTCCTGGCCTCCCGGAACGTCAGCGCCCCGGTGGTCAGGGCGCTGACCGCGGCGACCGCGGTGAATGCCACCACCAGGCGGGTGCGCAGGCCCCGCAGCCGCACGGGCGCCCTCATGCGGAGCTGAACCGGTACCCGAACCCGCGCACGGTCTGCACGTACCGCGGCTGCCCCGGCGGCTCGCCCATCTTCGTCCGCAGCCGCTTCACGCACGCGTCCACCAGCCGGGAGTCCCCGTGGTAGCTGTGCTCCCACACCGACTCCAGCAACTGCTGACGGCTGAACACCTGCCCCGGCGAGGCCGACAGCACCAGCAGCAGCCGCAGCTCCGAAGGCGCCAGCGCCACGGCCACCCCCCGGTGGCTGACGGTCAGCCCCGCCCGGTCGATGGTCAGGTCCCCGTGGACCTCCACCCCCGGCGCCCTGCCGTCCGCCGCGCTCACCCCCACCCGGCGCAGCACCGCCCGGATCCGCGCCTCCAGCACCCGCGCCCGCACCGGCTTGACCACGTAGTCGTCCGCCCCCGCCTCGAGCCCGACGATCACGTCCACGTCGTCCCCGCGCGCGGTCGCCATGACGATGGGCACCTGGTCGGCGGACCTGATCCGGCGGCACACCTCGAGCCCCGACATCCCCGGCAGCATCAGATCGAGCACCACGACATCCGGCCGGAACGACCGCATCCGCGCCAGCCCGTCCTCCCCACTCCCCACAGCGGCCACCTCATGCCCCCGCCGCCGCAGAGCGAGCCCCACCCCCTCCCGCACGGCCCGGTCGTCCTCGATCAGCAACACACGTGGCATGCCCCTCAGTATCGGGACGCGGTTTCCGAATGGGGGTTCGAAGGCCACGGGGCCGGTGATTGTGACAAAACGATCACATTGACCGGGGAGAGGTTTGACCGGCGCCGGACAGGTGCGGGCCCGGCGCCGCGGCCGGGTCGGGCGCCGGGTCGGACCCGGGTCAGGCGTCGGGGATGTCCGGCTTCGCGGAGCGGAGGGTACGCCCGGGGATGACCACCAGCCGCTCGTCGGCGGCGATGGCGACGCCTTCGGGGAGCCGCGCCCGGTAGGCGTCGGTCAGGTCGCGGCCGATCACGGCGACGTCCCCGTTGTCGAGCTCCCAGATGTCGGGGCACTCGTCACGCCCCGCGGAGGTGCCGAGCTCGCCGGGCGGGGCGCCCAGCCGGCGCACGAACGAGGCGGCGGGATCGGCGTCCCAGGAACGGCGCATCACGGACCTCCGGAACGGTGAGGGCGCACTGTTCGGGCGAGTGTCCGGGCGAGGATAGAGGAGTCCCGTCCCGCGGCGGCAGCCGCACGGGCGGTATCCGGCCGGTCCGGGCCGGCCGGAAAGCGGCGTGCGGCGAGGGACGGGAGAGGCCGGGGAAGCAGGGGCGCCCACGGCCCCTTCGGCCGTGGCGCCCCCTCCCGCGTGCGGTGCGGCCACGGGCGCCCCCCGTCACCGCACCCCGGTCACCCCTCCTCGCGTACCGCGCCCTCGTCGTTGCCGCGGCGGAGGGTGCGCAGGGGGTGGCCCGGGTGCCAGACGCGCAGGACGATCTCGTCGCCCTCGACGGAGGTGCGGACGACCTCCGTGACGTCCGTGCGGAACAGGTGGAACGGGTCGGTGTGGCCGATCTGCTCCGCGTAGCGGGCGAGGGTCTCCGGGTCCTCCACGGGTAGGGCGAGGCCGCTGACGCGGGCGTCGCCGCCGTCCATGTCGGTGCCGGGGCCGGGGTTGGCGTGCAGGCTGAAGCGGGGGTCGCGCAGCAGGTCCCGCGCCTTGCGGGAGTTCGGCATCATGCCGAGCCACAGTTCGCCCGACCGGAAGTCGGCCTCCAGGCCGGTCAGCCGGGGTGATCCGTCCTTGCGCAGCGTCCCGAGCACATGGTGCCGGAACCTGCCGAAGCGCTCCTCGACGGCCTTGGCGAACGCGGGCTCGGCCGCCTGGACATCGGCCCAACTCGTTGTCATGGGCGACATGCTTCCCTCGATACCCGACACCTGCTGTCGTGTTTCGGCGGGTGTCCCCCGTACGGCGCGCGTCAGCGGGCGCGGGTGCCGCCCGCCCGGGGTTTCCTCGCCCGCCGTTCCGCCCGGTGATCATCCGTGGACGGACGTGCCGGGCCGCGTCCTCCTCAGGGCTCCGCGCGCTCCACCCTGACCGCGCACACCTTGAACTCCGGCATCCGGGAGGTCGGGTCGAGGGCCGGGTTGGTCAGGGTGTTCGCGCGGCCCTCGCCCGGCCAGTGGAACGGCATGAACACCGTGTCGGGCCGGATCGCCGCCGTCACCTGCGCCGGGGCGGTGGCCGTGCCCCGGCGGCTGGTGACCCGCAGCGGGTCGCCGTCGCGCGCCCCGAGCCGGTCCGCGAGCTGCGGGTGGAGCTGCACGAAGGGCCGGGGCGCCGCGTCGTTGAGCTCCTTCACCCGGCGGGTCTGGGCGCCCGACTGGTACTGGGCCAGCACCCGGCCCGTCGTCAGGTACAGCGGGTACTCCTCGTCCGGCTCCTCCGCCGCCGGGCGGTGCTCCACGGGGATGAAGCGGGCCCGGCCGTCGGGGGTGGCGAAGCGGTCCAGGAACATGCGGGGGGTGCCGGGGTGCGGGTCGCCCTCGGGCACGTCGGGGCAGGGCCAGAAGACGCCGTCCTCGGCCGCGATCCGGTCGTAGGAGATGCCCGAGTAGTCGGCGGGGCCGCCCGCGGAGGCGCGGCGCAGCTCCGCGAAGACCTCCTCCGCGTCGGTGGAGAAGCCCTTCTCCCAGCCCAGGCGGGACGCCAGGTCGTGCAGCACCCGGAGGTCCGTGCGCACCCCGGGCGGAGGCGGCACCGCGGCGCGGCGCAGCAGGACCCGGCCCTCCAGGTTGGTGAGCGTGCCCGTCTCCTCCGCCCACTGCGCCGCGGGCAGCACCACGTCCGCCAGTTGCGCCGACTCGGACAGGACCACGTCGGAGACGGCGAGGAAGTCCAGCGCCGCCAGGCGCTCGGTGACGTGCGCCGCGCGGGGCGCGGAGACCACCGGGTTGGAGCCGATCAGGAACAGCGCCCGCACCTCGCGGCCCAGGGAGTCCAGCAGCTCGTACGCGCTGCGGCCGGGCCCGGGCAGCGACTCCGGCGCCACCCCCCACACCGCGGCCACGTGCTCCCGCGCCGCCGGGTCGTCGAGCTTGCGGTAGCCGGGCAACTGGTCCGCCTTCTGCCCGTGCTCGCGGCCGCCCTGCCCGTTGCCCTGCCCGGTCAGGCAGCCGTAGCCGGACAGCGGGCGGCCCGCGCGGCCGGTGGCCAGGCACAGGTTGATCCAGGCGCTGACCGTGTCGGTGCCCTTGGACTGCTGCTCGGGGCCGCGGGCGGTGAGCACCATGGCGTTCTCCGCCTCGCAGAACATGCGCACCACGGCACGCAGGTCCGGCACGGGCACACCGGTGATCCGCTCCACCAGCTCGGGCCAGTGCGCCATCGCCGCCGCCCGCGCCTCGGGCCAGCCCGTGGTGCGCGCCGCCACGAACTCCTCGTCGACGCGGCCCTCGGCGACCACCAGGTGCAGCAGGCCGAGCGCCAGCGCCAGGTCGGTGCCGGGCCTGGGCGCCAGGTGCAGGTCGGCCTGCTCGGCGGTGCGGGTGCGGCGCGGGTCCACGACGATCAGCTTCCCGCCGTTGTCCCGCAGCTCGGTGAAGTACCGCAGCGCCGGGGGCATGGTCTCGGCCAGGTTGCTGCCGACCAGGATGACACAGCCGGTCCGCGCCACGTCGGCCAGCGGGAACGGCAGGCCCCGGTCCACGCCGAACGCCTTGGTGTGCGCGGCGGCGGCCGAGGACATGCAGAACCGGCCGTTGTAGTCGATGGCGGACGTGCCGAGCACGACGCGGGCGAACTTGCCGAGCAGATACGCCTTCTCGTTGGTCAGCCCCCCGCCGCCGAAGATCCCCACCGCGTCCCTGCCGTGGTCCCGCGCCGTGGCGGCGAAGCCCTCGGCGACCCGGTCCAGGGCCTCCTCCCAGGTGGCCTCGCGCAGCGGCGCACCGGCGCGGTCCCGCACCAGCGGCGTGGTGAGCCGGGCCGCGGCGGACAGCACGGCCGGGGCGGTGCGGCCCTTGCCGCACAACGCGCCCCGGTTCACCGGGAACGCCGTCCGCTCGACGACCTCCACCGCGCCGTCCGCGCCGGGCCGCAGCCCCATCCCGCACTGGAGGGCGCAGTAGGGGCAGTGGGTCTCCGTCACGGGGGGTACGGTGGCGGCGGCTTCGGTCACGGTCATGCCCCCAGGGTGCTACGGCCATGTTTCGCCGGCCGCGTCCCGCCGTTACACGGCGCTTGCCTTCACCTCCCCGGCCCCCGCGCGGGGCTGTGAAGCGGCGGAAACTTCCCGTGACCCGCAGGCAACGGCGGCGCAACAGCCGATGCCAAGACTTGGTGCATGACGGCGCCCGCGTCCTCGCCCCTCCTCGATCCGCACCACCTGCCCCTCGACAGTTCGGCTCAGCTCATGTCCCAGATCAACGTCCAGCTCACCGGCCGGCTGGCCCGGCTCGCCCGCCCGGCCGCGCGCCGGCCCGCCCTGGTGGCCGTGGCCCACGGCAGCCGGGTGCCCGAGGCGGCGGCCACCGCGCGGGCCCTGCTGGACCGCGTCCGCGCGCTGCGGCCCTCGCTGCCCGTCCACCTCGGGCACATCGAGCTGTCCGCGCCGCTCGTCGACGACACCCTCGCCTCCCTCGACGGCGCGGTCGTGCTCGTCCCCCTCCTGCTCAGCCGCGGCTACCACGTCAGGACCGACCTCCCCGGGGCGCTGGCCCGCGCCCCGCACCTGACCGGCACCGTCGCCGCCCCCCTGGGCCCGCACCCGCTGCTCGCGCGGGCCCTGCACGACCGGCTCACCGAGGCGGGCTGGCGCCGCACCCGCCGCGGCGCGGTCGTCCTGGCCGCGGCGGGCTCCCTCGACCCGCACGCCGCCGTCGACGCCGGGCGCACCGCCGCCCTGCTGCGCGCCCGCCTCGGCGTGCCCGTGCTGCCCGCCTACGCCTCGGCCGCCCGCCCCACCGTGGACGAGGCTGTGGCGGACCTGGCCGCGCGCGGGCACCGTGACATTGCCGTCGCCTCCTACTTCACCGCCCCGGGGCGCTTCCCGGCCCAGTGCGCCGCGAAGTCCCCCACCGTGGCCGCCGCTCCCCTCGGCGCCCACGACGCCCTGGCCGAACTGGTGCTCCAACGCTACGACGAGGCACTGACAGCGGCCGGTACCGGCGCGGTACCGGCGGCGTCCGCGCTGGCGGCGGCGGGCTGAGGAAACCGGGCCTGGGCCGGTTACCGTTCCGGCATGGGAGCAACCGAGCGGACGGGCCGTGACCGGCAGGGCGAGGAGGAGGCCACCTCCGCCGGGTACGACGGCGCGGCGCGCGAGCGCTGGGCGTTCGAGCCGGACAAGCGCGCGGGCCGCACCGCGTTCCAGCGCGACCGGGCGCGGGTGCTGCACTCGGCGGCGCTGCGCCGCCTGGCCGGGAAGACGCAGGTGATGGCGCCGTGGGAGAGCGACTTCCCGCGCACCCGCCTCACCCATTCGCTGGAGTGCGCCCAGGTCGGCCGCGAGCTCGGGGCCGCGTTCGGCTGCGACCCGGACCTGGTGGAGGCCGCCTGCCTGGCGCACGACCTCGGCCATCCGCCGTTCGGCCACAACGGCGAGCGGGTCCTGGACGAGGTGGCGTCGGCCTGCGGCGGCTTCGAGGGCAACGCGCAGTCGCTGCGGCTGCTCACCCGCATCGAGCCGAAACGTTTCGTCCGGGACGGTGACGAGCTGCGCAGCGTCGGCCTCAACCTCACCCGCGCCACCCTGGACGCCGCCACCAAGTACCCCTGGCCCCGCGGCGGCCACCCGCGGGACCCCGCCTCGCCCAAGTTCGGCGTCTACGAGGACGACCGTCCGGTCTTCGACTGGCTGCGCCGGGGCGCCCCCGAGGGGCGGCGCTGCTTCGAGGCGCAGGTCATGGACTGGGCCGACGACGTCGCCTACTCGGTGCACGACCTGGAGGACTGCCTGCACGCGGGCCACCTGGACCCGGCGATGCTGCTCGCCGAGCCCGAGCGGCGCGAACTGCTGGCCCTCGCCGCCCGCCGCTACGCCCCGGACGCCGACCCCGAGGAGCTGTCGCAGGCCCTGGACCGGCTGCACGACCAGGAGTGGTGGCCGCACTCCTACGACGGCTCCGCGGTCGCCGAGGCCCGGCTGAAGGACGCCACCAGCCAGCTCATCGGCCGGTTCTGCCTCGCCGCGGAGCGGGCCACCCGCGCCGCCCACGGCCCGGGGCGGCTCACCCGCTACCGCGCGGGCCTGGTGGTCCCGCGCTCCGCCCGCGCCGAGTGCGCGGTCCTCAAGGCGGTGGCCGACCGCTATGTGATGCAGCGCGCCGACCAGGCCAGACGGCGCACACAGCAGCGGGTGGTGCTCACCGAGCTGAGCGAGGCCCTGGTCCGCCGCGCCCCGGACGGCCTGGCCCCGCCGTTCCGCGCCCTGTTCCGGCAGGCCGGGGACGACCGGGCCCGCCTGCGGGTCGTCGTGGACCAGATCGCCTCGCTCACCGACGCCTCGGCTTCGGCCCTGCACCGGCGGCTGACCGGCGGCCCCGCCGCGGTGTGAGCCGGCCCGCGCGCGGCGGGACGCGGCGGGGCGGCGATCGGCCGGTTCCCGCCGCGGCCCGCGCGCGGCTTTGATCACCGAGGACGCCGGAGGGGACAATGGGCCGGCCGGTGCCGGGCTCTTCACGGCGGCGGTCCGTTGCGGCACGCTCAAGGGCGACTCGAGAAAACCTCGCGCGCCCCCCCCGTCCCGCGGCAGCGGCCCGCCCCGGAGGTGAACGGCACGGGAACGGACCCCGGACCAGGGCGGAACCGGGCGGAACGAGAGCCGCCGAGGCCAGGGCCGCCGAAGCGGGGCCGCCGAAGCAGGGCAGCGAGGCAGGGCGGGCGGGGGAGTGGCGCGGGGCACGGCGGCGGACGCCGGCCGCGCGGCCGGCGCGCGGGGGGAGCCGGGGAACGGCAGGCTCGGGGAGGGCGAGGCGGAGCGCACCGGGTACGACACGAGATCGGAGAACACGGTGGTGGACGCAGACCAGACGTTCGTGATCGTCGGAGGCGGCCTGGCCGGGGCCAAGGCGGCCGAGACCCTGCGGTCGGAGGGGTTCACCGGCAGAGTCATCCTCATCGGCGACGAACGCGACCACCCCTACGAGCGCCCGCCGCTGTCCAAGGGCTTCCTCAAGGGGGAGGCCGACCGCGCCTCCCTGTCCGTGCACGACGCCGCCTGGTACGCCCACCACGACATCGAGCTGCACCTCGGCCAGACCGTCACCCACCTGGACCGGTCCGCGAAGGCCGTCCGCCTCGGCGACGGCACCTCGGTCAGGTACGACAAGCTGCTGCTGGCCACCGGCGCCGAGCCACGCCGCCTGGACATCCCCGGCACCGGCCTGGCCGGCGTGCACCACCTGCGCCGCGTCGCCCACGCCGAGCTGCTGCGCGGGGTCCTGGCCGGTCTCGGCCGGGAGAACGGCACCCTGGTGATCGCCGGGGCCGGCTGGATCGGCCTTGAGGTGGCGGCGGCGGCCCGCGGCTACGGCGTCGAGGTCACCGTGGTCGAGCCCGAGCCCACCCCGCTGCACTCCGTGCTCGGCCCCGAGCTGGGCTCCCTCCTGGCCGACGTGCACCGCGAGCACGGGGTGCGCTTCCACTTCGGCGGGCGGCTCGCCGAGATCACCGGGCAGGACGGCATGGTGTTCGCCGCGCACACCGACGACGGCGAGGAGTACCCGGCGCACGCGGTGCTGGCCGCCGTCGGCGCCGCCCCCCGCACCGCGCTCGCCGAGGCGGCGGGCCTGGCCCTGGCCGCCCCGGAGGAGGGCGGCGGCATCGCGGTGGACCGGGCGCTGCGCACCTCCGACCCCGACATCCACGCCGCGGGCGACGTCGCCTGCGCCGAGCACCCCCGCTACGGCCGCCGCATGCGCGTCGAGCACTGGGCCAACGCGCTCAACGGCGGACCCGCCGCCGCCCGCGCCATGCTCGGCCGCGACGTCGCGTACGACCGCGTCCCCTACTTCTTCAGCGACCAGTACGACCTGGGCATGGAGTACTCGGGCCACGCCCCGCCCGGCAGCTACGACCAGGTGGTGTGCCGCGGCGACCTCGGCAAGCGCGAGTTCGTCGCGTTCTGGCTGAGGGAGGGCCGGGTGCTGGCCGGGATGAACGTCAACGTCTGGGACGTCACCGAGCCGGTGCAGGCGCTGATCCGCGCGGGCGTGGAGGTCGATCCCGAGCGCCTGTCCGACCCGGCCACCCCGCTGGAGTCGCTGGTCTGACGGGCTCCGGGCCACCGGGGAGGACCGCCCCGGTGGGCCGCGTGTAACGGGCGCCACGGCCCTGCGGGGCTGACTCGTGTAACGTCCGGATCATGACAACCACGGACGCGCCCCGCAGGAGAACCGCCCCCGCCCCGCTGGAGGTGATCTTCGACCTCCGCCACGCGGTGCTGCGCGCCGGGCTGCCCCGCGAGACGGCCCACTACCCGCAGGACGGCCACCCGGACACCTTCCACCTCGCCGCCTGGGACGGCGAGGGCCGCGTGGTGGGCTGCGTCACCTTCTTCCCCGAGCCGTGGCCCGGCGAGCCGCAGGCCAAGGCCTACCGCTTCCGCGGCATGGGCACCGACCCGTCCGTGCGCGGCCTGGGCTACGGCGCCGCGCTGCTGCGCGCCGGAGTGGAGCGCGCCGCCGAGCAGGGCGCCGAGCTGGTGTGGTGCAACGGCCGCACCAGCGCCCGCGGCTTCTACGAGCGCGGCGGCTTCACGGCGGTGGGCGAGGAGTTCGACGTGCCGCCGATCGGGCCGCACTTCGTCTTCGTGCACCGCACCACCCGCTGACCCAGGTCGGACGGCACCGGGCCCGGCCGCCCCGGCAGCCGCGCCCCCGCGCCGCCCGCCCCGCCGCACCCCTCCCCCCACCCGCCAAGCCGCACCGTCTTCTCCCACCCACCCAGCCGCACTTTCTTCTCCCACCCACCCAGCCCCGTAGAATCGCCGCGTGGCAGGCAGGATCAGGGACGAGGACGTCAAGGCGGTCCGGGACGCGATCCCCATCGACGCGGTCGTCTCCGAGTACCTCCAACTGCGCAACGCGGGCGGGGGGAACCTGAAGGGCCTGTGCCCGTTCCACGAGGAGAAGACCCCGTCCTTCCAGGTCAGCCCGTCCAAGGGGCTGTACTACTGCTTCGGCTGCCAGCAGGGCGGCGACACCCTCGACTTCGTGATGAAGCTGGAGCACATCACGTTCGCCGAGGCCGTCGAGCGCCTCGCCGCCCAGGCCGGGATCGCCCTGCGCTACGAGGAGGGCGGCTACACCCCCGGCCGCCAGCAGGGCGAGCGCACCCGACTGGTGGAGGCGCACAAGGTTGCCGCCGCCTGGTACGCCGAGCAACTGGAGACCACGCCGGAGGCGGAGATCGCCCGCGCGTTCCTCGCCGACCGCGGCTTCGACGCGGCGGCGGCACGCCACTTCGGCCTCGGCTACGCCCCCGCCGGCTGGGAGAACCTGGTCCGATACCTGCGCGGCCGCGGCTTCAGCGACAAGGAGCTGCTGCTCTCCGGGCTGGCCAGCGAGGGCCGCCGCGGCCCGATGGACCGCTTCCGCGGGCGGCTGCTGTGGCCCATCAGGGACATCACCGGCGAGGTGATCGGCTTCGGCGCCCGCCGCCTGCGCGACGACGACAACGGTCCGAAGTACCTCAACACCCCCGAGACCCCGATCTACCGCAAGTCACACGTCCTGTACGGCATCGACCTCGCCAAGAAGGAGATCGCCAAGTCCGGGCGCGCGGTCGTCGTCGAGGGCTACACCGACGTCATGGCCTGCCACCTCGCGGGCGTCACCACGGCGATCGCCACCTGCGGCACCGCGTTCGGCGAGGACCACATCAAGATCCTGCGGCGCCTGCTGATGGACAGCTCCGAGTTCCGCGGCGAGGTCGTCTACACCTTCGACGGCGACGCCGCCGGGCAGAAGGCGGCGCTGCGCGCGTTCGAGGGCGACCAGAAGTTCGCCACGCAGACCTTCATCGCGGTCGGCCCCGACGGCATGGACCCCTGCGACCTCAGGCTGGCCAAGGGCGACGCGGCGGTGCGGGACCTGGTGGAGCACCGCAGGCCCCTGTTCGACTTCGCGATCCGCAGCATGGTCGACCGGTACGACGTGGAGACGCCCGAGGGCCAGGCCGCCGCGCTGGAGGCCGCGGTGCCGGTCGTCGCCCGGATCAAGGACCAGTGGGTCCGTGAGTCCTACGGCCGGCAGCTCACCTCGATGCTGGGCGTGCTGGACGAGAGCGCGGTCATCCGCCGGGTCGCCCAACTCGCCCGCTGGGAGCGCGAACGGCGCGAGCGCGGCGCCCAGCCGCCCGGCCGCGCCGGGCGGGAGCAGCCCGCGCCCGCCCCGCGCCCCGCCGCCCGCCCCTCCCCGGACCCCGCCGACCGCGAGCTCCAGGCCGAGCGCGAGCTGCTCAAGCTCGCCCTCCAGCGCCCCGAGCTGGTCTCCCCGGCGTTCGACGCCTACGAGGTGGAGGAGTTCACCGCCCCGCCGTACGCCCAGGTGCGCCGCGCCGTCGCCGAGGCGGGCGGCACCACCGGCGCGGACGGCGGCTTCCTGGCCCGGGTGCGGGACGCGGCGCCGGACGACACGGTGCGCTCCCTGGTCACCGAGCTGGCCGTGGAGCCGCTTCAGACGCCCCGGGAGCCGGACGCGCTGTACGCGGGCCAGTGGCTGGTCGCCGTGCGGCTGCGGGCGGTGCGGCAGCGGGAGGCCGAGGCCCACGCCTATCTGCGGCGCCTGGGCGCGCGGGTGAACCCGGAGGAGGCCGGGCCGGTGCAGCAGGAGCTGTGGGCGCTCCAGCAGTACCGCCGGGCCCTGGAGGACAAGGGCGCCGCCGCCCTGTGACCCCCGTCCGGCTGCGGGAACCCCGCGGTCCGCTCGTTCTCCGTCCCCCGGCGGTACTCCAGTAATCATTTGATCGCACAGTGCGACCATTGCCGGAAAAAGTTTCGCCGCCCTCTCGTGGCGGCGGTGTGTCGTACCCCACACTGGGTTGCGGTGCCCCAGTCATCGGAGCGCGGGACTCCTGGTTCCCCGGGCCTTCCGCCGACGAAGTACCGGACGGGCGGCTCGGCCGCCTCCGCTCCGGTGTCGCACGACCCCGTCCAGCCAGTCGCCCCACCGCTGTCCGCGCTTACCGTGGAGGCCGTCTCCGTGCCGACGCAAGTGCTTTCCGTCACCGCAGAAACCACCACCGTCCCGGTCACCGCCGCCGAGTCCGCCGAGCCCGACCCCGGCGACCCACGGTCACCCGAACGGCTCGCGGCGCCCCTCACCGACCGCCCGCGCCCGCCCCGGGACCCGGCGGCCGCCGCCCCCGTGGACGACCCGGCCCCCGGCGCCGACCCCGAAACCGTCGCGGACACCGACGCGGAGGCCGACGCCGACGTCGAGCCGGACGTCGAGGCCCTGGAGGAGCCCCCCGAGGCCGCCGCCCTCGACGCCGTGCCGGACCGCCCCGCCCGCGAGGACATGGCCGGCCCCTCCGCCGACCTCTTCCGCCAGTACCTGCGCGAGATCGGCCGCATCCCGCTGCTCACCGCGGCCGAGGAGGTCGAGCTCGCCCGCCGGGTCGAGGCCGGGCTGTTCGCCGAGGCCAAGCTCGCCGGCCACCCCTGCCTGGACTCCGCCCTCGCCGACGAGCTCGACCAGCTCGTCGTCCTGGGCCGCATCGCCAAGCGCCGCCTGATCGAGGCCAACCTCCGCCTGGTCGTCTCCGTCGCCAAGCGCTACGTCGGGCGCGGCCTGACCATGCTCGACCTGGTCCAGGAGGGCAACCTCGGGCTGATCCGCGCCGTCGAGAAGTTCGACTACGCGCGCGGCTACAAGTTCTCCACCTACGCCACCTGGTGGATCCGCCAGGCCATGAGCCGGGCGCTGGCCGACCAGGCCCGCACCATCCGGGTCCCCGTGCACGTCGTGGAGCTGATCAACCGCGTGGTGCGCGTCCAGCGCCGCCTGCTCCAGGAGCGCGGCTACGAGCCCACGAGCGCCGAGGTGGCCGCCCAGTTGGAGCTGCCCGAGGAGCGCGTCAACGAGGTGCTGCGGCTCGCCCAGGAGCCGGTGTCGCTGCACGCCCCGGTCGGTGAGGAGGAGGACGTCGCCCTCGGCGACCTGATCGAGGACGGCGACGCCGCCTCCCCGGTGGAGTCCGCCGCCTTCCTGCTGCTGCGCGAGCACCTGGAGGCGGTCCTGTCCACGCTGGGAGAGCGCGAGCGCAAGGTCGTCCAGCTCCGCTACGGCCTCGCCGACGGCCGCCCGCGCACCCTGGAGGAGATCGGCCGCATCTTCGGCGTCACCCGCGAGCGCATCCGCCAGATCGAGTCCAAGACGCTGAGCAAGCTCCGCGACCACGCCTTCGCCGACCAGCTCCGCGGCTACCTGGACTGACCCGCGCGCCCGCGGACGTCACCCGCCGCCGAACGCCTCGGGGTGGATCTGGTCGCGCACCGCCTGAAACTGGAGGCGCACCGCCCGGCCGACGGACACCTCCTCCTCGGTCAGCTCGGGCCCGGTCTCCACCGGGACGGCGGCCCACGGCGGGGGCTCGGGCGCCGGCGCTCCGGTCAGGTTGCGCAGCGTCCACGCGGCCTGCCTGGCCGCGCCGATGGCCGCGTACTCGGCCGGGGGCGGCACGACCACGGGCGCGCCGAACACCAGGGGCGCGAGCTGCCGCACCGCGGGCAGGTTCGCCGCCGCGCCCAGCAGGAACACCCGGCGCACCGCCACGCCGCGGCTGCGCAGCACATCCAGGGCGTCGGCGAGGCCGCACAGCATGCCCTCCACCGCGGCGCGCGCCAGGTGCTCGGCCTTCATGCTCTCCCGGCGCAGCCCGGCCAGGGTCCCCGCGGTGTGCGGCAGGAAGGGGGTGCGCTCGCCCTCCAGATAGGGCAGCAGCACCAGGCCGTGCGCGCCCGGCGTGGAGCGCAGCGCCAGCTCCGACAGGCCGTCGAGCTCCAGGCCGAGCAGCTCCGCGGTGCCGCGCAGCACCCGGGCGGCGTTCAGGGTGTGCACCATCGGCAGATGGTGGCCCGTGGCGTCGGCGAACGAGGTGATCGTGCCGCCGGTGTCCGTCAGCGCCGCGTCGTGCACCGCGAAGATGCTGGACGACGCGCCGAGCGAGACCACCGCGTCGCCGAGCCCCACGCCGAGCCCGAGCGCCGCTGCCATGTTGTCCCCGGTCCCGGCGGAGATCAGCAGCCCCTCGGGGGTGTGCCCGGCGGGCTCGGCGGGCCCCAGCACGTGCGGCAGCGCAACTTGGTGGCCGAGCGCGAGCTCCACCAGGTCGGGCCGGTACTCGCCGGTCGCGGCCGACCAGTAGCCGGTGCCCGACACGTCCCCGCGGTCGGTGGTGCGCCGCGCCGGGCGGCCCAGCAACTGCCAGGTGAGCCAGTCGTGGGGGAGCAGCACCTCGGCGGTGCGGCGGGCGGAGACCGGCTCGGACCGCGCCAGCCAGCGCAGCTTGGCGACGACGGACGCGGCCTGCGGCACGGTGCCCACGGCCTGCGCCCAGGCGCCCGGCCCGCCGAGCTCCTCGACCAAGTCGGCGGCGGCGCCGGTGGCCCGCTTGTCGTTCCACAGCACCGCGGGCCGCACCATCACCCCGCCCGCGTCCAGCGCCAGCATGCCGTGCTGCTGGGCCGATATCCCGATGGCCTGCACGCCCTCCAGCAGCCCGCCCGCGGCCGCCTCGCCGAGGGAGAGCAGCCACGCCTGCGGGTCGATCTCGGTCTTCTCGACCTGCCCCGGCAGCTCGGGGTGCGGGGCGTGCCCGTGCCGCAGCACCGCGCCGGTGTCGCCGTCGCAGACGACGATGGTGGTGAACTGCGACGAGCAATCGATCCCGGCGACATACCCCATGCCCTAGATCATATGGACCCGGGCACGGGGTCGCCCGCTCAGGCCCCGCTGCCGCCCCAGTCGTCGTCCGAATCGCGTTGCCGCAGGTCGCGAACGCGCTCGGCCACGCTCTCCGGCAGCTTGTCGCCGACCTTCCCGACCACCGCGTCCGCCGCCTTCGCGGCCACGGAGCGCCCGGTGTCCTTGGCGTTCTTCACCGCGTCGTGCACCGCGGGGTTCTGGGTGAACCGGTTCGCGCTCTTGCGAAGCTGCTCGTAGCGTTCGCGGCCCGCCCTGGTGCCGAGCACGTACCCGACGGCCACTCCGCTGATGAACACCAGCCGATAGCGCATGGCTCCGTCCTCCTGTGGCTGCTCGTCCTTGCCTGTCCGGCCCGCTGTCCGGCCCGCTGTCCTGCCGACCAGCGCCTACCCGGGCGAACCGCCGGCGAATCCGATTGGCGGAGCACCCCCCAGGTTGCGCTACTGTATGTCTCGCAGCGAGCGCCCGCCGCCGGAAGTGAAGGCGACGATCCTCGGTGTGTAGGGAATGAGTGGCACAGTCCCCTGTAGCTCAATTGGCAGAGCAGCCGGCTGTTAACCGGCAGGTTACTGGTTCGAGTCCAGTCGGGGGAGCGCGCGAAACGGCCTCTGCGGTGCATCCGCAGGGGCCGTTGTGCGTGTGCGCGGAGGGTGACCGCGCCCGCCGGGGCCGAAGATCGACGTTGGGCCCCCGCTGGGGCGACAGATCCTATGAACGGCTATGCTGCGGCAGACGGTACGGACGTTGTCCAGCGACGTGCCGTCTCGGGGCGATAGCTCAGCCGGTTAGAGCAGCGGACTCATAATCCGTGGGTCGTGGGTTCGAGTCCCACTCGCCCCACCGGGACGTTTCAGCGGGGACACGCGCCATCGGCGGCATCCGCCATCGGGCGCATCCATGCGACATGCACCATCTTCCGGGCGCACCATTTTCGGAGCGCGTCGGTTCTTCCGGGTGCGTCCGTCATCGGGCTGGCGATCGACGGCGGTGTCCGCTCGACCTGCATGAGGGTCAACGAGCGAAGCCACGGAAGGTTACGCGGGAATTCGCCCGCCGTCGTGCGGAGCGCGGACGGGGCGGGGGTGCGCCGGACGACCCGCTGCCGAATCGTCTGCTGGGGGGTGGGCACGTCGTTCACTCTCGTGGGGGCTCATGGCGCGCTCGCGGCGGGCTTGTCGTACCTCCAACGCCCGTACGGGTGCGCCGTCACGCCGCATGTGTTCACTCCTTCGAGGTAAGGGACCCGGCGCGGCCGGCCCCGCCGCCCGTCCGGCGCAGCACCGCCCCGACGGCCGCCACGCCCTCGGCGATGGCCGAAGGCGCCGTCGCGGCGTAGCCGAGGACCAGGCCGGGCTCGCCGGGGCGCTGCCGGTGCCAGGACAGCGGCTGCACCTTCACCCCGCGCTCCAGGCAGGCCGCGGCCACGGCGGTGTCGTCGGGCCCCTCGCCGTAGGTGACCGTCAGGTACAGGCCCGCCGCCGCGCCGTGCACGCGCGCGCCCGGCAGATGCGCCCGGATCGCCTCGATCATCGCGTCCCTGCGGCGGCGGTGGCGCCGGCGCAGCAGCCGCAGATGGCGCTCCAGCTCGCCCGACTCCATCAGCGCCGCGAGCACCAGTTGCGGCAGCGCCGGGTTGCCGAGGTCCGCGCAGCGCTTGGCGGCCACCAGCGCGTCCTGGTGGCGCGGCGGCACCAGCACCCAGCCCACCCGCAGCGCGGGCGCGAGCAGCTTGGAGACGCTCCCGGCGTAGCAGACCCGCTCCGGCAGCATCGACGCCAGGGCCGGGACCGGCGGCCGGTCGTAGCGGTGCTCGGCGTCGTAGTCGTCCTCCAGCACCAGGCCGCCCTCCTGCGCCCACCGCAGCAGGGCGCGGCGCCGCCGGCCGCCGAGCACCACCCCGGTCGGGAACTGGTGCGCCGGGGTGAGCAGCACCGCGGGAGCGCCGCCGGCGCGCAGCGCGTCCACGCGCACGCCCTCGGCGTCGACCGGCACCGGCGGCGTGGCCAGCCCCGCGGCGGTCAGGTGCTGGCGCACACCCAGCGAGCCGGGGTCCTCCACGGCCACCTCGTGCAGCCCGTCGCCGTGCAGCACCCGGGCGAGCAGGCCGAGCGCCTGGGCGGTGCCCGCCACCACGACGACCCGCTCCGGGTCGGCGCGCACGCCCCGGTTGCGGGCCAGCCAGCCGGCGACGGCGCGGCGCAGCGCGGGGGTGCCGTGCGGGTCGCCGTAGCCGAGCGCGGACGCGGAGAGCTCCGCCAGCACCGAGCGCTCGGCCCGCAGCCAGGCCGCCCTGGGGAACGCGGCGAGGTCGGGCAGGCCGGGGGAGAAGTCGATCCGGGCCGGGGCGGCGCGCAGCGCGTCGAAGGCGTCGGCGCCCGGCGGGGCGGCGAACACGTCCGCGTCCGGTGGCGGCGCCGCGGGGGGCGGTGGCGCGGACGCGCGGGCGGGGGCGGCGACGACGACCGTGCCGTTGCGGCCGCGCCCGGCCACGTGCCCGTCCTCGACCAGCCGCTGGTACGCCTCGGTGACCACGCCGCGGGACACGCCGAGCTCCGCCGCGAGCACCCGGGTGGCGGGCAGCCTGCTGCCGACCGGCAGTCGCCCGTCGGAGATGGCCAGCCGCAGCCGCAGGGCCAGCCTGCTGGTGAGGCCGCCGGGCGGCGCGTCGCCCAGGTCCAGTTGGAGGAAGTCGGAGCCGAAAGCCCGGGATCCGGCGATTTTGGACCTGCCGGGAGCGTGTCCATTGGACCTGTTCACCGGGCCATTGTGGCAGCAGGGTGAGGGGCATGAACACACCGACCGACGCTTCCCCCCTCCGCGCCCGCCCGCCGCGGGAGGCGGCCCGCGGCGCGGAGGGCCCCGACGGCGGATCCCCCGCCGCCGCCGCGCTCCCGGGCGCCGCCGCGGGCCCGTCCGCCCGCTATGTGCACGGCTACTCGCCCGACGAGGCCCGCAGGCTCGGCGGGCAGGCGGACACCCTGGCCGCGCTGCTGCACTCCGGCACGGCCTACCCCGCGGGCAGCAGGGTGCTGGAGGCCGGCTGCGGCGTCGGCGCGCAGACGGTGCACCTGGTGGCGGGCAGCCCGGGCGCGCGCTTCACCGCCGTGGACCTCTCCGCCTCCTCCCTCTCCCGCGCCCGGGCCCGGGTGGCCGCGCAGGCGCCGGGGGCCGCGGTGGAGTGGGTGCGCGCCGACCTGTTCGACCTGCCGTTCCCGGACGCCTCGTTCGACCACGTGTTCGTCTGCTTCGTCCTGGAGCACCTGCGGGACCCCGAGGGCGCGCTGGCCGCGCTGCGCCGGGTGCTGCGGCCGGGCGGCACCGTCACCGTGATCGAGGGGGACCACGGCTCGGCGCTGTTCCACCCCGACAGCGCCCCCGCCCGCGCGGCGGTCGACTGCCTGGTCCGGCTCCAGGCCGCCGGGGGCGGGGACGCGCTGATCGGCCGCAGGCTCCAGCCGCTGCTCACCGCGGCCGGGTACGCGGACGTGACCGTGCGCCCGCGCACCGTCTACGCCGACCGGACCCGGCCCGCGCTGGTGGAGGGCTTCACCCTGGGCACCTTCACCGCCATGGTCGCCTCCGTCCGGGAGGACGCGCTGGCCGCGGGCCTGACCACGCCCGGCGAATGGGAGCGGGGCATCGCCGACCTGCGCCGCACCGCGCGGGACGGCGGGACGTTCCACTACACCTTCTTCAAGGCCCTGGCCGTGAACCCGGCGAGCCCCGCGCCCGGCGGCACCCGGTGCTGACCGCCCTGTTCGGCCTTGGCCTGACCGTGCTCGTCGTCGCGGCGCTGGAGCGGGGCCACCGCCGCCGCCCGCACCCCCGGCCGCCGCTGTACGGCGACACCGGGGTGCGGGACCGCGACACCGAGCGGGTGCTCGCCGATCTGCGGTGGGCGCCCCGTGCAACCCTTCCGGCGCGGACGGAGTATGCGGGGGTGGTGGGGCGCCACTCCGCGCGCCCCCCGGAACCGCACAAGGAGCACTGTGTCCAGGACACGGATGAGGAACCTCGCGGCCGCGGCCGCCGTCGCCGCCGCGGTGGCGGCCGTCCCGGCCACCGCCACGGCCTTCGCGGGGCCGTCCGTCGCGCCCTCCGCATCACAGGACGCCGCGCAGGACGCCGCGCAGGACGCCTCCGCGCGGCCCGCCGCGGCCGAGCCGCGCACGGCGCCGGAGCAGAGGGCGGGCACCGCGGCGGCGCCCGCCGTCCAGCGGACCGTCAACTCGGGGAACACGGACGGCAAGGCGTGGTCGGTGACGCTGGAGTACCACCGGGCCCTGCCGGACGGCTTCCCGAAGGAGCCGGGCATGCGGGGTGACGCGCTGCTGTGCGAGCGCACCGTCATCGGCGGCGTCCTGGTGGACGCGCGGGGCGGCCCGTGGGCCGGGTGCGAGGTGGTGGCCGGGCCCCGCGACACCAGGCAGGGCGCCGCCCTGCGCGGCCTGTCCGACAAGGGGCTCAGCGGCACGCGGGTGTTCGTGGCCACCACGGACGCCGCCACCGTGCGCGGCGAGCTGACCTTCGCCGACGGCGAGCGCCGCGCCGCCCGGGTGGTCCGGCTGCCCGGCACCGCCCACCGGGCGTTCGCCGTGCCGATCGGCGAGGGCGAGACGATCGCGTCCGTCGACACCTTCGACGCGAGGGGCGAGCGCCTCACCCACGACACCTTCTGGCGCTGACCGACCGAGGAGCGGCGCGGTCCCCGGGACGCCGGGCCCGTGCCGCCCCACCGACCCCGACCGGACCCGAGGACCGCAGGGACAGCCCTCTTGCTCACCGGCAGAATCGACGGCGGCGACGCCGACTTCGCGGAGTTCACCACCGCCCGCTGGGCGCACCTGGTGCGCACCGCCTACATGCTCACCGGCGACTTCCACGAGGCGGAGGACCTCGTGCAGACCACGCTGATCAAGGTCTACGCGCAGTGGCCGCGGGTGCGCAGGGACGAGGCCGACGGCTATGTGCGCCGTGCCCTGGTCAACAACAACCGCAGCCGCCACCGCCGCAGGCGCGTCGTCCACCTGCTGACGCCGTTCCTGCCGGACACCCCCGACCGGTCCTGCGGCGGCCGGGGCGTGGAGCAGCGGGACGCCCTGATGGAGGCCCTCGCCACGCTGCCCGAGCGGCAGCGCGCGGTGGTGGTGCTCCGCTACTGGGACGACCTCGGGGCCGAGGAGGTGGCCCGGATCCTGGGCTGCTCCGTGGGCACGGTCAAGAGCCAGGCGTCGCGGGCGCTGGCCAAGCTCCGCGCCCACCCCGCGCTCGCCGCCCACTGCCTCACCGGCACCAGCCTGGGAGAGTCCGCATGACCTCGCACCACCGCAGCACCCCCGCGCGCCGCGGTCCCGACCCCGCGGAGGACGACCTGCGCCACGCCCTGGAGCGCGCCGCCCGCCGCCACGAGCCGGCGCCCGCGCCGGTGGCGGACATCGTGCGCGCCGGGCGCGCCCGCCGCGCCCGCAACCGCGCCCTGGTCGCGGCCGCCGTCTGCGCGGTCGTGGCCGTTGGCGTGGGCACGACCGTCCTCGGCGCGGCGGGCCCGCAGGGCACCCAGCCGTCGGGCAGCACCAGGACGGCGGCGCCCGCGTCACCGCCGCGCACCCCGCCGTCCGCCGTCACTTCCACCGGGGTCGCCTCCGGGACGATGGACGGCCTGTCCTGGTCGGTGCGGCTGGAGTACCACCCCCGACTGCCCGCGGACTACCACGAGGAGCGCGGCCCCCAGGCGCGGGGGCTGCTGTGCGAGCGCATCCTGATCGGCGGGACGCGGGTGGACGCCGAGGGCGGGCCCTGGTCGGGCTGCACCCCGGTGGCGGGCCCGCGGGACGTCGTCCCCCAGGCGGGGGTGCACGTCGTCGACGAGCCGGGCGCCGCGCGCAGCCGGGTCCTCGCCGCCCAGCCCGGGCCGGACGTCGCGCGGGCCGTGATCACCTACGCCGGCGGCGAGCGGCGCACCGCCGAGGTGGCCGCCGTGCCGGGCACCGCGTTCCGCGGCTACGCCTTCCCCGTCCGCAAGGGCCAGTACATCGAGGCGGTGGAGGAGTACGACGCGCACGGGGCGCTGCTGAGCCGCGAGACCCAGTTGAGCTGAGCCCGATTCGGTCAGGTCACCGGCCGTCCACCTGCACGGGTGAACTCGGCGGACCGCCCTTCATCCCCGCTCCGCCCGGCTGCGAGGATGCGCAGGCGAACGGCCGCCTGCCGGGTGTGCGCGCCCGCGTCTCGAACGAGGGGTGAGCGGAATGCGTGTCCACGAACGTCCCCCACTGGTCCGCCCCGGCCGCCTCCGCCCGCTGACCGCGGGTCAGCCCGGCGACGCCGGGGGACCCCTGCGGCCCCGGCCGGAACGAGGCCGCGCGTGAGCGCCGCGACGACGGTGGCGGTGACGGTGACGGTGACGGTGGCGGCGGCCGGGTCCGGCGGGGTACGCCCGTGATCCCCGGCGAGGGGCCCTGGTTCGTGGCCTTCCCCGACGTGGACGACAGCCTCCGCGTGGTGCGGGCGCTGCGCGAGCTGTGCCCGGGGGCGGCCGAGCTGCCGCACCCGTCGGGGCGGCCCTGGATCGTCGGGCGGTTCGCCCCGTGGCGGATCGCGGTCGGGCACGCCCGCGGGTGCGCGGTCGCCCTCATCGGCGAGCACGCGGTGACGGACGCCGAGCTGGCCGCCCTGGCCGCCCGGGTGCGCCGCGGCGGCGACCTCGCCGACCTGTACGCGCGCGTCCCCGGCAGCGTCCACCTGGTCGGCTCCTGCCGGGGTGCCACCCGGGTCCAGGGCACCGCGTCCGGGCTGCGCCGGGTCCACCACGGCAGCGCGGACGGCGTGCCCGTCGCCGGGGACCAGGCGCACGTGGTGGCCCGGCTGGTGCGGGCGCGGGTGGACCCGGCGCGGCTCGCGGCGCGGCTGCTGTTCCCCGGCGCTCCCTGGCCGCTGGCGTGGCAGCCCGCCTGGGACCGCGCGGTGCGGGCGGTGCCGCCCGGGTGGGCCGTGGTGCTGCGGCCGTGGGGCGGCGCCCAGGAGGTGCGGTGGTGGACGCCCCCGGTGCCCGGCGTCCCGGCCGAGGCGGGCGCGCAGGCGCTGCGGGAGGCGCTGGCCGAGGCGGTGCGCGCCCGGGTGGCCGCGGCCGCGGGGCGCCCGGTGGTGGCGCACCTCGGCGGCCCGGGCTCCGCGGCGGTGTGCTCGCTGGCCGTGCGCGAGGGCGCGGAGGTGGTGGCGCTGACGGCGGACCGGCCGGGCCCCGTGGACGACGACGCGGCCTGGGCGCGCCGCGCCGCTGCCGGGCTGCGCCGCGCCGGGTACGCCCTGCGGCACGACGCCGTCTCCGCCGCGGAGTGCCCGCCGGCGCACGCGGGTCCGCTCGACGGGGCGGAGCCGCTCGACGAGCCGTTCGGCCGCCGGAGCGAGCGGGCCCGCTTCGGGCACCTGCTGGCCCGCGGCGTACGCCACCGGCCGCTGCTGCACCTGACCGGGGCGGGCGCGGACGCGGTGACCCGCGCCGGGCACGCCTGGCTGCGCGAGCTGCTCCGCGCCGGGCCGCGCGCGGGGCTGCGCTCCGTCCGCGCGGCGGCGGCCCACCAGGGGTGGCCGCTGCCCGCGACCCTGGCCGCCCTGGCCCGCGTCGGCCCGTACCCGCGCTGGCTGGAGGCCGTCGCCGCGGACCTGGCCCGTGACGCGGGGCCCGGCCCCGACGTCGGCTGGGGGCCCCGCCCGGTGCTCGCCCCGTGGGTGACGCGGGACGCCGCCCAGGCGGTGGCCGGCCTGCTCCGGGAGGCCGCGAGGGAGGCCCGGGAGCCGGGCGGGCCCGCGCTCGCCGCGGAACCGGGCGCGCACCGCGACCTGGCGGCCGTCCACGCGGTGGCCCGCGCCACCCGGGGCTTCCAGTATCTGGCGGCACGTCAGGGTGAACTGCTGTCGGCGCCGTTCCTCGACGACCGGGTGCTGGCCGCCGCGCTGTCGGTGGAGGTGACGGCGCGGCACGCGCCGCGGGGCGGCCGGCCGCTGCTGGCCGCGGCGATGCGGGGCGTGCTGCCCGGCCCCCTGCCGGGCGGGCGCCCCGCGCCGGACACCGCGGCCGCCACCCCGGGCGGCCGGGCGGCCCGCGACCGGCTCGCCGCCCTGGCCGAGGACTCCCGGCTGGCCCGCATGGGTCTGGTGGACGCCGGCGCGCTGCGGGCGGCGCTGCTCGGCCCGGCCGACGCGGCGGCGCCGCCCGCGCGGATCGAGCCTGCCGTCACCTGCGAGCTGTGGCTGCGCGCCGCGGGTGGAGCCCACCGCGCACACGTCGGCGGCTGACGTCCCGGCCGTGGCCGCCCGGCGCGGCGCGCCCGGGTGGCGGCGGTGCCCGCGCCGCGCCGCGTCACAGCAACGCCGGGTCCTGCCGCAGGATCTCGTGGAACTTCGCGCGCAGCCCCTGCCCGGGCTCCAGGCCCAGGTCCTGGGCCAGCCGCTGCCGGGTGCGGTGGTAGGCGTCCAGGGCGTCGGCCTGGCGGCCGGAGCGGTACAGCGCCGTCATCAACTGCTCGCAGAAGCGCTCCCGCAGCGGGTACTGGACGTGCAGTTGCTCCAGCTCGGTGATGATGGAGCGGTGCATGTCCAGCTTGAGCTTGGCGTCGAACAACTGCTCGCGGGCGGTGAGCCGGGTCTCGGCCAGGCGCGCGCACGCCGCCCGGCAGATGGCGCCGTGGCCCGCGTCCAGCAGGGCGGGCCCGCGCCACAGCCGCAGCGCCTCGGTGAGCACCGTGACGGTGCGGCGCGGGTGCTGCCCGTGGGCGGTCTCGGCGTGCACCACCAGGTCGTGGAAGCGCAGCGCGTCCACTTCGTGCCCGGGGACGGCCAGCACATAGCCGGAGTAGGAGGTCTGGATGACGCCGCGCAGGCTCTGCTTGCCGGTGCGCTCGGCCAGGATCCGGCGCAGCCTGGCGATGTGGCCCTGGAGGGAGTTCTCGGCGTTGCGGGGCGGACGGCCGCTCCACAGCTCGTCGATCAGGTCGTCCCTCGACACCGGTGTTCCCGGGGTGAGCGCAAGCGCCGCGAGGATGGCCCTCAGCTTCTCGCCCGGGATGGTCAGCGGAACGCCGTCCTCCACGACCTCGAGTGATCCGAGAAGGTTGACCTGCATGTCGTCCTCCGCCCCTTTCGGCAGCCTGCGCCCGACACGGTGGCAGCGGGACTTACAGGGCGGATGGACAGGGCGTCAGGTCCCGGTGGAACGGCGGCGGCATCGCCGTCCACTGCCGCCCCACCCGCGCTCGACCGCCGCTCGGCGCTCGCTGGCGGCCCGCGGGTGCGGCGCTCGAGCGGGCGGCGCCGGCGGGTGCGCTCGTTGACGCTTCTGGTATGGAATCGGTAAAATCCGAACGTCGGTATGTCGGCTGCCCACTGCTTGTGCATGGCAGTGGTTGTGTACGGCACTGCTTGTGTACGGCACCGCTCGCGCACGGCGCCGTCCGGGGGCGTGCCGCCCGCTGCCGCGGGTGCCGCCGGCGCCCGGCCGCGGGCCCGGCCCCGACGCCGCACCAGCTCCAGCTCAGGCCCACCGCCGCCCGTCCCGGGCGGGCCCGTCGCAGGCGAGGAGACCGATCCGGATGACCGCCTCCCGCCCCCGCCCCGTGCGCCGGACCCAGCAGGAGCGCAGCGAGGCCACGGCCGGTGACCTGCTCAGGGCGGCCAGGGAGCTGTTCGCCCGGGAGGGCTACGCCGGCACCTCGCTGGAGGCGGTGTGCGAGCGGGCCCGGGTCAGCAAGGGCGCCCTGTACCACCACTTCCGCAACAAGGAGGAGCTGTTCCGGGTGGTCTGCGCGCGCGAGCAGGAGCGGATCGCCGAGGCGGTCTCCGCCGCCTACCGCGCCTGCGGCGGGGACGACTCCTGGGAGGCCCTGTTCGCGGGCTGCCGCGCCTTCCTCGAGGTCAGCATGGACCCCGCGGTGCAGCGGATCACCCTGCTCGACGCGCCGAGCGCGCTGGGCTGGGAGGTGCTGCGGCAGGTCCGCGAGGGCTGCTACGGCCAGTTGCGCGGCGCGGTGGAGCGCGCGGTGGAGCGGGGCCGGGTCCCCGCCCGCCCGGTGGACCCGCTGGCCACCATGCTCTACGGCGCGATCTGCGAGTCGGCCACGGCGATGGCCCGCGCCGGGCAGGGCGAGCGGGACGTGATGCTCCGGGAGACCCTCGCGGAGCTGCGGACGCTGTTCGCGGCGATGGCCGGCGACGCGGTGCCCGCCGCGGGCTGACGCCGCGCCCCCGCCCCGGCGCCGGGGCCGCCCGGGGCCGGGGCCGCCCGGGGCCGTGGGTGCCCGAGCCGCGCGCCGGCC
>NZ_BAAGTD010000034.1:0-98205 GCF_054782095.1 Streptomyces capparidis | reverse complement strand
GCCCGGGACCCGCGCCGGGGCGGGGGCGCTGCCGCGCCCGGCGCCCGGCCCGCCGTCCGGCACTCTCACGAGCGACCCCGGCCGGCGGTGGCGCGGGCGGCCTGCCGCGGGTGCAGGCCGGTCAGGCCGCGCAGCGCCACGTACGCCTTCTCGTGGCCCGGCAGGGAGATCCGGCCGCGCAGGACGGCCGCGGGGTCGGCGGTGATCCGGGCGAGCAGCCGGTGGTAGATCCCGGCCATCGCGGCCACGCAGGCGCCGCTGCGCCGGTCGAGCATGGGCAGCAGCCGCAGGCCCTCGTCGAACAGCCCTTCGGCGCGCCGGGCCTCGAAGCGGACCAGGCCGGTGAAGTCGGCGCCCGGCGGCACCGTGCCCCCGCCGAACGCCTCAAGCCCGAAGCCGTCGGGGCAGCCGAACTTGGCCAGGTCCTCCCGGGGGAGGTAGACCCGGCCGTTGGCGGCGTCCTCGCGCACGTCGCGCAGGATGTTGGTGAGCTGGAGCGCCAGGCCCAGGGTGTCGGCGATCTCCGGGGCCCGCTCCGCGCCGCGGGCGCCGGGCACGGTGCCGAACACGCCCAGGGAGAGCCGGCCGATGGCCCCGGCCACGCAGCGGCAGTACCGGCGCAGCTCGTCCCACGTCTCGTACTCCGTGCCGCGCACGTCCATGAGCACACCGTCGATCAGTTCGTCCAGCGCCCCGAGCGGGATGGGGAAGCGGTTCGCGGCGTGCGCGAGCGCGACGGCCACCGGATCGGTGTCGTCCTCGCGGACGGCGCCGGACCGGATCCGCTCCAGCAGCGTACGGCTCTCCGCCAGGCGCCGCGCCTTGACCTCGGCGTCCGCGGTGCCGTCGCCGATGTCGTCTATGCGGCGGGCGAAGGCGTAGATGGCGGACATGGCCCGCCGCTTGGGCGGGGGCAGCAGCTTGATGCCGTAGGCGAAGTTGCGTGCCTGGAGCCCGGTGACGGTCTCGCAGTAGTCGTAGGCCGCCTGAACAGGCAGGGACGGCTGCGGGCCGCCGGAGGCTCGGGGAGCGTCCACGGGCTGGTTCACCTCTTCCTTCGCAGGGTCGCAGCCACCTCGCGGAGCACGGCGGACCTGCCCGCCTTCGGCGGTCCGGGGAGCACATCGTGGTGCGCCGCGGCGATCGCGTCGAGGGTGGCTCGCCCGCCCGCGACGAAACCGGCCAGCAGCAGCCTGAGCCGGCCGCGCACGCTCGCCACGAGCGCGGTGCCCTCCTCCAGCAGCTCGCCGGCCCTGGCGGCCTCGAACGCGACCAGGTCGCGCACGGCCCGGTTCGCGGTGGGCCGGGCGAGGTCGGCCTCGGTGACGCCGAAGCGCGCCATGTCGCGCTCGGGCAGGTAGATCCGGTCGCGGGCGAGGTCCTCGGCGACGTCCTGGAGGTGCTCGACGACCTGGAGGGCGGTGCACACCGCGTCGGAGCGGCGGATCCGCTCGGGGCTGGCGGCGCCGGTCATCCGCAGCACCAGGTGCCCGACCGGGTTGGCGGACAGCTCGCAGTACTCGAGCAGTTGCTCCCAGGTGGCGTAGCGGCGCACCGTCTGGTCGCGGCGGTTGGCCTCCACCAGACGGGTGAACGGCTCCGGGGTGAGCGCGTGCCGCCGCACGCTGGGGACCAGCGCCCGCAGCAGCGGGTGGCGGGGGGTGCCGGTGAAGACCCGGCCGAGGTCGGCCTCCAGCGCGTCGAGCAGGGCGAGGCGGTCCTCGGTGCCCGAGGGGAGGCCGAGCCAGGCCGCGTCGTCCCGGCCGGGCGGCAGGTCGCCGTCGCCGATGTCGTCCACCAGGCGGGCGAAGCCGTAGACGGCCATGAGGTCGGCGCGGGCGCGGGCGGGCAGGAAGAAGGGGGCCACGGGGAAGTTCTCGCGCGCCGCCTTGGCCAGCACGCCGTCCGGCCGGGCCGCGGCGCCCCGGGTGGCTGCGCGAGGAGCGCGGGCACCGGAGGGACCCGGCCTGTCGCGCTCCTCCTCGACCGTCACAGCGGACGGCCCGCGGGGCGGGCGTGGACCGCGTTCCCGCCCCGGACCGGACTTCCGGTCCCGGCGGGAATGCTGGAGATGGTCCCTCGGGCCATTGCCGTCACATCCCCGTTCTACACCGTCGGTCGTGGCCAGCACCGGTCGGACACGCCGCACCGACGCGTCACGGCCCGGGGTGCCGGCGACCCGGGAGACCCGGTCGTGACCTGCGCGATCCGGTGGTGGTCCCGGGTGCGGGACCGGCGCGTCCGGAACCCACTGGATCAGTACCGCTACAGCTTACGGCGGTGTCCGGGCGCCCGTGCGCCGGGGCGCCGCCCCGCTACCGAACCGGTACCCGGCGGGTACTCCCCATGGACGAACCGTGGGACGCCCATGGGCGGGACGTGGGCATCCCATGGCCGACGCGGGCCGGACGGCGCCGCCCGGGTGGGGCGGTCCGGGTGGCGCGGCCCGGGTGACGCGGCCCCGGAGGGTCACCGCTTCGGGTGGCGCGGGCGGACGGCGTGCCGCGCGAGGGGGCGGCGGCACGCGGGGGCGCTCAGGTGTGCCGCAGTCCCGTGGCGACCACGTCGAGGACCCGCTCGACGACCTCGTCGCGCTGCTCGTCGCCGGGCAGGGCGAGGGAGCCGTCGAGGAACATCAGGCACAGCCCGTGCAGCGGCGACCAGGCGGCTATCTCGGCGTACGGCCTGCGGGACGCGGGCATGCGCCCGGCGGCGAGCAGCTCGTCGAGCACCTCGGCCAGCATCGCGTAGGAGCGGACCCGCGGGTGCCTGCCCGGCTCCTTGGGCGGCAGGTCCTGGTGCTGGAACGCCGAGCGGTACAGGCCAGGCTCGGCGAGCGCGAAGCCGATGTAGCCGCGGGCCATGGCGCGCAGCCTGCGCTCGGCCTCCTCGCCGCGGTCCGGCAGGGTCGGGCCCGCGGCGACGGCGCCCGCCATGGCGTCGGCGAGCCGCTCCTGCGCCGCCAGCTTGACCGCGAGGAGCAGGTCCTGGCGGTTGTCGAAGTGGCGGTAGGCGGCGGTGGCGGACACCCCGACCCGGCGGGCGGCCTCCCGCAGCACCACCGCCTCGGGCCCGCCCGCGCGGGCCAGCTCGGTGGCGGCGGCGACCAGGGCGTTGCGCAGGTCCCCGTGGTGGTAGCGGTCGCGTCGGCTCCTCATGGTGTCCACCCCCTCATGCTGCCCGATGTTGACAGTGTTACCTTGCGCTCGTCAGACTGATGTTCACATCGTAAACTTTTCTACGGGGGTACTCCTGTGCTCGATCGGATCAGCGGGCTCGCGCTGCGGCGCGCCCGCCTGGTACTGGCCGCGACCGTGCTCGCGGTGGTCGCCATGGCGGCCGTGGGCCTCGGGGCCTTCGGCAAGCTCCAGCCCGGCGGCGACCAGGACCCGGACGCCCCCTCCGCCCGGGCGCAGGCCCTGGTGGAGGAGCGGTTCGGCGGGGAGACCAACCTGGTGCTGCTGGTGCGGGCCGACGGCGGGCCCGACACGGCCGCCGCCCGCGCCGAGGGGCGGCGGCTGACCGGCGAGCTGAAGGCCGAGCCGGCCGTCGCCAACGTGGTCTCCTACTGGGACTCCGGCGCCCGGGCCCTGAAGTCGCGCGACGGCGGCGAGGCCCTGGTGCTGGCCCACGTCAGGGGCGACGAGAAGAAGCAGCGGGAGAACACCGAGGCGCTCGTCGACCGGTACACCGGCGACCTCGGGGCGATCGAGGTCACCGCGGGCGGCACCGCGGCCGTCGGGCACGACCTGACCGCCCAGGTCGGCAAGGACCTCGCGATCGCCGAGGCCATCGCCGTGCCGGTCACGCTGGTGCTGCTGGTGCTCGCCTTCGGCAGCGTGGTCGCGGCGCTGCTGCCGCTGGTGATCGGCCTGATCGCGATCCTCGGCACGTTCGCCGGGCTGTTCGTGCTCGGCAGCCTCACCGACGTGTCGGTGTTCTCGATCAACCTCGCCACCGCGCTCGGCCTGGGTCTGGGCATCGACTACGCGCTGCTGCTGGTCAGCCGGTTCCGCGAGCAGCTCGCCGACGGGCAGCAGGTGCCCGAGGCGCTGCGGCGCACCGTGCGCACCGCCGGGCGCACCATCGCCTTCTCCGCGGCGACCGTGGTGGCCGCGCTGTCCGCGCTGCTGCTGTTCCCGCCGTACTTCCTGCGCTCCTTCGCCTACGCCGGGATCGGCGTGGTGGTGGTCGCCGCCGCCGCGGCCCTGCTGGTGGTGCCGGCGCTGCTGGCCGTGCTCGGGCACCGGGTGAACGGCGGGCGGCTGCCGTGGGCGCGCGCCGCGCGGCGGTCGGACGCGCCGCTGTGGGGGCACCTGGCGCGCACGGTGATGCGGCGGCCGCTGCTGACCGCGGGGCCCGTGGTGGCGCTGCTGCTGCTCGCGGCGAGCCCGCTGCTCGGGGTCACCTTCGGCACGCCCGACGAGCGGGTGCTGCCCGAGTCGGCGGCCAGTCGCCAGGTGTCCGAGGAGGTGCGGGCCTTCTTCCCCGGCGACGACGCGAACGCCGTGCAGGTGGTCACCACCGGCGCCGTGGCCGCGGGCCCGCTGGCGGACTACGCGGAGCGGCTGTCCCGGCTGCCCGGGGTGGTGCGCGTCGACTCAAGCGCCGGCTCCTGGGCGGCGGGCGCCGAGCAGGGCACGCCGCCCGGCGCCGCCGCGCTCGGCCGGCCCGACGCGCAGCGGCTGAGCGTCGTCGGCGCCCACCCGCCGAAGTCCGGCGCGGCGCAGGAGCTGGTGCACCGGGTGCGGGCGGCGCAGCCGCCCGAGGGCGCCGAGGTGCTGGTCGGCGGAACGGACGCGCGCCTGGTGGACTCCAAGGCGTCCATCGGCGACCGGCTGCCCGCCGCGCTCGGCTGGATCGTGATCACCACCTATGTGCTGCTGTTCCTGTTCACCGGCAGCGTGGTGCAGCCGCTGCGGGCGCTGCTGCTGAACGCGCTCAGCCTGGGCGCGGCCGTCGGCGCCATGGTGTGGGTCTTCCAGGAGGGGCACCTGGCCTCGCTGCTCGGGTTCACCCCGCAGCCGATGGACACCTCCATGACGGTGCTGCTGTTCTGCATCACCTTCGGCCTGTCCATGGACTACGAGGTGTTCCTCACCAGCCGCGTCAAGGAGCTGCACGACGCGGGCGCGGACCCGGTGGAGGCGGTGGCCGGGGGGCTGGCCCGCACCGGCCGGATCGTCACCATGGCCGCGGGCCTGCTGGCGGTGAGCTTCTTCGCCTTCGCCACCGGCGACGTCAGCTTCATCCAGATGTTCGGCCTCGGCAGCGGGCTGGCGATCCTCATCGACGCGGTGCTGATCCGCGGGGTACTGGTCCCGGCGGCGTTCCGGCTGCTCGGCCGGGCGGCGTGGTACGCGCCCCGGCCCCTGCGCCGGCTGCACGGCAGGGTCGCGCTCAGCGAGGCCTGAGCCGCGGGCCCGCCGCCCCGGGCCGCCGCGCACACGAAGGCTCCGCCGCCCGCGCGGGCGGCGGAGCCTGCTCACCGCGTGCTCACTTCTTGTTGGTCTTGGCCTCGTACGCCTTGAGGACCTCGTCCGTCGGGCCGTCCATGATCATCTCGCCCGCCTCGAGCCAGATCACGCGCTCGCAGGTGTCCCGGATGGACTTGTTGTTGTGGCTGACCAGGAAGACGGTGCCGGCCTCCTTGCGCAGCTCCCGGATCCGGGCCTCGGAGCGCTTCTGGAACTCCCGGTCGCCGGTGGCCAGCGCCTCGTCGATCATCAGCACGTCGTGGCTCTTGGCCGCGGCGATGGAGAACCGCAGGCGGGCCGCCATGCCGGAGGAGTAGGTGCGCATCGGCAGGGAGATGAAGTCGCCCTTGTCGTTGATGCCGGAGAACTTCACGATGTCGTCGTACTTCGACCTGATCTGGTCCATGCTCATGCCCATGGCCAGACCGCCGAGGATCACGTTCCGCTCGCCGGTCAGGTCGTTCATCAGCGCGGCGTTCACGCCGAGCAGCGACGGCTGACCGTCGGTGTACACCTTGCCGCTGGCCGGCGGCAGCAGCCCCGCGACGGCCTTGAGCAGGGTGGACTTGCCCGATCCGTTGCTGCCGATCAGGCCGATCGCCTCGCCCCGGTAGGCGATGAAGCTCACACCCTTGACCGCGTGCACCTCGCGCACGGTCGGGGACGTCTTGCGCCGGACGATGCGGCTCAGCGCCGCGGTGGCGCTGCCCTTGCCGCTGCCCGCGCCGTGCACGCGGTAGATCACGTGCAGGTTGTCCACGATGACGGTGGGGATCCGCTCACCACTGCTCTGCTCAGCCACGGCCGTACGACTCCTCAGCCTTCCAGAAGTAAACGAATCCGAACAAAGCCATCACCACGGCCCACCCCGCCGCGAGCCCCCACACGTGCGGGGACAGGTAGTCGGTGTCCACCGACTCCATCAACGCGAACCGCATCAGGTCGATGTAGATCGCCGCCGGGTTCAGGTCCAGCAGGATCTCCGCCCAGCGGGGGGCGTCGTCGAGCATGTGGTCGATGCTGTAGAAGACGCCCGAAGCGTACAGCCAGGTCCGGGTGATGAACGGCATGAGCTGCGTCATGTCACGGACCTTGCTGCCTATCCGCGCCATCACCAGGGCGAGCCCGGTGTTGAACAGCGCCTGGAGCAGCAGGGCGGGGATGGCGAGCAGCCAGGTCAGACCGGGTGCCTCGCCGGTCAGCAGCACGACGAGCACCAGCACGCTCATCGACACCAGCAGTTGCTGGAGCTGGATGAGGGTGAAGGCGATCGGCAGGCACGCGCGGGGGAAGTGCAGCGCGCGCACCAGGCCGAGGTTGTCGGCGATGGAGCGGGTGCCCGACATCACCGAGCTCTGGGTGAAGGTGAAGATGAACACACCGGTGATGAGGAACGCCGGATAGTTCTCGATGCCCCGGTCGGTCCCCAGCAGCAGGCCGAAGATCAGGTAGTACACCCCCGCGTTCATCAGCGGGGTGAGCACCTGCCACACCTGGCCGAGGCGCGCCTTGGTGTACATCGCGGTGAGGCGGGCCCGGGCGTAGGCCGAAATGAAGTGCCTGCGGCCCCACAACTGCCGGACGTACTCCGGCAGCGGGGGGCGGGCCCCGCTGACCGCCAGACCGTACTTCGCCGCCAGCTCGGCCGGGGACAGGCCGTCGTCGGGCGACTTCGCCGGCGGGGCGCCGAGGGCGACCGCACCGTCGTGCGTTGTCTCGCTCACAGTTGACACTTTCATCCTCAAGGGGCGTATGCCGAGAGGGGCGTATGCCGAGTCGGCTGGGGTGCGCCCGATGCTCTCAGGTCCGAGCTTGTCAGATGACGGGAGGTCGGCCCAGTCGGGTCATGCGCCACACCGTGCGCCAGCGCATGGGACGGCGCTTTCCGCACGGGGTGGTCCAGCCCTCGGCGAACCCGCCGAACCACGCCCGCAGGGCCTGGCGGGAGGGCCTGCGGGCCAGGGTGAGCAGGACCCACGAACCGAGGTAGGCGGGGACGAGCGGCCACGGCAGGTTGCGCCGCGCCAGCCACACCCGGTTCCTGGCGACCATCCGGTGGTACACCGCGTGCCTGCTGGGGGCGGTCGCGGGGTGGTGCAGCAGCATGTCGGCGCGGTACTCCACCGACCAGCCCGCGTCCAGCGCGCGCCAGGCCAGGTCGGTCTCCTCGTGGGCGTAGAAGAACTCGTCCGGCAGGCCGCCGACGTCCGCGAAGACCGCGGAGCGCACCGCGGTGGCGCCGCCGAGGAACGTGGTGACCTTCGAGGAGCGCATCGGGTCCGAGGCGCGCAGCCGGGGGACGTGGCGGCGCTGGGTGGTGCCCGTCTCGGGGTCGGCGATGCGGAAGCTGACGATGCCGAGCCGCGGGTCGGCCGAGAACGCCTCGCGGACCCTGGCCGCGGTGTCGGTCAGGGGCAGCACGCCGTCGTCGTCCAGGAACAGCACGGCGTCCACCTCCTCGCCGCGCGGCCCGAACGCCTCCACGCCGGCGTTGCGCCCGGCGGGGATGCCGACGTTCTCCGGCAGCTCGATCCCGCGCACCCCGTCGGGCAGCTCGGGCAGCGGGGCGCCGTTGCCGACGACGACGACGCGCACCGGCGCGCCCTCCTGCGCGGCGACGGAGTCCAGCAGGGTCCGCAGCTCCCGGGGCCGGTCGCCCATGGTGAGCACGACCGCGCCGAGGGTGAAGGTGCCGGGCGGGGCCGGGGCGCCGCCCGCGGGCGGGGGCTCGGGGACGGCCGCCGGCGGGTCGCCGCCGTCCTTCGCCGGGGCGCCGGCCGGGTCGCCGACCGGGGCGCCGTCCCGCGCCGCCGTCGCCTCGAGGGGGGTGGTCCTGCCGCTGTCCTTCATGGGGCGCTCACCGCAGCCTGTTCGACGCCAGAATGCTCACCAGGTGCAGCACCGTCTGCACCACCGCCACGCAGGCCAGCACCGCCACCGCCAGCCTGGTCCAGTACAGGTTCCCCGCGAGGGCGTCGGCGACCCCGGCGGCCAGGATCACCAGGGACGCCTCGACGCCGCCGACGAGCCGGTGGAACTTCAGCGCGGCGGCCGCCCTGCGGGCCAGGGCCACCTTCGCGGAGCGGGGCACCGACGCGGCGTCCTGCGCGGCGGGCAGGCCGCTGCGGGAGCGGGCCACGTCCACCAGGTCGGTCTCCGCCTTGATCAGGATCGCGCCGAGGGCGCAGACCGCGCCGATGAACGCCCACTCCCACCGGGTGGCCGAGCCCTCCCGGTGGAACAGGTCGGCCGCCCGCAGCCCGGCGCCGGTCAGCAGCGCAGCCTCGGCCAGGTAGTGGCCTATCCGGTCCAGGTACACGCCGGTGACGGAGGTCTGCCGGCGCCAGCGGGCCACCTCGCCGTCCACGCAGTCCAGCAGCAGGTACACCTGGATCAGCACGGCGCCGAGCACGGCGCCGGCCAGGCCGGGCACCAGCAGGCAGGCGCCGGCGGCGACACCGGTGAGCACCATGAGGTGGGTGAGCTGGTTGGGGCTCACCCGCGCGTGCACCAGGTGGCGGGTGATCCGCAGCGAGATCTCCCGCATGTAGATCCGCCCGGCCCAGTGCTCGCCGCTGCGGCGGTCCTTCAGCCCGGCCGGGTGCACGACCGGGCGCAGCTCAGCCGCGGAGGGCTTTGACAGCTTTGGCATAGTCGGTGTAGGCGTCCCGAATCGCGTCGTGGTCGAGGTCCAGGTGCTCCAGGATGGTGAAGCGCCCGGGGCGGGTCTGCGGGGCGTACTCGACGGCGGCGACGAACTCCTCGTCGCCGAAGCCGATCTCGCCGGGCAGGACGGGCAGGCCGTGGCGGGCCAGGCAGTCGACGATCAGGCCGGACTCCTCGACCGCGCCGCGCAGGTGCATGGCGAACGCCGCCCCGATGCCGACCTGCTCCCCGTGCAGCGCCGCCCGCCTGGGGTGGAGCAGGTCCAGGGCGTGCGAGATCTCGTGGCAGGCGCCGGAGGAGGGGCGGGTGTGCCCGGCGATGGACATGGCGATGCCGGAGAGCACCAGGCCCTCGGAGAGCACGGTGAGGAACTCGTCGTCGCCCGCGCCGCCCGGGTGGCGCAGCACCGACTCCCCGGCGGTGCGCGCCATGGCCGCGGCCAGGCCGTCGATGGGCTCGCCGGTCTCCCGGTGGGACAGCTCCCAGTCGGCGATGGCGGAGATGTTCGACACGGCGTCGCCGATGCCGGAGCGGACGAACCGCACGGGCGCGTCCCGGATCACGTCCAGGTCGATGACCAGGCCGATCGGGGTCGGCACGCCGTAGGAGCCGCGTCCGGCGTCGTTGTCCAGGATGGACACCGGCGAGCAGATGCCGTCGTGGGAGAGGTTGGTGGCGACGGCCACCATGGGCAGGCCGACGCGCGCCGCGGCGTACTTGGCGGCGTCGATGATCTTGCCGCCGCCGAGGCCGACGACGGCGTCGTAGCGGCGGCCGCGCATGGCGTCGGCGAGCTTGACCGCCGAGTCGATGGTGCCGTCGGCGACCGGGTACCAGTCGGCGCCGGGCAACTGCGGCGCCAGCCGGTCGCGCAGGGCCGCGCCGGAGCCGCCGCTGATGGCGACGGCGATCTGCCCCGAGGTGGAGATGCGCTGGTCCGCGAGGATCACGGCCAGGTCGGCGAGGGCTCCGGCGCGGATGTCGACGACGACGGGTGAGGGGATGAGTCGGGTCAGTACCGGCACGCGATCTCCCGCCCGCGGGTGAGGTCGTCGAGGTTGTCGATCTCGATCCACGGCACGTCGCCGATCGCGGCGGTGTCCACGGTGAAGCCGCGGTCGACCAGCTCCTGGTAGCCGTCCTCGTAGTAGAGCTGCGGGTCGCGCTCGTAGGTGGTGCGCAGCGCGTCGGCGAGGTCGTCCGCGGCCTCCGGCTCGATGAGGGTGACGCCGATGTACTCGCCGGTGGCCTCGGCCGGGTCCATGAGCTTGGTGATGCGGCGCACGCCCGCGCCGTCCTCGGCGACGACCTTCATCTCCTCGTCGGCGAGCTTCTTGACGGTGTCGAGCGCGAGGATGATCCGCCTGCCGCCGCCGCGGGCGTCCAGCAGCGTGCGCTCGACGGAGACCGGGTGGACGGTGTCGCCGTTGGCCAGGATCACGCCCTCCTTGATCACGTCGCGGGCGCACCACAGCGAGTAGGCGTTGTTCCACTCCTCGGCCTTGTCGTTCTCCACGAGGTGGAGGGTGACGCCGTACTTCTTCTCCAGCGAGGCCTTCCGCTCGCGGACGGCCTCGCCGCGGTAGCCGATGACCACGGCCACGTCCCGCAGTCCGACCTCGGCGAAGTTGGCGAGGGTGAGGTCGAGGACGGTCCTGTCGCCGTCCACCGGCACCAGCGCCTTGGGGAGGGTGTCGGTGTAGGGGCGCAGACGCCGTCCGGCGCCGGCCGCCAGCACGAGGCCGATCATGCGGGTTCTCCTGTTTCGTCGTGTACTGCGGGTGCGGAGGCGGACATCCAGAACCGGACGCTCTCGGTGAGCACCACCAGGGCCAGCACCGCGGCGAGACCGGCGAGGACGGCCCGGAGGGCGCCCTCGTGTCCGTACGCGAGGGCGGCCACGGCAGTGATCACCAGCGTCCGGCCCTCGTGCCCGCCGATCGCTCGGACCAGTCGGCGCGGGGGCGCACCGGTGCCACCGCGGATGCGGTACACCGTGTCGTAGTGATGGTAGGCGACCGCCGCAACCAGCCCGAAAGCCGCCGGCAAGGCACTGTTCACCCCGGAGTCGCCCGCGCGCACGGCCAGCGCGAGTACTGTCGTGTACTCGGCGGCCCGGAAGATCGGGGGGACGAGCCAGTCGAGGGAGCCGGTCAGGGGGCGGGACACGGCTTCTCCCGAGGCTGACGCGTACACGATGGCCGCGAGGACCGGCCACCAGCTCCCTTCCGGAGCCAGGCAGGCGGTGCCCACCATGGCGACGGCTCCCGAGGCGGCCGCCAGCGGCGCGGACATGGCGTGCCCGAGCCGGGTGAGCAGGTGCGCGAGGGGGCCGGAGTCGGCGAGCTCGGCGAGGGCCCGGCCCGACGCCTCGGGCCGCTTGGCCGCCGAGCGGCGGGGCAGGGTGCGCAGCACGCGCCCGGCCGTGGTGTAGCAGGTGGCCAGCGCCATGGCGGCGAGCAGGACGAGGAAGACGGTGCGGGGAGTGGTGACGGCGGTGAGGACGGCGATCAGCGCCCAGCGCTCGCCGATCGGCAGCACCACCATCCGGCGCGCCCACACGGTCCAGCCGACGCGGTCCAGGCGCGCGGACAGCGCGGCGGCCGCGGGGGCCTGCGCGCCGTCCGGGGCCGCCTGCCCCTGCGGGCCGCCCGCCGCGGTCGCGGTGTGCCGCTGCGTCTCGTTGAACGAGAAGTCCACGACGTGCCGCACCGTCTGAAGCACCATCGCGCCGAGCGCGAGCGCCCACACGTCCTCGCCGCCCCGGGCGGCGCCGAGCGCGAGCCCGGCGTAGTAGGCGTACTCCTTGGCCCGGTCGAAGGTGGCGTCGAGCCACGCGCCGAGGGTGGAGTACTGCAACGAGTAGCGGGCGAGCTGGCCGTCGGTGCAGTCCAGCACGAACGAGGCCAGCAGCAGCACGCCGGCGGCGACGAGGCCGGGCCTGGTGCCGGTGGCGGCGCAGCCGGCGGCGGCCAGCGCCACCAGCAGCGAAGCCGTGGTGACCTGATTGGGGGTCAGTCCGCGGCGGGCGCACCAGCGGGCCAGGTGGCGCGAGTAGGGGCTGATGAAGAAGGTGGTGAAGAAGCCGTCGCGGCTCTTGACCGCCGAGGCGAGCCTGACCTTCTCCTCGTCCACCGCGGCCACGGCCGCGAGCGCGGCCCGGCGCTCGCCCTCGTCGGCGGGCACCGCGGCGACCAGGGTGCCGAGCGCGGGCCGGTGCACGGCGCAGGACCCGGCCAGGGCGTCCGCGAGCCGCTCGGGGTCCGGCCGCTTGCCGCGCTCGGCCTCGGCCTCGGCCGCGGCGAGCAGGGCGGGGCGCGCCTCGGCCGCGGCGAGCAGGGCGCCGGGGACGGCGGCGGCCGGGAACCGCGGGTCGGTCAGGGCGAGCCGCAGCGCGTGCCGGTGACCGACGAAGCGGCGGTCCACCACGGCGACGCGCTCGCGGGCGGGCAGGGCGGCCAGGCGCGCCACCAGCTCGTCGCAGGATTCGGCCGCGACGGGGTGGAGGCCGAGCGCCCGCAGGTCGTCCTCGAGCGCGGGTGGCCGGCCGCCGTCGGCGGAACGCGGCGCTCCGCCCGGCGGCGGACCGATGAGAATGACGGTGGACAGGCGGATCTCACTCCCTGAGGCGTGCGCGGGCGGGGCTGCGCCGGCCGGTGGCCGTGCCGACGGCTGTGGCGACGGCTGCGGCCCGGTCCCCCGTGGGCATGACGGGAGAGGGTATCGGATGCGCGGCCGGGGCGGCGCCCTGGCTGGCTGGCGCCCCCGACCGGTGTGATCATCATGGCGTGGTGGGCCCGCCGGGGACAAAACGGCGGGCGCGGCGCCCGGCCCGGCGGGGAGTGATCCGCCGGTGAGCGGGCCGCCGGTGAGCGGGCCGCCCGCCTCCGGTCCGGTGGCGCCCGGCCCGCCGGTGGCCGCGGGCGCGGGCCGCCGTCTTAGGGTGTCCGTCCATGACGTGGTTGATTACCGGCGGCGCCGGGTACATCGGCGCCCATGTGACCCGGGCCATGGCCGAGGCCGGTGAGCGGGTGGTGGTGCTGGACGACCTGTCCGGCGGGCTGCCCGGGCGCCTGCCGGACGGTGTGCCGCTCGTCACCGGTACGGTGCTGGACCGCGCCGCGGTGGAGGCGGCCCTGCGCGGGCACGGGGTGACCGGCGTGGTGCACCTCGCGGCGCGCAAGCAGGTCCCGCAGTCCGTGGCGCAGCCGCTGCGGTACTACCACGAGAACGTGGAGGGGCTGCGGATCCTGCTGGACGCCGCCGTGGACGCGGGTGTGGCGGCGTTCGTCTTCTCGTCGTCCGCGGCCGTCTACGGGCTGCCGGACGTGGACCTGGTCACGGAGGACACCCCGTGCGCCCCCCTCAACCCCTACGGGGAGACCAAGCTGGCGGGCGAGTGGCTGGTCCGCGCGGCCGGGCGGGCGCACGGGCTGGCCACGGCGTGCCTGCGCTACTTCAACGTGGCGGGGGCCGCGGCGCCGGAGCTGGCGGACACCGGGGCGGTGAACCTGGTCCCCATGGTGTTCGAACGGCTGTGCGCGGGCGAGCCGCCGCTGATCTTCGGGGACGACTACCCGACGCCCGACGGCACCTGTGTGCGCGACTTCGTCCATGTGGCGGACGTGGCCACGGCGCATGTGGCCGCCGCCCGCCACCTGGCCCGCGGCGGCCCCGGCACCGAGCTGACGGTGAACGTCGGCCGCGGCGAGGGCGTGTCGGTGCGGGCGATGGTGGAGCTGATCGCCGAGGTGACGGGGCTGTCCGCGCCCGGGCCCGCGGTCGCGCCCCGGCGGCCGGGCGACCCGGCGCGGGTGGTGGGCTCGGCGGAGCGGATCGCCGCGCTGCTGGGCTGGCGGGCCGAGCACGGGGTGCGGGAGATGGTGGAGTCCGCGTGGGCGGGCTGGCGGGTGCGGCACCCGGCGGCGGACGGGCGGTAGGGGCGGCCCGGGGCACCGGGCGCGGCACGGGTCGCCGGCGGTGGGCGCCGGGGCGGCTCGGCGTGCGGCGGTGCGCGCCGGGGTGCGGGAGGCGGGGACGCGCCCCGGCGGCGGGACGGGGTCCCGGCGGGTCCGCCGGCCCGGGTGAGCGCTCGCCCGCGACTGCGGCCGGGGGCCGCCGCGGAGCGTGCGGGAGGGGCCGCGGGGGTGCTTCGCGCCGAAGGCCCCGCCCGCCGGGCGTGAGGGCATCGTCGCAGGTCAGCGTGATGACAACCGTTGTCAGTGCTGAGTTGCCGTCAACTTTCCGGCGTTGTTCACTGGTGCGGGCGCGCCCTGCCGACCACGGGGAGGGCGTCGCGAGACAATACCTGTAGGGGGTATCTCGGAGACTCCGCCGGCGCTGCCGCGTCCGGGGCGGTCACCGCGGTGTCGCCGCACGAGAGGAGACCGCGTCCATGGGCGCAGGGCACGCACACGGCCACGGCCACGCCCATCACGGGCACGGCGCGACCGCTGGGGCCGCGCACCGGGGGCGGCTGCGGATCGCGCTGGCGCTGACCCTGGTCACCCTGGCCGCCCAGGTCGTGGGCAGCTTCGTCACCGGGTCCCTCGCGCTGTTCGCCGACGCGGGCCACATGGCCACCGACGCGGCCGGCATCGCGATGGCGCTGGCCGCCATCCACATCGCGGGCCGCCCCGCCACCGACCGGCGCACCTTCGGCTACGCGCGCGCCGAGATCCTGGCGGCCATGGCCAACGCCGTGCTGCTCATAGGCGTCGGGGCGTACATCGCCTACGAGTCCGTCCAGCGGCTGCTGCACCCCTCGCACGTGGAGGGCGCGGCCGCCGTCGCCTTCGCCGCGGTCGGCCTGGTGGCCAACGTCGTCGCGCTGTCGCTGCTCACGGGCGGGCGCAAGGAGAGCCTCAACGTCAAGGGCGCCTATCTGGAGGTGCTGGCCGACACCCTGGGCTCGCTCGCGGTCATCGCGGCCGCGGCGGTGGTGTGGGGCACCGGCTTCACCCGGGCGGACCCCATCGCCTCCCTCGTCATAGCGGCGATGATCGTCCCGCGCACCTGGCAACTGCTGCGCGAGGCGCTCGACGTGCTGCTGGAGGCCGCGCCCCGGCACGTGGACCTGGCGGAGGTCAGGGCCCACCTGCTGGCGCTGCCCGCCGTGGAGGACCTGCACGACCTGCACGCCTGGACCATCACCTCCGGCCTGCCGGTGCTGTCGGCGCACGTCGTCGTGGACGAGCGGGCGCTCGCCGAGCACGGCCACGAGAAGATCCTCCACGACCTCCAGGACTGCCTCGGCGACCACTTCGACGTGGAGCACTGCACCTTCCAGTTGGAGCCCGCGGGCCACGCCGCGCACGAGGCCGGCCTGTGCCACTGACGTGCGCCGCCGGAGCGGCCGCCGGTCACCCCCGGCCGCTCGCGGCGCGGCCGGGGGCGGGGCGGGCGGTGATGCAGACTAGGGAGGCGGACCAGGACCGCCCGCGGTCCAGGCGCCCGCCGTGCACCGCGCCCCCTCCCGCTAAGGAACTCGATGGAGACGCCCTCGCCCCTCCGCCCCGCAGGCCCCGCGGCCCCGCCGCGGGACGGCACCGGCGGGACCATCCTGCTCGAACTGGTCGACGAGCAGGGCACCACCACCGGCACCGCAGAGAAGCTCACCGCGCACCGGGCCCCGGGCCTGCTGCACCGGGCGTTCTCCGTCTTCCTGTTCGACTCCGCGGGCCGGCTGCTGCTCCAGCGCCGCGCGCCGGGCAAGTACCACTCCCCCGGGGTCTGGTCGAACACCTGCTGCGGGCACCCGTACCCGGGCGAGCCGCCGTTCGTGGCCGCGGCCCGGCGCACCGCCGAGGAGCTGGGGGTGGCGCCGTCGCTGCTGAGGGAGGCCGGGACGGTGCGCTACAACCACCCCGACCCGCTGTCCGGCCTGGTCGAGCAGGAGTACAACCACCTGTTCGTGGGGCTGGCGGCCACGGCGCCCCGCCCGGACCCGGAGGAGGTCGGGGAGACGGCGTTCGTGACGGCGGGCGAGCTGGCGGGGCTGCGCGCGTCGGCGACGTTCTCGGCGTGGTTCCCGACCGTGCTGGCGGCGGCGCTGCCCGCGGTGCGGGAGCTCACCGGGCCCGCCGGCTGGTGAGCGCGCCGGGCGGCGGACGCGCGTGAGGGCGGCGCCGCGTACGGCACCGCCCTCGGGCAGCAACGGGGTGGCCCGGGCGTACGGCCTCAGCCCGGCCAGTAGCCGGTGAGCCTGCGCACGCCCTCCGCGCCCCCGCGTTCCACGGCGGCCCGGATCACCGCGAAGATCGCGCCCTGGAGCGCGGCGGCGAGCAGCACCTCGCGCCAGGCGAACTCCCGGTCCGTCGGGCCCGGGGCCTCGTCCTCGTGGCCGAGCTGCTTCCAGACCTGCTTGAAGACCACGCCCGCGAGCGCGCCGCTGGCCGCGCCGAGCGCGATGCCCACGGGCTTGTAGAGCACCTTTCCGGCTTTCACCGCGCCTCCTTCTCCTGGCGGCGGTGCGGCAGCGGCAGCCACGCCCACCGCCGCACCCGCCGGTGCACGCCGTGCTGACCCCGCCGTCCGGACGCGGATCCGGACGCCAGCATGCCGTCCTCGTAGCGCCCCAGTGCCAGCAGCATGCCGAGCATCCCTATCGGCAGCAGCAGGGCGAAGGCCAGAGTTCCCATGGGGTGTCCTTCCCGGCAGTCGGCTACGAGGGACGCCTGACCCGCGCGGTGCCCCCCAAACCTCCCGGTTGCCCGGTTATGGCCCGAGCCACCCGATCGGCCCCGCGCCGGGGCGGTGGGTGGTCGCCGGGGGCAACGGCTCCGCGAGGCCCGCCCGGGCCGGGGTCGCCCCAGTGGCGCAGTGCCGCCGGGCTCGGGGTGCCGCACGGCGCGGGGCGGTGGACGATCGCACCGTGGACCGCCCGCAGGCTCCCTCCCCGCCCCTCCCCCGCCCCCGGGCGCGGCGGCCGGATCCGGTCGAAGAACCCCCGGCACACGAATGCACTCTTGACGCGATCATGCCAGGCACCCATCATCGTCCCGCGCACCCGCACGCCCTCACCCGTCCCAGAGGACACCAACCGGAGGACGCTTCATGCGACTCGCCAAACGCGGCAGACGAGCAACGGTCACCGCCGCTCTGCTCGCGCTCGCCCTCACGTCGTTCGCCGCGCAGGCCGACGCCTCACCCCCGTCACCGCGGGCCCTGGCGGCGGACGCGGCCGCGACCGGGGAAACGTTCCGCCAGTACACGGTCTCCGGCGCGGACACCGCCGCCGAGCGCACCCGCATAGCCCGCACGGGCGTGGCCGTGGACGAGGTGCACGACCACTCGGTGGTGATCACCGCGAACGACGCCGAGGTGCGGCGGGTCCGTGCGCTCGGCCACGACGTCACCGCCCTGCCCGCGCCCCCGGCGCGCGGCGGCGAGGGCGGGGCTGGGGTGCTCGACTTCCCGTCCGGCGACTCGAACTACCACAACTACGCCGAGATGACCTCGGTGCTGAACAGCCTGGTCTCCGCCAACCCGGCCATCGCCAGCAGCCGGGTCATCGGCACCTCCTACGGCGGCCGCAACATCACCGCCATCAAGATCAGCGACAATGTGGCCGCGGACGAGAGCGAGCCGGAGGTGCTGTTCACCCACCAGCAGCACGCCCGCGAGCACCTCACCGTGGAGATGGCGATCTACCTGGTGCGCGAGCTCACCACCAAGTACGCCTCGGACAGCCGGATCAAGGGCCTGGTGGACGGCCGGGAGATCTGGATCGTCCCGACGATGAACCCGGACGGCAGCGAGTACGACATCGCCACCGGCTCCTACCGGAGCTGGCGCAAGAACCGGCAGCCCAACTCCGGCTCCTCCTACGTCGGCACCGACCTGAACCGCAACTGGAACTACCAGTGGGGCTGCTGCGGCGGCTCCTCCGGCTCCCCCTCGAGCGACACCTACCGCGGCCCGTCGGCCGAGTCGGCGCCCGAGACGAAGGTCGTGGCCAACTTCGTGCGCAGCCGCGTCGTCGGCGGCAAGCAGCAGATCAAGGCCGCCATCGACTTCCACACCTACAGCGAGCTGATCCTGTGGCCGTACGGCTACACGTACAACGACACCGCCCCCGGCCTGACCACCGACGACCGGAACACCTTCGCCACGCTGGGGCAGCGGATGGCCGCCACCAACGGCTACACCCCCGAGCAGTCCAGTGACCTGTACATCACGGACGGCAGCATCGACGACTGGCTGTGGGGCAACCAGAAGATCTTCGGCTACACCTTCGAGATGTACCCGTCCTCGTCGGCAGGCGGCGGTTTCTACCCGCCGGACGAGGTGATCAACCGCGAGACCAGCCGCAACCGCGAGGCCGTGCTGATGCTGCTGGAGTACGCGGACTGCATGTACCGGGTGATCGGCAAGCAGGCCCAGTACTGCGCGTGACCGGTGTGACGCGCCGCGCCTGACGCGCTCGCGCCGGGCGGGCACGCCGGCACCCGTCAGGGGGCGGGGCCGCGGGGAGCCTTCCCCGCGGCCCCGCCGCCGTCCTCAGCGGGCGGCGGCCCGCTCCCGGTAGTGCCGCAGCGCCCGGTCCACCAGCGGCCCGGCCGCGCCCAGGTACTCCCTCGGGTCGAGCAGCCCGTCCAGCTCCTTCACCCCGACGTGCGCGGCCACCTCCGGCGCCCCGGCGAGCAGCTCGGCGGGCGGGCGGCCCTCCCGCGCCGACCGCTCGGCCAGGCGGGCCATCAGCTTCCCCGCCTCCGCCCTGCCCAGGCGCGGCGCGAGCACCGCGGCGAGCCGCTCGGTGACGACCGCCCCGCCGGTGGCGTCCAGGTTGCGCAGCATCCGGCCCGGGTCGGCGGTCAGCCCCTCGGCGAGCTCGGCCGCGGTGTGCGCGGCGCCGCCCGCCAGGCGCAGGCACTCGCGCAGGGGCTGCCACTCGGCGTGCCAGGCACCGGCGGACCGCTCGTCCTCGCTCAGCATGCACGCCGTCACCGACGCCGCCAGGTGGGGCAGTTGCAGGGCGGCGGAGCGCACCAGCGTGGCCAGCACCGGGTCGCGCCCGCGCGGCGCCGCCGACGAGCCGCCGCGCCCCGCCGCCGCGGGCTCGGCCACCTCGGCGACCTCGGTGCGGGTCAGCGACTGCACGTCCACCGCGATCTTGCCCAGCGCCCCGCCCGTCACGGCCAGGGCACCCGCGAGCTCCGCCACCGGGCCGCGCGCGGTGTGCCAGGGCAGCAGCGGCTCCGCCAGGCCCAGCTCCGCGGCGTACGCGCCGATGAGCCGCAGCGCGTACTCCTCCGCGGTGGCCGGCCGCCCCGGCAGCCCGTCGCGGGCCCGCTCCGCGTACCCGGCCAGGGTGCCCGCGGCGCCGCCGAGCTGCACCGGCAGCGCCAGGGCGGCCAGCCTGCCGTCCGCGGCGAGCACGCCCTGGAGCCAGCCCGCCGCCTTCAGGCCGAACGTGGTGGGCACCGCGTGCCGGGTCAGGGCGCGGCCCGCCATCGGGGTGTCCCGGTAGCGCCCGGCCAGGGCGGCCAGGCCCGCGGCGGTGCGGGCGAGGTCGGCGCGGACCAGCCGCAGCGCCCTGGCCGCCACCAGCATCGTCGCCGTGTCCAGGATGTCCTGGCCGGTCGCGCCCTGGTGCACGTACTCGGCCGCGCCGGGGTCGGCCGCCGTGACGGCCGCGGTCAGGCCCCGCACCAGCGGCGCCACCGGGTCGGCGGACTCCCGGGCGTCGCGGGCCAGGGCCGGCAGGTCCAGGGCGTCGGCCCGGGCGGCGGAGGTGATGGCGGCGGCCGCGGCCGGGGGCACGGCGCCCAGGCGGGCCTGCGCCCTGGCGAGGGCGGCCTCGGCGTCGAGCATCGCCCGGAGCCACGCCCGGTCGGACAGCTCCGCCTCGACGGGGACGGCGGCGCGCACCGGCGACAGCAGGGCGGCGTCGATGTCCGGCACCGCTCCCGTGGCAGGGGTGGTCATGGAGGTCACTGCTCCTTCCCGGCGGCTTCGCGGACTTCCGCCGCGCGCCGCAGGGGCGGACCGAGAAGTCCCTCTCACGCCCGCCAGCATTCTGCCAGGGCGGTCCGGAGAAGATCGAACACTCCCTCGGCGCGTCCGCCGCGCGTCGCGATCCGGACATCCCGCCCACACCTCCCCGCACGGTGTTCACCTTTCCTTAACCCGCGCGGCGCACGCTTGCCCCTGGACTCCTCGTCAGATCTCACTCCACGGAACGGACAGGAGGAGACGCCCATGCGCGCCGAGAACCACGAGGCCGAGGCCATCCGCCAGGTCGCCCAGCGCCTGCGCACCGCCTACCGCGACACCCGCACCCCCGCCGAGATCGACGGCGCCATCGCCGACGCCCACCGCCGCTTCGAGGGCCGCCCGGTCCGCGACTTCGTGCCGATCCTGGTGGAGCGGGCCGCGCGGGCGCGCCTGGACGGGCGGCGGAGGACGGCCGTCGGCGTCTGAGCCGGGCGGCCCCGGCGGTCACATCTCCTTGCGTCCCGCCGCGACGAACACCGGCACCGCGACGAGCAGCGCGCCGCGGCGGGCCCGGGCGCGCTGGTCGTCCAGCCAGGCGCCGGCCCGCGCGCGGGTGACCGCGCCCGCGTCCGCCGCCGCCTTCGCGAGCCCCGCCAGCATGGGCAGGGCCGGGGCCGGGTCGGTGAACAGCTCGACCCGGGCCTCGGTCACCACCTGCCCGAAGCCCGCGTCCAGCAGCAGTCTGCGGTGGGCGCGCGCCGCGCGGGGGCAGGCGACGGCGTCGGCGCGGGCGCGGACGATGGTCCGGGTCGGCTCCGCGTCGTCCGCGTCCACCACCATGGCGTCCCAGTCCTGGCCGAGCAGCACGATCCGCCCGCCGGGCCGCAGCACCCGCCGCGCCTCGGCCACCGCGGCGGCCGGGTCCGCCAGGTCGTGCAGCAGCCGCTCCGCCCGGTAGCCGTCCAGCCCGCCGTCGGCGAACGGCAGCGCGCGGGCGTCGCCGGTCAGGAACCGCACCCCGGGGTGGCGCCGCGCCGCCAGGGCGGTCATCCGCGGGTCGGCGTCCACTCCCGTCACCCGCACCCCGCGCGCGGCCAGTTCGGCGGCGGCCAGGCCCGTCCCGCACCCGGCGTCCACGGCGCGCGCGCCGGGGGGCAGGCCGAGCAGGTCGAGGGAGCGGGCCCGCGGGGTGGCGGCGCCCGGTGCCGCCTCGGCGGCGTCGAGCAGGGCGGCGAGGGGCGGGACGCCGTCGGGCGCGTCGTGGTGCGCGTGGTCGCGCGGGGTCTGCGGTCGCGTGGACATGATCCCCACGGTGCGACTTAATGTCGACATGAAGTCAAGCGACCGGCCCGCGGAGACGGGCATCGGCGAGTTGGCGGCCCGGTTCGGCCTGCCCGCCCATGTGCTGCGCCACTGGGAGTCCGTCGGGCTGCTCTCCCCTCGGCGGGACGCGGGCGGGCGCCGCCGCTACGGGCCCGGTGACGCGCACCGGGTGGCGGCCGTGCTGCGCGCCAAGGAGGCGGGCCTGGGCCTGGCGGAGATCCGCCGCCTGCTCACCGGGGACGGCGGCGCCGCCGCCCGCCGGGCCGCCCTGGAGCACCAGGCCGCCGAGCTGCGCCGCCGCATCGCCGGCGCCCGCGCGTCGCTGCGGCTGGTCGAGCACGCGCTGGCCTGCCCGCACGAGGACCTGAGCGCCTGTCCGCACGCCCGGCGGGCCATGGCGGCGGGCGCCCGCGGCTGAGGACCGCGGGTCCGGCCCGGCCGGACCGGAAAGCGCCCGGCGCGCGCCGGGACGGGCCGCCCCGGCGCGCGTGACCCCCACGTGCCCCCGCGGCCGCCGCCCGGCGGCTCGCCCGCCCGTCCCGAGAAAGGCGCCCGCCGAATGCGCAGCGTGTACGTCGTCACCCACCCTGAGGCCACGCACCACGTGGAGGGGGTGGTCGGCGGGTGGCACGACTCCCGGCTCACCCCCGCGGGCAGGCGCGCGGCGGCCCGGGCCGCCCGGGCGCTGCGGGCCCGGATCCCCGAAGGCGCCGAGGTGGAGGTGTTCTCCTCGGACCTGCGGCGCGCCCGGGAGACGGCCGAGGAGGTGGCCGGGCTGTTCGGCGTGGCGCCGGTCCTGGACCGCAGGCTGCGGGAGAAGTCGTACGGCGAGGCGGAGGGGAGGCCGCAGGAGTGGCTGGACCGGCGGTTCGTCCCGCCGCCCGCCGACGGGGACCGGATGGGGCACCACGAGGGCGTGCGGGGCGCCGAGACCAGGGGGGACCTCGCGCGGCGCGTCCACGACGCCACGGAGGAGATCCTGCGGCGCCCGTGCGAGCACCAGATCGTGGTGACCCACGGCTTCGCGCTGACCTTCGTCGTGACGGCCTGGATCGGGATGCCGTACGAGTCGCTGGGCTCCGTGAGCTTCCGGGCGCCCTCGGGCAGCATCACCGTGCTGCACGAGGACGACTTCTTCCACAACCGCCAGGTCGCCGTCCTCGGCGACACCGGCCACCTCGCCACCTGACCGCTCGGCGCCGGCCCGGTGGCGGGGCGGCTGCCGTCCCGGCCACGAGGAGCCGACGACCCGAGCGGCCCGCGGCCCCACCCTCTCCGGCCGCGCCCGCCACCGCCCGCCGACTCCCGGTTGGTTCATCGACATGTCGACCGGTGAAAAGGAGACACCCGTGCCCGACACCCGGCTCCACGGCCGTACCGCCCTGGTCACCGGGGCCAACAGCCCTCTCGGCATCGGCGCCGCCATCGCCCGCGCCCTGGCCCGGGAGGGCGTCGCGCTCGCCCTCTGCTCCCTGCCCGGGCCGGGGCCCCGACCCGGCGACGAGGGCGCGGCCCGCGGGTACGCGGAGGCGACCGCGTCCCCGGGCACAGAGGTCCGCGACGAGGTGCGGCGGCTCGGGGTGCGCGCCGAGCTGTTCGAGGTGGACCTGGCCGACCCGGGCTCCTGCGCCGCGCTGCTCGGACGGGTGGAGGAGGTGCTCGGCCCGGTGGAGATCCTCGTCAACAACGCCGCGCACTGTGTTCCGGACACCTTCGCACCCGAGCCCGGCGGCACCCTCGGCCGGGAGGGCGGGCCGCTCACCGCCGCCTCCCTCGACGCCCACCACGCCGTCAACACACGGGCGCCCGCCCTGCTGATGGCCGAGTTCCACCGCGGGCACCTGGCGCGGGGCGCCGACTGGGGGCGGGTGGTGAACATCAGCAGCGACGCCTCGCCCGGGGCGCCCGACGAGGTGTCGTACTGGGCGACCAAGCACGCCCTTGAGAGCCTGAGCCGGTCGGCGGCCGTGGAGATGGGCCCGGCCGGGATCACCGTCAACATCATCTCCCCCGGCCCGGTGAGCACCGGCTGGCTCGACGACGGGACGGCCACCGCCCTCGGCGGACTCAGCCCGCTCGGCCGGGTGGGGGAACCGGAGGACATCGCGGACATCGCCGTGTTCCTGGCGTCCCACCAGGGGCGTTGGGTGACGGGGCAGAACATTCTGGCGGGGGGCGGGAAACGGATGATCTGACGGGCGGCCGGGCGCCGGGACGGCCCGGGGGCGTCCGACCGTCCCCGCCGGGCGCGCGGCGCCCGGCACGGTGCCCCGCCGCGTTGCCGGATCACGTCAGGTACGCCCGGTGCGCGGGAGATCCCCCGCCCTGCGATGCCGCGGGAGGAGGCGCCGCGCGCCGATCCGACGCGGACGGTCGGACACCCCCTGGGCGGGGCGGGTGCGGTGACGTCCCCGGAGGCGAGGCTTCGGGCTCTGCTCGGCTCGCCCACCGGTCCTCCACCGGCCCGGCTCCCTCGCCCGGCGCCCGGGGGGCGGCGGGTGGCTGGGGACGGGAGCGGGCCGGGGCGGGGAAGCGGCCCGCGGCACGCACCGCCACGGGGTGAAGCGTCGCGGCCACCCCTGAATCAGCGCGGCCGCGTCCCCCTCCCCCGCCGCCGTGTCGGTCCCGCCGTGCAGAATGCGCCCGTGAGCTCCTACTACGAGGTCGTCTTCACCTGCTTCCTCCGCGACGACACCCCGGACGCGGTGCTTGGCGCCCTGCGCTGGCACCTGGGCCTGACCCCGGAGCGCCCGGCGGAGCCGGAGGCGGAGGAGCACGCCTACCCCCTGCTCGCCCCCGACCCGGACAGCCGCCTGCCCGGAGGGGAGTTCGCGACCCTGCTGCGGCAGCCCCGGGGCTTCTCGGCCGAGGGGGAGCTGCACTCCTGGGGGCTGTTCAGCCGCAACTACTGGCTCGACGACGACCTGGGGGAGCTCGTCACCGTCCTGGACCTGCTCGCACCGCACGTCGAGGAGCCCGGCTACGGCGGGTACTTCCGCGAGGAGTACGAGGCCGAACCCACCCTCCTGACCTTCCACGACGGCACCTACGGCCCGCTTCGCCTCTGACCACTGCGGCCCGGCACCCTCGAACGCCCTGGCGCGGCGGGGCCGGCCGGGCCGGAGAGGATCCGGTCGGCCCCGGAGCGCGCCGGCGGCAGGGCGGGCATCCGGGACGGCCGTCGCCCGGAGGGCTCGTTCGCACCGTCGCCGGCGGACGCGGACACGGCCGGCCGGCACGGGGACCAGTCCTCCGCCGCCCCGGCGAGCCCCACCGGGACACGAACCGGCCGGGCACAGCGCCACCTGCCGCACACCGATCGAACCCAGCCACCGGTCCCCCCGGGATCCGGCCCGCCGAACGCCCCCACCGCGAGCGCCGATCGCCCGGGCGCGGCCCCCGCGGCCCTCACCCGGTTCCGCCCGACCCCGCCCCGGCGCGCGCCGCGCCCCTCCCTCCCCCCGGCGGCCGGATCCCCCGTCCCGCCCGCGCCGCGCCGCGAAACACCCGCCGCCGAGGTGTGGCCAGAGCAGGGGCGGTGTGGTGGGATGGGCGCCTGGTGGGCGGATGGCCACAATCCGTTTGGGAGCGCTCCCACATCGCGAGGCATGCACACGCGACAATCCCGGAACGACTTATTCCCCTTGCCACACCACTCCCACCAGCACTTTTCCTGCCCCACAGGCTCCCGGCGCCACCCAGAGACCGGAACTACGTACATTACCGACCCTTCTCAACCGCGTTACACCACTGCTACGGTCCTATGTCATATGGGAGCGCTCCCGCAGCACGTGCCACCGATCGCGCGCACCACCCTCCGACACCCCCACGTCGTGAGGACGCTGAAAGGAGCACAGCCAAGTGAGATCCGACCCCCCACGCAAGACGCCGAGCCGGCGCCTTCGCCGTGGTCTCACCGCTACCGCCGCCACCCTCACGATGGCCTGCGGCCTCATCGGCGCCGCGACCTCCTCGGCCTCCGGCAGTGACGTCGGCGTCCAGGCCCGGGTGGACAACCCGTACCAGGGTGCCAAGGTCTACGTGAACCCGGACTGGGCCGCGAAGGCCCGCGCGGAACCGAACGGCAGCAAGGTCGCCAACCAGCCCACCGCCGTGTGGCTGGACCGGATCGCGGCGATCAACGGCACCGCCACCTCCAGGAGCCTGCGGGCGCACCTGGACGAGGCGGTGCGGCAGGCCGCCGGCCAGCCGCTGGTCTTCCAGATGGTGACCTACAACCTGCCCGGCCGCGACTGCTCCGCCCTCGCCTCCAACGGCGAGCTCGGGCCCACGGAGCTCGGCAGGTACAAGAGCGAGTTCATCGACCCGATCGCGAACATCCTCAGGGACAGCAAGTACGCGAACCTGCGGATCGTGAACGTCGTCGAGATCGACTCGCTGCCGAACCTGATCACCAACGTGTCGCCGCGCGCCACGGCCACACCGCAGTGCGACACGATGAAGGCGAACGGCAACTACGTCAACGGCGTGGGCTACGCCCTGGCGAAGTTCGGCGCCATCGGCAACGTCTACAACTACGTCGACATCGGCCACCACGGCTGGATCGGCTGGGACGACAACTTCCGCCCGACCGCCCAGTTGCTCTACCAGGCCGCGAACGCCTCCGGCAGCACCCGGGACAACGTCCACGGCTTCGTCGCCAACACGGCCAACTACAGCGCGTTGAAGGAGAACAACTTCACCGTCAACGACGTGATCAACGGCCGCCCGGTCCGCGAGGCCTCCAAGTGGATCGACTGGAACCGGTACGCGGACGAGCTGTCGTACGCCCAGGCGTTCCGGCAGGAGGCGGTCAGCGCCGGCTTCAACAGCAACGTCGGCGTGATCATCGACACCTCCCGCAACGGCTGGGGCGGCACCGCCCGCCCGACCGGCCCGGGTCCGCGCACCGATGCCAACGCCTACGTGGACGGCGGGCGCTACGACCGCCGCCTGCACCTCGGCAACTGGTGCAACCAGTCCGGCGCCGGCCTCGGCGAGCGGCCGAAGGCGGCCCCGGCCACGGGGATCGACGCCTACGCGTGGATCAAGCCCCCGGGTGAGTCGGACGGCGCCAGCCGCCAGATCGACAACGACGAGGGCAAGGGCTTCGACCGGATGTGCGACCCGACGTACACCGGCAACGTGCGCAACAACTTCAACATGTCGGGCTCCCTGGCGAACGCCCCGCTGGCCGGGCACTGGTTCTCCGCGCAGTTCCAGGAGCTGCTGAAGAACGCGTACCCGCCGGTGTGATCGTCGCAGGACCCTGGTGACCCCCGCCCGGTGACGGGCGGGGAGACCCGCCCCGTGCGGGCCGAGGGACGACTCCCTCGGCCCGCACGTCGTCGTGCGGCCGGAGCCGGTGACGAGCCGTCGGCGCCGGGGCGGCGGGGAGGGGCGCGGTGCCGGTGAGCGGTCCGCCGGGCCGAGGCTCACCGGCTCACTGCCGGGCGAGGTCGAGTTCGCGGTCGTTGAGGGGCTGGACGGGCCGGTTGCTCTTCGGGAACAGCTCCTTGTACCGGGCGACCTGGTCCGGGGAGACCGGCACGGGGTTCTTCAGGACGGTCCACTTCACGCCCTCGGTGCAGGGCGGGGTCGTCAGCGAGCCCTGGTAGCGGTACTGGTCGCGGTCGCCGGGCAGGAACGCGGTCAGGTCGAAGGCGCGGGTGATCCTCGTCGTCGCGCCCTCCCTCCCGGGGAGCCGCCGCCACAGGTCCCCGAAGGCGGACGTGCCCGCCTTCTCGTCCATCAGCACGCCGAGGACGGCGAGTCCGCCCTTGGCGTCGGCGTGCACGAAGTGCATCTCCATGGCGGAGTGCCGGCCCTCCTCGGTGTGCTCGCTGGGGAGGTGGAAGTGGAACTGCTTGAGGTCGTAGGAGGTGCCGTCGATGACGATGCGGCTTCCCGGGGACACGGTGGCCTGGATGGTGTGGCCGTTGTTGACCAGCTCCGCGGTCACCGGCCGGTAATCGACGGTGACGGTCTTGTCGACCGCGACCGCGGTGTTCTCGTCCAGGTCGACGGGTGACTGCTCGCGCCCCTTCTCGCAGGCCTCGAAGTCCTCGGCCAGGGTGGCCCAGTTCGCCGGGCCCTCGGCTCCCTCGTAGCTCCAGTGGGGGGTGTCCTTCTTGGCGGCGGCCCTGTCGCCGGGGTCGCCCTGGGCGGCGGGCCTGGACGGCGCGGCGGCGCCCGCGGCGGGGGCCGCGGCCGTGTGCCTCTGGTCGCCGTCGTCGGCGCAGGACGTGGCCGTGAGGACCGACAGGGCGGCGACTCCGGCTATGGCCGTCATGCGCATGACACGAGACATCGCTGGTACACCTCGGTGAGTGAAGGGTGAGAGGCGTCGACGGCTTCGCCGTGCCCGCGTGCCGGCACGCGGGCACGGCGAAGCCGTCGACCGGCCCCCGAAGGGGCCCGGGCACCCCGTGCGGGTGCCGGGCACCACCTTTCGCCCTCGCCCGCCACCGGGTAGACAAGCAACGGACAAGAAACAGCAAACGAAGGTAATCGCCCGTTCAAGGCCGGTGGCCAATGCCTGCGAACCCGCCCATTCCGGTCGCCCGGCGCCGCGGTTCCCACCCGTGCGGGCGGGCGGACCGGGGCAGGGGTAGGTTGCTCTCCGTGAAACCTGCGGATCAGCTCCCGTCCCGGCCCCTGCGGGTCGCCGCCGCGCAGGCGACGCCGGTCCCCGGGGACGTCGCCGCGAACACCGCCACCGCCGCGGCCATGGTGCGGCGGGCGGCGGCGGACGGGGCGCGGGTGGTCGTCCTGCCGGAGAAGTTCCTCACCGGGTACGAGCCGGAGCTGATCCGCGCCGACCCCGGGCGGTGCGCCGTCCAGCCGGACGACCCGCGGCTCGCGCCGCTGGCGGAGGCGTGCCGGGACGGCGGCGTGGTCGCCGTCGCGGGCGCGGCCACGCACGAGGCGGGGGTACTGCGGGTGTCGGCGCTCGTGCTGGACACCGACGGCGCGCTCGCCGCCCGGTACGACAAGCAGGTCCTCTTTCCGCCGGAGCGGGCCGTCTACCGGGCGGGCACGGCGGGCTGCACCGTGGAGCTCGACGGGTGGCGGCTCGGGCTCGGCGTCTGCTACGACTCCGGCTTCCCCGAGCACGCCCGCGCCGCCGCCCTGGACGACTGCCACGCCTATCTGGTCGGCGCCCTGTTCAGCGTCGGCAACGGCTACCACGAGTCCCGGATGTGGTTCCCGGCCCGGGCCTTCGACAACACCATGTACACGGTGCTGGCCAACCACGTCGGCACCACCGGGGGCTGGCGGACCTGCGGCGGCAGCGCGGTGTGGGGGCCGGACGGGCGGCTGGTGGCGGAGGCCGGGCCGACGGAGCCGGGGCTCGTCGCCGCCGACCTCGACCCGGAACGACTGCGCGCCGCCCGCGAGACCCACACCATGCTGCGCGACCTGGCGCACCTGCCCGCCGCCGGCGCCCCGCCCCGGATCCGCCGCACCCTCGGCGCGCGCGGCGCCGGCCTGCCCGCGGGGTGAACCGGCCGCGCCGCCCCGGGCCGGCCGGATCCCGTGCTGCGGCGGCGGTGACCCGGGCGGACACTGGGGAGTGGTGCAGACCTTCCTCCCCTACCCCGACTTCGCCACCACGGCCCGCGCGCTGGACGTGCGCCGGCTGGGCAAGCAGCGGGTCGAGGCCCTCCAGGTGCTGCGCGGCCTGACCGTGCCCGGCTACGGCTGGCGGCACCACCCGGCCGTGCGGATGTGGGCCGGGTACGAGGAGGCGCTGGTGGCGTACGGCACGGTGATCTGCCGCCACTGGCGGAAGGCGGGCCACCGCGACACCTGCGAGGGCCAGTTGCGGGCGGGCTTCGCCGCGCTCGCCGGCCGCCCCGCCCCGCGCTCCCAGCGGGCCCTGGCCGCCGCGGGCGACCTCCCGCCGTGGCTCGGCGACCCCGCCTTCCACCGCAGCCACCAGTCCGCCCTGCTCCGCAAGGCGCCCGACCACTACGGCCCCCTGTTCCCCGACGTCCCGGACGACCTGCCGTACGTCTGGCCGCCCTCGGACCGGGCGCCGGCCGGACGGATGGAGGGGGAGGCGGGCGGTCAGGCGGCTGGGCGGTTAGGCGGTTAGGCGGTTGGGCGGCCGGGACGCCGGACGGCCGGAAGGCAGACGGTCGGGAAGCCGAACGGTCGGGAAGCCGGAAGGCCGAAAACCAGGCGGCCGGAAGGCCAGGAGACCAGAAGGCCAGACGGCCGCAAGACCGCAAGACCGCAAGACCGGGAGACCGGAAGGCCAGGAAGCTGGAGGGCCGGGAGGCCAGGAAGCCTCGAGGGCGGCAGCCGGCCGCGCCGGGCCCTGTACCTGCCGGGCCGCCCGGCGGTGCGCCGCCCGGGCCCGCGGTGCCCAGCGCAGTCGCGCTCGTCCGGGAGGGGCCGCCCGCCCGGGAGGGGCCGTCACCACGTGTGTTCCTCCAGGTGGGCGGTGATGCGCGCCCGGTCCCAGGCGCCGTCGGCGACGACGATGCGGTAGCGGCGGTCGAGGGTGGCGCCCGGGGCGAGTTCCAGTTCGTCGAAGAAGGCCAGGGACGGGGCGACGGAGGCGGTGGGGGTGGTGCGGACGAACCAGTGCGCCGGGTGGCCGCCGCACTTGCCGGTGTGGTCGTTCTCCGGGGCGTGCTCGAAGACGAGGGTGGCGTGGCCGTCCACCTCGTCGTGCTCGCCGGTGTAGGCGAGCCACGGGGACCGTGCGCCCATCAGCTCGGGCCCCTCCAGGTCGGGGCCGAACGCGCGGCCGCCCTGGAAGGAGCGGGGGCCGCGCCAGAACAGGCCGGTGTACCCGGCCATCTCGCGGCCCGCGGTGGTGGGGCTGCCGAAGCGCAGCGGCTCGTCGCGGCGGTTGGTGACGGAGCTGGACCACACCAGCGCCCAACTGTCCTCGGCCAGGTCCCGCACCTCCACCCTGCGGTACTCGGTGGCCCACTGCTCGCCGCTGTGCGGGCGCCAGATGAGGCGTTCGGCGATGACGGCGCCGCCGTCGGCGGTGGTGGTGATCTCCTCGAAGCCCTCGTGGGTCATGGAGCCGACGCGGTCGGGCAGCGCCTGGTAGTCCTGCCCCGGCACATAGGTGTTGCCGCCCCACAGGTTCTGGCCCGACAGGTGGGAGGCGGTCATCTGGAGGCCCTTGTGCCAGCGGTGGTCGTTGGGGCGGTAGCCGGTGACGATGTGCCCGGCGCGGGTGCGGATCGGGTGCGCGTACGGCTTGGGCGCCTCCCAGGCGGCCTCGGGCCGGTAGACGTAGGCGAGCAGTTCCACGCCGCTGTCCTCGTCCTCGACCGAGATCCGCTCGCCGATGACGTGGGTCACGCGCAGGGTCATGCCTGGACCTCCTGGGGCCGGTGGGGCCGGTGTGGTGTTTGGTGCCGTTGGGGAGGCTACGTTCTCACCGGCCGGGGCGGGGCGGGTAGCGGGCGGCGGATCCGGACGGCGGTCACCGGGCGGTCAGAGGTTGCGCAGTCCGAGGAGGACCTCCGCGAGCGTGTCCGGGTCGTCCCGCGGGGGCCTGCGGCCGGGGTGGCGGGCGCTGATCCGCCCCGCGTCGAGCAGGTCGGCGAGCGCGCTCCGCACCGCGCCCACCGGCAGCGCAAGTTCGGCGGCCAGCTCCGCGACGGCCGTCGGGCGCCGGCACAGCCGCAGGATCCGGGCGTGCTCGGACGGCATGCCCGGCTCGGGTCCGCTCTCGCTCACCACCAGGGTGACGAGGTCGAACGCGCCGCCCTCGGAGCAGCCATGGCCCCGGGTGGCGGTGGCGGTGGCGGTGGACGGCCCGAGCGGTCCGTTCTCCGCCGGCCGGTCGAGGTGGGGCTCCGTTGCGTCCATGGCGGGTGGGGGCGGGACCGGCGGCACCGGGGCCCGCCCCGGCCTCCAATCGTGTGCTTTCCGGTCGGGTACGGCCGAGGTGATACGGACGGGACGGGGGACGGCGTTCAGCGGGGCCCTCTCCGGGCGCCGGCTCCCGCGTCCGGGGAACGGGCCCGGGCGGCGGGGCCGCTCCCGGGGCGGGCCACCTCCGCCCTATCGTCGGACATGACGGGAAAAACCCTGTTTGCCGGCCAACCCTTGTGTCGCGGGCGACAAGGCGGCGCTCGATCGGGAAACCTGTTGGTCGCGCGTGGGCGCGCCCCACGTCGCCCCCGTTCCCGTCCGTGTGAGCGCGGCCGGGTTGCCCCGAGGCCGTCACGAGTTCCGCCGGGCCGCCGCGCGGCCCGGCGCTGGCACGCGGTGCGGCGAGGCCCGCGCCGGGAAGGCGAGCGCGCCCATGTCCAGTCCCCGACCGGCCGGCCCCGGCCGGCCGAACCCGCGGCCCGGTCTGCTGTTCATGGGCGGCGAGTGGCGGGAGGCCCGCGCCGGGGGCCGCCGCGAGGTGGCGGACCCGTCCACCGGGCAGGTGGTCACCACGGTCGCCGAGGCGGACGCGGACGACGTCGGCGACGCGGTGGCCGCCGCGCGCCGGGCGTTCGACGCGGGCCCGTGGGCGGGCACGCCGGGCCGGGAGCGGGCCCGGGTGCTGCACCGGGTCGCCGAGCTGATCAGGCGCCGCGAGGACGACCTGGTGGCGGTGGAGAGCGTGGACGTCGGCAAGCCGGTCACGCTGTGCCGGGCGGTGGACGTGGCGACGGCGGCGGAGCAGTACGAGTACTGCTCGGCGCTGGCGCAGGGCCTTCAGGGCGCCACCCGGCAGATCCCCGCCCCGGCGCACGCCTACACCCGCCGCGAGCCGCTGGGGGTGGTCGCGGCGATCACACCGTTCAACTTCCCGCTGATCCTGAGCAGCTCCAAGATCGCCCCGGCGCTGGCCGCGGGCAACACCGTGGTGCACAAGCCCGCCGAGGACACCCCGCTCAGCGCCCTGCTGATGGCGGAGATCCTCACCGAGGCGGGCGTCCCTGCCGGGGTGGTGAACGTGGTCACGGGCAGCGGCGCCGTGGTGGGCGGGGCGCTGCTGGCGCACCCGGGCGTGGACAAGGTGTCCTTCACCGGGTCCACGGCGGTCGGGCGGCACGCGGCGAGCCGGGCCGGCCGGGCGCTCAAGCCGGTCACGCTGGAGCTGGGCGGCAACGCGGCGCAGATCGTCTTCGCCGACGCCGACCCGGAGCGGGCGATCGGCTCGGCGGTGAAGGGCTTCGTCTTCAACACCGGCCAGTTCTGCATGGGCGGCCCGCGGCTGCTGGTGCAGCGCCCGCGGTACGAGCAGGTGCTCCGGGCCCTGGCGGACGCGGTCGCGGGGGTGCCGGTCGGCGACCCGTTCGACCCGGCGACCGTGGTCGGGCCGATGGCGGGTGAGCGGCACCTGGCCAAGGTGGAGGAGTACGTGCGGATCGCCCGCGAGGAGGGCGGCCGGATCCTCACCGGCGGGGAGCGGCTGGAGCTGGGCGGCGGCCACTACTACCGGCCGACCGTGATCGCGGACCTGCCCGGCGACTCGCGCGTGGTGCGGGAGGAGGTCTTCGGCCCCGTGCTGACCGTGCAGCCGTTCGACACCGAGGAGGAGGCGGTGGAGCTGGCCAACGGCACGCCGTACGGCCTCGCGGCGGGCCTGCACACCACCGACCTGGCCCGCGCCCACCGGGTGGCGGCGCGACTGGAGGCGGGCATCGTCTGGGTGAACGACTGGGCGCTGCTCGACCCGGCGGTCCCGTTCGGCGGGGTCAAGCAGTCGGGCTACGGCCGCGAGTACGGCCCGGAGTCGCTGGACGCCTACACCAGGGTCAAGTCCGTGGTGGTCTCCCTCGCCTGACCCCGGCGGGCGGTACCCCCGGCGGCCGGTTTCGCGCGGCCGCCGTTCGAGGACGGGGCGCGGCGGGGAATCCTGGAGGGGGACGCCGCCCGGCCGCCCGGGCGCACCCACCGTGACGGGAGGTCACGATGCGCGACGAGGGACTGGGCTCGTGGCCGGCGCGCCGGGCCCGCAAGAGCCCGCACCGCACCGCCCTGGTCCACCGGGGCGCCGAGCACACCTACGCCGACCTGCACGAGCGCACCGCCCGCCTGGCCCGAGCGCTGCGCGCGGCCGGGGTCGGCCGCGGCGACCGGGTGGCCTACCTGGGCCCGAACCACCCGTCGTTCCTGGAGGCGCTGTTCGCCGCGGGCGCGCTCGGCGCGGTGTTCGTGCCGCTGAACGCGCGGCTGACCGGCGTCGAGGTCGGCCACCAGCTCGCCGACTGCGGCGCCCGCGCGCTGCTGTGCGCGCCGTCGCACACCGCGGTGGCGGAGGCGGCGGACGCCCCCGGGACGACGGTCCGCCTCCCGGCGGGGGGCGGGGCGTACGAGGAGCTGCTGGCCTCGGCCCCGGCCGAGCCGCTCGACGAGCCGGTGGCGCTGGACGACCCCGCCGTGATCATGTACACCTCCGGGACGACCGGGCAGCCCAAGGGGGCGGTGCTCACCCACGGCAACCTCACCTGGAACGCCTGCAACGTCCTGGTCGACACCGACCTCACCGGCGACGAGGTCGCCCTGGTCGCCGCTCCCCTGTTCCACATCGCCGGTCTCGGCATGCTCACCCTGCCCGTGCTGCTCAAGGGCGGGGCCTGCGTGCTGGCGGGGGCCTTCGACGCGGGCGCCGCCCTGGAGCTGGTGGAGCGGCACCGCGTCACCTTCATGTTCGGCGTGCCCACCATGTACGAGCAGATCGCCCGGCACCCGCGCTGGCCCGAGGCGGACCTGAGCAGCCTGCGGATCCTGACCTGCGGCGGCTCGCCCGTGCCGCTGCCGCTGATCGCCGCCTACCAGGCCAGGGGGCTGACGTTCCTCCAGGGCTACGGCATGACGGAGGCCGCGCCCGGCGTGCTGTTCCTGGACGCCGCGCACGCGGTGAGCAAGGCGGGCTCGGCCGGGGTGCCGCACTTCTTCACCGACGTGCGGGTGGCCGGCCCCGGCCTCGCGCCGGTGGCCGCGGGCGGGACCGGCGAGGTGCTGGTGCGCGGGCCGAACGTGATGCGCGGCTACTGGGGCCGTCCCGAGGAGACCGCGGAGGCGTTCGCCGAGGGCTGGTTCCGCAGCGGCGACGTGGCCCGGGTCGACGCGGACGGCTATGTGACCATCGTGGACCGCGGCAAGGACGTGATCATCTCGGGCGGGGAGAACGTCTACCCGGCCGAGGTGGAGCACGCCCTGCTGGCCCACCCCGACATCGCCGAGTGCGCGGTGATCGGGGTGCCGGACGAGACGTGGGGCGAGGTCGGGCGCGCCGTCGTCGTCCCGCGCGAGGGGGCGGCCCTCGACGTCGGCGAGGTGCTGGCGCGACTGGCCGGCCGGCTCGCCAAGTACAAGATCCCCAAGTCCGTGGTGATCGCCGACGCCCTGCCGCGCACCGCGTCGGGGAAGCTGCTGAAGTCCCGGGTCAGGGCGCTGTACCGGGACTGACCTGGCGGCCGGGGCGGGAGCCGTGGAGCCGGCCGCCGGGAGCGCCCCCGCCCGCCGGGGCGGGGCGGAGGCGGCCGCGGCCCGCCATGCGGCAGCCGACGCAGCCGGCGTGCCCGCGGGCGGCCCCCGGGTCGCGGACGCGCCAGGGGCGCTCCCCGCGCGGTCGGGGCCCGCCGGGCTTGCCCCATCCGGTCAGGTGCAGCGCCCAGGTGACGAGCCCGGCGAGGGCGACGACGCCGAGCCCGAGCCACACGCCGGGCACCCAGCCCGCGACGACGCCCGCCCCCGAGACGGTGAAGCCCACCAGCGCCACGGCGGTGCCGGTCCACCCCGCGACGGTGTGGCCGTGGTCGTGTCCTGCGTGGCTGCCGCTCATGGGGACTCCTCACCGGGTCGGTATCGTCGGCGGCCGGGCCGGGCCGGGGACGCCCGGCCGCGCGGCCGTGGCCGGAGCTCGGCCACGGCCAGAAAGTCTTAGTTCGTAAGCTAAAACTATTGTCTTAGATGCTAAGGAGTTGGGGAGTGGACCGCAAGCCCCGCCCCGAGGCGACGCCGCAGCAGGCGGTGGCCGCGATGGACGACCTCATCGCGCTCAGCCACGTCGGGCAGCAGGAGATCGCCCAGCGCCTGGGGCTCAACATCACGGACCTGACCTGCCTCGGCTACGTCATGGCCGCCGAGCAGCCCCTCACCGCCGGTGAGCTGGCCCGGCGCGCGGGCCTGACCACGGGCGCGGTCACCGGCGTCCTCAACCGCCTGGAGCGCGCCGGGTACGCGCGGCGCACCACCGACCCGCAGGACCGCAGGCGGGTGCGCGTGGTGCCCGACGAGTCGGCCGCCGCACGGGTCACCGCGATCTTCACACCGTTCTACGAGCGCCTGTACCGGCTGTTCGGCGACTACACGCCCGGCGAGATCGCCGTCCTCACCGAGTGGTTCACCCGCGCGACGGCCGAGATGCGGGTGTCCCTGGAGGAGATCAGAAACGCGGGCGGGGACGGCGGAGGCGCCTGAGCCCATCTCCGGGTGGGAGCAGCAACACCCGAACCGGCCCCGCCCCCACCCGGGAGACCCGCCCGGGAGACCCCCGGGAACACCGCGGCCCGTCCGCGGCGTTCACCCGTCGTCCGCGCGCGCCGGCGCTCACGCCGTGTGCCGCGCCCGTCACCGCACCCGCCCGGGTGCCCGCAAGACAGGAGCCCTGTTGTCCGCCACATCGACGGACTCCCCCGGCCATAGTCCCGGACCATCCCGCCCAGAGAACTCCGGCAGCGGCGCCCGGCGGGATGGTGACCGATGAACGCCGCACTCGGCCTTTCGGCCGTCCTCCTCCTGACCGCGGGAACCGGCTGGTTCGTCGCGCAGGAATTCGCCTTCGTCGCCGCCGACCGCGGCGCCCTCTCCCGGCAGGCGCGGGCCGGGGACCGGCGCGCCGCCCGCGCGCTGAGGGTCCTGGACCGCCTGTCCTTCTCGCTGTCCGGCGCGCAGCTCGGCATCACCGTCACCGGCCTCGCCGTCGGCTTCCTCGCCGAGCCCTCCGTCGCCGCGCTGCTGACCCCGCTGCTGACCGGCGTCGGCGTCCCCGGTGCCGCCGTCGGCGGGATCGCGCTGGCGCTGGCGTTCGTGCTCGCCACCGCCGTGCAGATGGTGCTCGGCGAGCTGGCGCCGAAGAACCTGGCCTTGGCCGTCCCCGAGCGGCTCGCCAAGGCCATGGCCGGGCCGACCCTGGTGTACCTGAAGGTCGCCGGACCCCTGGTCACGGTGTTCGACGCGGCGGCGAACCGGCTGCTGCGCCGGGTCGGTGTGGAGCCGGTGGCCTCGCCGCACGGCGGCGCCACCCTGGAGGAGCTGGACCACCTGATCGCCGAGTCCCACCGGCACGGGCGACTGCCCCGGGAGACGGCGCGGCTGCTCGACCACGCCCTGGAGTTCTCCGAGCGGCGACTGGCCGAGGTGGCCGTGCCCCGCGTGGACGTGCGCTCCGTGCCCGCCCGCGCCACCGGCGCCGACGTCGCCGACCTGATCGCCCGCCACGGCCACTCGCACTACCCGGTGCTCGGCGGGCGCCCCGACGACGTGCTCGGCGTGGTCGGCGTGCGCGAGCTGATGCGGCTGCCCGCGGACCGGGCCGCGCGGGCCACGGCCCGTGAGCTGGCCCGCGAGGCGCTGCTGCTGCCCGACACCCTGCCCCTGCCGGACGCGGCCGAGCGGATGCGGGCGGCGGACGAGGAGTTCGCCGTGGTCCTGGACGAGTACGGCGGCCTCGCCGGGATCGTCACCTTCGAGGACATCGCCGAGGAGCTGGTGGGCGAGATCGCCGACGAGTCGGACGAGGTCACCGAGCCCGCCGTCGCCGACGGCGCGGGCTGGCTGGTGGACGCCGGGCGCCGGGTGGACGAGGTCGCCGAGGCCACCGGCGTGGCCCTGCCCGAGGGGCCGGGCTACGACACGGTGGCGGGCCTGGTCATGGAACAACTGGGCCGGCTGCCGCGCCTGGGCGACCAGGTGCTGCTCGAGCTCGCCGACGGCGGCCCGGCCCGGCTGCGGGTGCTCGCCGTGGACCGGCGCGTGCCCGAGCGGGTGCGCCTGGACCTGCCGCGGCCCGCCGTGGCCGCCGCCGTCCGCGGGGAGGAGGCCGCGTGGCTCCGCTGACCGCCGCCGCCGTCACCGCGGCGCTGCTCGCGGGCAGCGCCTTCTTCGTCGCCGCCGAGATCGCGCTGGTCGCCGCGCGCCGCCACCGGGTGGAGCGGGCGGCCGCCGAGGGCGGGCGCGGGGCGGGCGCCGCGCTCGCCGGGATGCGCGAGCTGTCGCTGATGCTGGCGGGCGCCCAGCTCGGCATCACCGTGTGCACCCTGGGCCTGGGCAGCGTGTCCAAGCCCGCCGTCTCCCACCAGGTGGACCCGCTGCTGCGCGCCGCCGGCCTGCCCGCCGGGCTCAGCCACGGCGTGGCGTTCGCGCTGGCCATGGGGGTGGTGGTGATGCTGCACATGGTGGTCGGCGAGATGGCCCCCAAGTCGTGGGCGCTGGCCCGCCCGGAGTCCACGGCCATGCTGCTGGCGCCGCCGTTCCGGGCGCTGGTGCGCCTGGTGCGCCCGCTGATCCGCGCGCTGAACGCGGTGAGCAACGCGCTGGTGCGGGCCTGCCGGGTCACCCCGCGCGAGGAGCTGGCCACCGTGCACGACCGGGAGCAGCTCACCCACCTGGTGCAGGAGTCCCGGCGGCTGGGCCTGATCAGCCCCGCCGACTCGGGCCTGCTCACCCGCTCCCTCACCGAGCCGCAGACACCCCTCGCCGGGCTGCTGACCCCCGCCGGCCGGATCGCCGCCGTGCCCGCCGACGCGGACCCGGAGCGCGTCCTGGCGGCGGCGTCCGCGAGCGACCGCACCCGGCTGCTGGTGCGGGACGGCGAGACGGTGCTGGGCTCGGTGCACGCCCGCGACGCCCTGGCCGCCCGTGCCCGCGGGCGCGCGGCCACCGCCCGCGAGCTGGCCAGGCCGGTGCCCCGGCTCACCGCGGAGACCACCGCGGCCCAGGCCGTGGAGGCCCTGCGGCGGGCCCGCGCCTCCCTGGCCGTCGTCCACGCCCCCGACGGCCGCCTCACCGGCCTGATCAGCCTGGACGACCTGACCGGCCGCCTGATCGCCCCCCACCCCGCCTGACCGTCCGGCGGCGGGCCACCCCGGCCCGCCGCCTCACCGGCCCGCCGCCTCACCGGCCCGCAGCCTCCGCCGTCCGCGGAGCCGGAGCCGGGGCGGCCGGGGCCGGCGGGGCGGGCGGGGTGCGGCGGAAGGCCCAGTCCAGGCGGGGCTCCACCAGGGGGCGCAGGGCGCGGCGTACCGGTGGGGAGCTCAGGGCCAGGGCGAGGGCCACGGCGAGGGCGGTGACGGCGAGTTCGCCGGCCGGGGTGTGCCAGAACGGGCGGTCGTACCAGCCCTCCCAGGCCGCCGTCCGGATGACCAGGCCGTGCAGCAGATAGGTGTACAAGGTGCCCTCGCCGAGCGCCGTGAACCAGGTCCGCCGCCGCGGCACCCACGCCAGGAACGCCGCCACCAGCAGCGACGACCCCGCGAGCAGCCCGAGGGAGGCCGGCAGGCCGGTGGTCCACGGCACGCCCAGCTCTCCCCAGCTCCGCGAGCGCACCGCCCACTCGGAGCTGACGCCCTTGTCCTGCACCCAGTAGGCGAGCGCGACGCCGCCGAGCAGCACGGGCACCGCGGCCGCCCGCGCCCCCGGGGCGCGCAGCCGCTCCCAGTCCCCGGGGCGCAGCAGCAGCCCGGCGACGAAGAACGGCAGGAACTGGAGCACCCGGTCCAGGCTGAACGCGGACCCGATCTCGGAGGCCGTCCCGGCGAGCGCGACGGCCACGGACGCGCCGAGCGCCACGCGCCGGCGCATGGCGAGCCACACAGGCGCGGTGACGCGCCAGGCCAGCAGCGCCATCAGGAACCAGGTCAGGTACCAGGGCTGGAACAGGCTTATGTCGTTGCCGCGGTCGTCCACGGCGTTGCCGTAGAGGGTGTAGACGGTCTCGAAGACCGCGTACGGCACGGCTATGCCCGTGATCAGGCGTCTGGTCTGGCCGGGCCGGTACTCGAAGGAGCGCGAGAGGTGTCCGGCGATCAGGATGAACACCGGCATGTGGAAGGTGTAGACGAACAGGTAGCCCGCCGAGACCGCTCTGCTGTCCTTCAGCGGCTGCCAGGCGTGTCCCATCACCACCAGGACGATCGCCAGCAGCTTCGCGTTGTCGAAGAACGGGTCCCGACCCGTCTCGCGCGCCGTCCCCGGGCCCGCCGTCATCCAACCGCCTCCTCGGTGGGGACGGCCGGCAGCGCCCTCCGCGCGCGGCGACGGGGGGCTCCGGCCGTCCGGTTTCCTCGCTCTCCGGTCCCGCCCACTCCTTGCCGCGCGTACGTTCGAGCAATCACCCTAGTGGTACGGAGACCGGCGACGGAATGCCCTGTTCCGGATGAGCACGCCCACCGGAGCGGGAGGAGCGGCCCCGTCCGGGGGCTCCGCCGCCGGTGGCGGGCCGGGCCGCGGAGGGCGGCGAGGGCCGCCGGTTACCGGCGGCCCCGCGGGGTACTGCCAAGGTCCGGCCCCGGTGGGTGGCCGGTCGTCCGAGGGGCGGCGCGCCGCGCGCCCGGCGCCCGCCCGCACGGCAGGAGGTGGCGGCGATGCCGGAAGCCGATCCCCCGCGGGACCACTACGCGGTGCTCGGGGTGGCGCCCTCCGCCTCGCCCGGGGAGATCACCGCGGCCTACCGGGGGCTGGTCCGCTCCCTGCACCCGGACGCCCGCCCGTCACGGCCCGGGGCGCGGCGGGAGTTCGAGGACGTGGTGGCGGCCTACGCCGTGCTGCGGGACCCGGCGCGGCGGGCCGCCTACGACGCGCGGCGGCGCGGGCGGACGCGCGGCGGGGTGCGGGTGTCGGTGCGCGTCACGCGCCGGACCGCGGCGGACCGCCCCGCGCGGCCGGGCGGGCCGCGGCCGCCCCTGGTGGACCTGACCGTCGCGGGCCGGGCCGGGCCCGCCGGACCCGGCAGGGGCGACGATCCGCTCGAGGGCGTCACACTGCTCGACCTCCTGCGGTGGCTGCGGGACGCGGCGCGGCGGCGGTGACCCGGGGCCGGGCGGGGCGGCGGGCAGGCTCCGCCGCGCGGTTCCCCCGGGCACTGCGCACTATGGGAGTACGGCGCACACCCCCGCACACCGGAAGAACGGGACACGCGCCCGCACAGGTCCTTCGCACGTGGACGCGGACCGCAGGGTGAGGAGAGGACCATGGCACGAGCAGTGGGTATCGACCTCGGCACGACGAACTCCGTGGTCTGCGTGCTGGAGGGCGGCGAGCCCACCGTCATCACCAACACCGAGGGCGCCAGGACCACCCCGTCGGTGGTGGGCTTCGCCAAGAACGGCGACGTGCTGGTGGGCGAGGTCGCCAAGCGGCAGGCCGTGACCAACGTGGACCGCACCGCCAGGTCCGTCAAGCGCCACATGGGCGAGTCGCAGTGGCGCTTCCCGGACTCCGGCACCATCGACGGCAAGCGGTACACGGCGCAGGAGATCTCCGCGCGGGTGCTCCAGAAGCTGAAGCGGGACGCCGAGGCGTACCTGGGCGAGGAGGTCACCGACGCGGTGATCACCGTCCCGGCGTACTTCAACGACTCCCAGCGCACCGCCACCAAGGAGGCCGGGGAGATCGCCGGGCTGAAGGTGCTGCGGATCATCAACGAGCCCACGGCCGCCGCGCTCGCCTACGGCCTGGACCGGATGCACGACCAGACGGTGCTCGTCTTCGACCTCGGCGGCGGCACCTTCGACGTGTCGCTGCTGGAGATCGGCGAGGGCGTCGTGGAGGTGAAGGCCACCAACGGCGACACCCACCTCGGCGGCGACGACTGGGACCAGCGGATCGTCCAGCACCTGGCCAAGCGGTTCAAGGACGGCCACGGCATCGACCTCACCAAGGACAAGATGGCCACGCAGCGGCTGCGGGAGGCCGCCGAGCGGGCCAAGATCGAGCTGTCGGCCGCCACCGAGACCACCGTCAACCTGCCCTACGTCACCGCGTCCGCCGAGGGCCCGCTGCACCTGGACGAGAAGCTCACCCGCGCCCAGTTCCAGCAGCTCACCGCGGACCTGCTGGAGCGCTGCACCGGCCCGTTCCACAACGCGGTCAGGGACGCGGGGATCGAGGTCTCCGCGATCGACCACGTGATCCTGGTCGGCGGCTCCACCCGGATGCCCGCCGTCACCGAGCTGGTCAAGGAGCTCACCGGCAAGGACCCGCACAAGGGCGTGAACCCCGACGAGGTGGTGGCCGTGGGCGCGGCGCTGCAAGGGGGCGTGCTCAAGGGCGAGGTCAAGGACGTCCTGCTGCTCGACGTCACCCCGCTGTCCCTCGGCATCGAGACCAAGGGCGGCATCATGACCAGGCTCATCGAGCGCAACACCACGATCCCCACCAAGCGCTCGGAGATCTTCACCACCGCCGAGGACAACCAGCCGTCGGTGCAGATCCAGGTCTACCAGGGCGAGCGCGAGATCGCCGCGTACAACAAGAAGCTCGGCATGTTCGAGCTCACCGGCCTGCCGCCCGCCCCCCGCGGCGTCCCCCAGATCGAAGTGGCCTTCGACATCGACGCCAACGGCATCATGCACGTCACCGCGAAGGACCTGGGCACGGGCCGGGAGCAGCGCATGACCGTCACCGGCGGCTCGGCGCTGCCCAAGGACGACATCGACCGGATGATGCGGGAGGCCGAGCAGCACGCCGAGGAGGACCGCCGCAGGCGCGAGGCGGCCGAGGCCCGCAACCAGGGCGAGCAGGCCGCCTACCGCACCGAGCGGCTGCTCGCCGACAACGCCGACCAGATCCCCGGCGACGTGCGCGGCGAGGTGGAGACGGCGCTGGCCGAGCTGAAGGAGACCCTGGCGCGCCAGGACGCGGACACCTCCTCGGTGCGCCAGGCCACGGACCGGGTGACCGCGGCGGCCCAGAAGGTGGGCACCGCCATGTACGCGCGGGCGCAGCAGGACCGGGGCGCCGCCGGCGGGACCACGCAGGGCGCGGAGGGGGCGGAGGGCGCCGGGCAGGGGGCGGAGGGCGCCGAGGAGGAGGTCGTGGACGCCGAGGTGGTGGACGAGGACCGGCGGCAGGGAGGCGCCGGATGAGCCGCAGGAGCGGAGCCGGGCGCCCCGGCGGGCATCCGCTGACGCTGGTGCGGGACCAGCCCCGCCCGGAGGGGGGCGCGCTGGTGCCGGTGGGCCCCGGCGGCGCGGGCAGGGCCGGGCCCGGCGCGGGCAGGACCGCCGCGCCCGCCGCCTCGGAGGCGCTGCGGGAGCGCGCGGAGGAGCTGCGGCGGGTGCGGGAGGAGTACGCCGCGTTCCGCGGGCGGGTGCGCCGCGACCGGCTGGCGGTGCGGGAGATCGCGGTGGCCAATGTGCTCGGCGGGCTGCTGCCGGTGCTGGACGCGATCGCCGGGGCGCGGGCGCAGGGCGAGGTCACCGGCGGGTTCGCGCGGGTCGCCGAGGTGCTGGAGCGGGAGCTGGCGGAGCTGGGCCTGCGGGCGTTCGGCGCGGTGGGCGAGCCGTTCGACCCGGCCGTGCACGAGGCCGTGTCCTACGCCACCGGCCCGGAGGTGCGCGGCCCCACCTGCGTGGCGGTGCTGCGGCCCGGGTACCGGGTGGGGGACCACCTGCTGCGGCCCGCGCAGGTGGCGGTCGCCGGGCCGCCGGACGAGGGGCCGCGGGAGCCGGACGGGCCCGCCGGGTGAGGCCCGCGGGCCGGGCGCCCGCCCCGGGTCGCCTTGACCGCGGCCCCGGGCTGCTGGAAATCTTGCATCCGTGACGACAGGGAAGCGCTTCTTCGCGCGGCACCACGTGGACCTGGTCCGCGTGGCGAGCGCCCTGTGTCACCGCGGCCGTCCCTGACGGCCGCGCCCGGTGCCCCGAAGGGCCCGGTGTGCGGCTGCCCCCGCACACCCGCCCCTCGTCCAGCACACCGGGAAGCCCAGCATGTCCATCGTTCTTCCGCCCTCCCCCGCCCCTGCCCCGACCCGCGGCGCGCTCGCCGACACGGTGCGCCGCCTCACCGCCCGGCCCGACCTGTGGCGGCCGCTGGTCCGCTTCGACGCCGCCGAGCGCTACTACACGCGCCTGGTCCGCGCCGAGGACCACGAGGTGTGGCTGCTGACGTGGCTGCCGGGCCAGGGCACCGAGATCCACGGGCACGGCGGCTCCCGCGGCGCGTTCGCCGTGGCCGCGGGCGAGCTCACCGAGCGCTCGTTCCCGCCCTCCCCGCAGCCCGTCCGCCCCGCCCCGTGGGCGCTGCCGACCGGGGCCGTGCGCGGCTTCGGGCCCCGGCACGTCCACCAGGTCGCCAACCACGGAGGCACTCCGGCCGTGAGCATCCACGCCTACTCCCCCGCCCTGACCACGATGGCCTACTACCGCCACCTGCCCGACGGGCGCCTGGTGCGGGAGCGGGTCGAGCCGGTGGACGCGTGAGCACCGGACGGGACGTGGCGGACACCGACGCGAGGGGGAACGACATGGCGGGGAACGGCGGGCACGGCAGCGGCGTGGGCGGCGACGGCGGGCGTCCGCGCGCGGCCGGGCCGGGCGGCGCGGGCGGCCTCAAGGGCATCGACCGCCATCTGGCCGAGGTCCGCCGCGGCCTGGACCGGGTGGACCCCCACCGGGCGCACGCCGAGGCCGCCGCGGGCGCGCTGCTGGTGGACACCCGGCCGGAGGTCCGCCGCCGCACCGAGGGCGGCATCCCGGGGGCGCTGGTCATCGAGCGCAACCACCTGGAGTGGCGCTGCGACCCCACCAGTGAGGGCGCGCTCCCGCAGGCCCGCTCCGCGGACGTGCGCTGGATCGTGTTCTGCGACGAGGGCTACGCGTCCTCGCTGGCCGCGGCGTCCCTGCGGGCGATCGGCCTGACCCGGGCCACCGACCTGTCCGGGGGCTTCCGGGCCTGGCGGGCCGCGGGCCTGCCCGTCACCGCGCCGGGGCGGGGGCCGGACCCGGGCGCGTGACGGCGCCCGCGGCGCACGGCACGGGGGCGGGGCGGCGGCGTGGACTCCCGTCCACGGGAGGCACCTACGTCGCCGTCCGCCCCTTCCCGGGCGCGGCGCCCCGCCGCACCGGGTGCGGCAGGCCCAGCCGCACCCGCCGCACCCCCTCGCTGTAGTGCGCGACCGGCTCGCCCCGCGGCGGCGGCAGCCCGGCCGCCGCGGTCACGGTCTCGCTCAGGTGCTCCACGGCGCAGGAGGCCAGCGGCCACGGCTCGTGCTCCACCGGGGTCTCCACCAGGACGCCGAGCCGCTCGGTGAACGCGCGCCACCGGCCGGTGAGCCACACCGCGTGCTCCGACGGCCCGGCGGGCCCGCCGGGCCGCACGGTCAGCCGGTACCCGGCGCCACCGGCCAGTCCCGCGCCGGTGTAGGTGACGGTGCCGCCGCGCGCGGTGATCCCGAGGCGGCCGACGTGGTAGGGGGCGCCGATCGCCGTGCGGGCGGCCGCGGTCAGCGGGTTCGCCGCCTCCAGGGTGAAGAACCACAGGCCGTCCACGCCGCCGGACCGACGGACGTAGGTGCGCAGATTGGTCTCCGGGAACGCGGCCAGCGGCGGCACGGACATCAGGAACGGGGTCAGGCCCACCCACGCCGCCCCGCCGTGGGTGTCCACGGTCAGGCCGCGCGGCAGCAGCGCCTGCACGGCGTCGGGCGGGTAGGCCCAGTGCACGAACGTCTGCCGCAGCCACCCGGACCACACCAGGGGCAGTCGGACCCGCTGCTCGGGCTCCCGCGACACCACGGCACCGCGAGTGCCCGCGGCGGGCGGCGGGCAAACCCGGGGCGCCCCGCGGTCACCGGTGCAGGCGGGCCTCGACGCGGCCGTCCACCACCCGGGTGTCGAACGCGGGCTGGGGCGCGGTGGCCGGGCCGCGCACGTTGTGGCCGTCCGTCAGCCGGAAGGTGCTGCCGTGCCACGGGCACCGCACGCAGTTGTCGGCGACCTCGCCGCCGGACAGCGGCCCGCCCAGGTGGCTGCACTGGTCCGCCAGCGCCCGCACCGTGCCGCCCGCGTCCCGCACGGCGACCACCGGCACGCCGTCCACGTCGGCGCGCACCGGCTGCCCGACGGGGAAGTCGGCGACCTCGCCCAGCGGGTGCCAGCCGGGGGCGACGACGTGCGGCACGTGCTCGGCGTGGTTGGCGCCCGCCGCCTGCCGGTACGCCAGGTGCCCGCCGAGCGCGCCGCCCACGCCGATCGCCGCGAGGCCAGCGAAGCCCAGGGCCCGCCCGGCGCGGTGCCGCCCGCGCAGCCGGGCCACCAGGGAGGCGCCGTACAGCGCGACCGCGCCGAGGTTCGCCGCGGCGTGCACCACGCCGACGCGCTCCTGCTCGGGGTGCAGCTCAGCCCAGTCCACCCAGCCCGCGACCGCGGCCGGTCCCGCGGCGGTCAGGCCCAGCGCGACCAGGGCGGACGCGGAGCGCCGCTCGCCCGGCAGCAGGTCCAGGGCGGCCGCCGAGGCCCAGGCGCCGATCGGCAGTTGCACCAGCAGGGGGTGCACCGGGTGGCCGAGCCACCGGCCGTGCAGGGCGTCGCGGGCGCCGCCGAGCGGCAGGGCGCGCACGCCGCGCCGCAGCGGGCCGGTCACCGCGTCCACGGCCTCGGCGCGCTCCAGGCGGTCCACGGCGGACAGGACGCGGCCCTTGCGTTCCGGGGTCGGCAGCACCCGCCGGACGGTCGCGGTGCGGAACGGGGCGAGGGCGGCGAGGGAGTGGAACCTGGCGGTCATGGGCCCCGGGTTCCCTTCGGCCCTCCCGGCAAACCGGGCGGCGGCCGGGCCCGCCACCGAGGGCTCCGCGGTGGACGTGGTGGCGCGGCACCTGGACGCCGACGGCGAGCGGCTCGACCCGCGCACGGCCGCGGTGGAGCTGCTCAACGTCGTCCGGCCCACGGTCGCGGTGTGCTGGTTCGTCGCCTGCGCCGGGCACGCCCTGCACCGCCGCCCCGGCGAGGACATCACCGTGGCGCTGCTCGCCGCGCCAGCCCCGAGGCTGGCCCGGTTGGAGTACCGGATGCCCGAGCAGGACCTGCGGATCCCGCTGGGCCGCGTCCCCGCCCGCATGCGCAGCGGCTTCGTCATCAGCGGCGTCCGGCCGCCGGAGCGGCCCGGGGAGCCCGCGGACGCCGCCGTCGCCCAGCAGGGCGGCTGAGCCCGCACCGCACGCGGGGGCCGCGCCGCGGGACGAGCGGCGCGGCCCCCGCGTGCGTTCCTCGGCTCAGCGGGCCGCGAGCAGCTTGCAGGCCGCGCGGCGGGAGACCGCGGCGGCGGCTGTGGCGACCGCCGTCGCCATGGCCGCCCGGCGCAGCGCCGTGCGGCGGCGGCCGCCCCACCCGCCGTGCACCGCGCCGTCGCCGGGGGCGGCGGGCACGTGCAGGTTGCCGTGGGTGGCCGGGGCCGGCTCGTCCGCGAAGTGGGTACGGTCCACCTGCCGGGCCATGATCCGCTCCGCCAGGCCCGGCGCCAGCCTCGCCTGCCGCACCACGGCCCGTCCCGCGGGCCCGATCGCGACCTCGCGGCGGGGGCGGCGGGCCAGGGCCACGACGGCGCGGGCGACCCGCTCCGGGGTGTACACCGGCGGCATCGCCACCGCTTTGCGGCCCAGGTGGTTGGCGGCCTGCGCGAAGTGCGGGGTGTCGACGCCCGGCGGCAGCACCGTGCACACGTGGATGCCGTCCTCCCCCTCCAGGCGCAACTGCTGGCGCAGGCTGGTGCCGAGCGCCCGCACGGCGTACTTGGACGCGCTGTAGGGGTGGCTGTAGGGCTGGGCGACCGCCCCGGCGACGGAGGAGATGTTGACCAGCGTGCCGGTGCCCTGCCGCCGCATCACCGGCAGGGCGGCGCGGGCGCCGTGCACACAGCCCATCACATTGACGTCGAGGACCTTGCGGAAGTCCTCCAGCGGCACGTCCTCGAACCGGCCGAAGGCGTTGACGGCGGCGTTGTTCACCCACACGTCGATGCGGCCGAACCGGGCCACGGCCTGCCGGGCCAGGTTCTCCACGGCCCCGGCGTCGGTGACGTCCGTGGGCACCACCAGCGTCCGCTCGCCGCGGCACTCCGCGGCCGCCCGCTCCAGCTCCTCCGTCCGCCGCGCCGCCAGCACCACCGCCCAGCCCCGGCGGGCGAAGGCCGCCGCGGTGGCCCGCCCGATCCCGCTGGACGCCCCCGTGACGACCGCGACCCGATCCCGTTCACGCATCCCGCGCTCCCTCCGGCTCCGGCTCCGTTTCCGACGGCCTCCGCGCGGGCGGGTACCCCCGATCGGCGCGGCGACGCCCGGCCGGGCGGACGCGGGCCCGGGTCAGAAGGGGGCGGCTCCCTCGCCGAGTATGTCCAGGGCGGTGTCCGGGCCGTGCCGGGTGGCGGTGGCGGAGGTGTTGGTGGTGATGAAGCCGGCCTCGCTTCCGTCGGGCAGGCGCAGCGTGCCCCGGGAGGCGCTGAACAGGGGCAGCGGGCTGGTGCCGGGGGCGGGCGCCAGGGTGCCGCCCCAGTCGGTCAGGTCCTCGTCCGCGCCGCTGTGCAGCTCGGCGGTGACGGGGATGTGGGTGCCGTCGCCGGTGACGACGGTCGCGGGACCGGTGTAGGTGGTCATGGCGGGGGATCGTAGCGGCGCGGGGCCGGTCAGGACCCCAGCAGTTCGGCCAGGGCGGTGGACGGGTCGGGGTGGCCGGGCGCGGCCAGGTGCCAGGCGCGGCCGGCGCGGCGGAACGGGTACCAGCACGCGTCGCGGCCGTAGCGCAACTGGATGTCGCGGCCCGGCAGGGTGAGGCGGTTGCCGGAGATCCGGGGTTCGGGCAGGTCGTCCCAGTCGGCGAGCAGCGCGGTGCGGGCGCGGGCCAGCTCGTGGCGCGGCGGGGTCCACTCCTCCTCCAGCGCGGCGAGCCCGGCCCGGCCGGCCAGTCGCCACGCCCCGGCCGCGCGGTCGAGCAGGTCGGGGTCGCCGCACGCCTCGCGCAGCCGCGCGGCCACCCGCGGGTCGGGGTGGGTCGCCGCGATCCGTACCAGGTCGGGCCACCGCTCCAGCGGCGGACGGGGGGCGGCGGCGCGGCCGTGGAGGTAGCCGAGCAGCTCCCCGGCGCGGGCCGCGGCGTCGGCGACCAGCCGGTCCAGCGGGTCGGCCTCGGTGTCCGGCGCGGGGCCGCCGGGCAGGGGCGGCAGCGGCGGCAGGGGGACGGGCGGGCGGGCGTAGGCGTCGTCCGCCGGGTCGCCCCCGGCGGCCGGGGACCCGTCCCCCGCCCCGGCCGCCCCGGCGCCGTCCTCCTCGTCGTCGTCCTCGCCGTCCTCGCCGTCCCCCGCCAGCGCCCGCAGCAGCACCGCGGACTTCAGCTCCTCCGCCGCCCGCCGGGTGTCGCGGCCCCGCAGCAGCAACAGCAGCGCGGGGTCCTCGTCCAGCAGCCAGGACACCTGGTGGCACAGCGCCGCGGCGTGCGGGCAGGGCTGCTCGTAGGCGCCGCAGTCGCAGTCGGTGTCCAGGTCGCCGTAGGCGGGCAGCAGCCGCACCCGGGCGTCCTCCGCGGCGTCGAGCAGCTCGGGCGGCAGCGCTCCGGCGAGCAGCGCCTCCGCCTCGGCGGGCCGGGCCGCCACCGTCTCCCACAGCCGCTCCCACGCGGCCTCGTCCAGCACCTCGACGGTGGCCATGGCCCGGTGCACGGCGCCGCCCTCGCGCACATGGGTGACGACGTGCCCGGCGCTGACGGTGACCGGCCCCAGCCGCCCGGAGCGGGCGTGGGCGCGGCCCCGGCGCAGCGGCTCGGGGTCGAGCACGGTGTCCTCCACCGCCTCGCTCCAGGCCAGGCCCCAGAAGGTGCCGGGCCGCCCGCCGCGGCGCGCGGCGAAGGCGGGGAAGGTCCGCGCCTCGGTGTGCTCCCCGCTCATCGTGTGCTCCTCAGCTCGACCAGGTTCGCCAGCTCGTCGTTGGTCAGCGCGGTCAGCGCCTGCTCGCCCGTGCCGAGCACGGCGTCCGCGAGCCCCTGCTTGGCCTCGAGCAGCGCGGCGATCCGCTCCTCCACGGTGCCCTCGGTGAGCATCCGGTGGACCTGCACCGGCCGGGTCTGCCCGATGCGGTACGCCCGGTCGGTGGCCTGCGCCTCCACGGCCGGGTTCCACCAGCGGTCGTAGTGCACGACGTGGTCGGCGCGGGTCAGGTTCAGGCCCGTGCCCGCGGCCTTCAGCGACAGCAGGAACACCGGCGCCTGCCCGTCCTGGAAGCGCCGCACCAGCTCCTCGCGGCGCCGCACGGGCGTGCCGCCGTGCAGCAGCAGCGCGGGCACGCCGCGCTCGGCCAGGTGCCGCTCCAGCAGCCGGGCCATGGCCACGTACTGGGTGAACACCAGCGCGGCGCCGCCCTCCGCGGTGATGGCCGCCAGCAGCTCGTCCAGCAGCTCCAGCTTGCCGGAGCGGCCCGGCAGCGCGGTGTCGCGCTCCTCCTTGAGGAACTGCGCCGGGTGGTTGCAGATCTGCTTCAGCCCGGTGAGCAGCTTCAGCACCAGGCCGCTGCGGGCGATGCCCTCGCTGCCGCGGATCGCCGCCAGGCAGTCGCGGACGTGCGCCTCGTACAGTCGCCGCTGCTCGGCGGTGAGCGCCACCGGGTGGTCCGTGACGGTCTTCGGGGGCAGTTCGGGGGCGATGCCGGGGTCGGACTTGCGGCGGCGCAGCAGGAACGGCCGCACCAGCTCGGCCAGGCGCCGCGCGGTGGGCCCCGGCTCGGCCGCCCGCCCCGCGGGCCCGTCCGGCGCGGCGCGCTCGGCCTCGACGGGCGCCGCCCAGGTGCGGCGGAAGTGGGCGTGGCCGCCCAGCAGCCCCGGGGTGGTCCAGTCCAGGATCGACCACAGCTCGGTGAGGTTGTTCTCCACGGGGGTGCCGGTGAGGGCGACCTTGGCGGCGGCGGGGACGAGCCGCAGCGCCCGGGCGGTGCCGGACGCCGGGTTCTTCACGTGCTGCGCCTCGTCGGCGACGACCAGGCCCCACCGGTGGGCGGCGAGCCGCCCCGCGTCCAGGCGCATCGTGCCGTAGGTGGTGAGCACGAACCCGTCGCCGGCGCCGTCGAGGGTGCGGCCGGGCCCGTGGTAGCGGCGCACCGGGGTGCCGGGCGCGAACCGGCCGATCTCGCGCTCCCAGTTGCCGAGCAGGGAGGCCGGGCAGACCACCAGGGTGGGGCCGCGGCCGGCCCGCTCCTCCTGCCGCAGCAGGTGCAGGGCGATGAGCTGCACCGTCTTGCCCAGGCCCATGTCGTCGGCGAGGCAGCCGCCGAGGCCGAGCGAGGTCATGCGGGCCAGCCAGCGCAGGCCGCGCAACTGGTAGTCGCGCAGGGTCGCGGCGAGCGCGGCGGGCGGCTCCACCGGCTCGCCGCCGCCGTCCGGGTCGGCGAGGCGGCGGCGCAGCGCCACCAGCCACGGCCCCGGCTCCACCCGCACCTGCTCGTCGCCGACGGTGGCGCAGCCGGTGAGGGCGACGGCGAGCGCCTCGATCGCGGTGAGCGGCTTCAGCTCCCGCTCCCGGGCCCGGCGGGCGGTGGCTGCGTCCACCAGCACCCAGCGGCCGCGCAGCCGCACCAGCGGGTGGCCCGCGGCGACCAGGTCGGTCTCCGCCTCGGTGAGGGGCTCGCCGTCCAGGTCGAACCGGCGGCGGAAGTCCACCGTGCCCGCGCCGAGGAACTCGCGCAGGTCGCCGTCCGGGACCCGGTCGGCGCCGACCACGGCCCGCGCGGTCAGGCCCGCCGCGGCGTCCTTCGGCCAGGTCACGTCGATGGCGTGGGCGCGCAGCCGGGCGGCGCCCGCGCCGAGCAGGTCCTGCGCCTCCCGGTCGGTGAGGGTGAGCGCCGACGGCACGGGCAGCAGGCCGGACAGCGGCTCCCACAGCTCGGCCGCGCGCCGCAGGGCGCGCACCGTGTCGGTCTGGGCGCGCGGCCCGAACCCGGCCGCGCCCGCCGCGGAGAACAGCGCCCCGGCGTCGGCGCGCAGCGCGGGGTCGGCGAGGCTGTGCACCTCGGGCACCAGGCGCAGGGCGGGCGGGGCGCCGCCGTCCGTGTCCCCGGCCACCTCCAGGCGCAGGGTGAGGCGCACCCCGGAGTCCAGGCCCGCCGCGATCTCCTCCGCCCAGGAGCGCAGCTCGGGCACGTGGCTGGGCTCGGCCGCGGCGAACGCGGGACGGCCGGTGGCGACGGCCGCCGCCGCGGTCCGCGGCAGCGTGTCGGCGACGGCGTCGACGAACGCGCGGACCAGCGGCGCGGCGTCCGGCAGCAGCAGCGGGCCGCCGTCCGGGACGGGCACCGGCACGGCGCGGGCCTCCGGCGGCGCGGCGGCGGCCAGCTCGTGCAGGCGGCGGGCGTCCTCCGCGTCCAGCGGGCCCGCCCGCCACGCGTCGTAGCCGCCGTCCGACACTCCGGGCAGCAGCCGCTCCCGCGCGGCCAGGTGCAGCGCGAGGGCCGCGGCGGCGCCCCAGAACGCGGCGGAGTGGCTGGGCGCCGGCCCGTCCTCCCCGTCCCGGCGGCCTTCCCCGTCCCGGCAGCCTTCCCCACGCCTGCGGCCTTCCCCGCGCCTGCGGTCTTCCCCGTACCCGCGGCGGGCCGCCAGCAGCACGGGCAGCGCCTCGGCGACGGTCAGCCGCAGCACCGTCGCGGTCCGCCGGGCGACGCCGCCCTCCGCGCGGACGGCCAGGCACGCCTCGCCGCGCTCACCGGCCGGCAGCGGCGGCAGGTCCGGGGCGGCGAGGGCGTCCGGGTCCCAGAACGCCAGCCGGCCGGTCCGCGCCGGGTCCCCCGGCTCGAACACGACCGCGAACCGCGTCAGCGGCTCCGCCTGGTCAGGCGCCAACCACACCATCGTGCCGCTCCCCCGCTCCGGGCCGCCGTCCACTCGGGCGGCCCGCTCGACTCCGGGTAGGGGTACCACAGGAGGAGGGGGTGCCGCACATGGCGGCTCCCCGCCCGTCGCCGCAGGTCCGGGCTACCGTGGTCCCCGGCCCGCCCTCCCGCGCCTCCCGGACGGAGCACCATGCCCCTGGACCGCCTCACCGCCGCGCCGACCCGTGCGGCGGCTCCCGCCGCCCGTTTCGGGATCGGGCTGGCCGCCGTCGGGCGGCCCGGCTACATCACCCTGGGCCGGGACGCCGACCTGCCCGCCGCGCGCACGCCCGACGCGCTGCGCGAGCGCTGCCACGAACTGCTGGACGCCGCGTACGCGCGGGGCGTGCGCTACGTCGACACGGCCCGCTCCTACGGCCGGGCGGAGGAGTTCCTCGCCGGGTGGCTGGGGGCGCGGCCGCGGGCGCGGGAGGAGGTGGTGGTGGGCAGCAAGTGGGGCTACACCTACACCGCGGGCTGGCGCACCGACGCGGAGGTGCACGAGGTGAAGGACCACGGCGCGGCGGCCTTCGACCGCCAGCTCGCCGAGACCCGGGCGCTGCTCGGCGGGCGCCTGGACCTGTACCAGGTCCACTCGGTCACCCCGGACAGCCCCGCGCTCACCGACGCGGCCCTGCACCGGAAGCTGGCCGCGCTCGCCGGCCGGGGCGTGACGGTGGGGATCTCCACCAGCGGCCCGGCGCAGGCGGACGCGGTGCGGGCCGCCCTCGCGGTCACGGTGGACGGCGAGCCGCTGTTCCGCTCGGTGCAGGCCACCTGGAACCTGCTGGAGCCCTCCGCGGGCGAGGCGCTCGCCGAGGCGCACGCCGCGGGCCGCGCCGTCATCGTCAAGGAGGGCGTGGCGAACGGCCGCCTGGCGGCGCGCGGCGCCACCGGACCCGGGACGGCCCCGCTGCGGGCGGTGGCCGAGGAGACCGGCGCCGCCTGCGACACCGTCGCGCTGGCCGCGGTCGCGGCCCGGCCGTGGGCGGACCTCGTCCTGTCCGGCGCCGCCACCGTCGCCCAACTGGCCGCCAACCTGGCCGCGGCCGAGCTGCGGCTGACACCGGACCAACTGGACCGCCTGGCCGCGATGGCGGAGCCCGCGGCGGAGTACTGGAGCGCCAGGTCGTCGCTGCCGTGGTCGTGAACCCGGGGCGGGGCTACCCGGGCGGCCCCGGAGCCCCGGGCGCGCCCTCCCCGGCGGCGGCCCGCGCCGCCCGCCCGGGGACCGGCGCCCAGCCCGGCTCCAGCGGCGAGTGCGGGTCGTCCCAGCGCAGGCACCCGGCCAGCAGACCGGGCACGTACCCGTCGCCGCCCACGCCCCGCCCCTCCTCCAGCGCGTCCGCCACCTCGGTCAGGTAGCCGGCGAACGACGGCCACAGCCCCGGGGTGGGCGCGTCGGCCTCGCCGTACCCGCCGAGAGCGCCGTACCCGGGGCCCGGGGTGCAGTCGGCGAACAGCCCGTAGAACCCGTCCGGGTCCGACGCGACGAACGGCAGGTACCGCTGCCCCGGGTCCGCCTCGCGCTCGTACCCCGCGGGCCCGTCCACCCAGTGCGCCAGCTTCTCCAGCGGCGCCATTCCGCCCTCCGGCAGGAGGTACCCGCTCGGCTCCAGCTCCGGGTCCCACTGGTCCTGCGGGATCGGCAGCGGGCCGTCCCAGGTGGCCCACTCGAAGTCGACGCCGGGCCCGGTGCCGTCGCGGAGGCGGTAGAACGCCCGGAGGTCGGCGGGGAGCACCAGGTCCAGGTCCCGCTCCACGGCCAGGACGGCGTCCTCCGCCGCGGGCGGGGGCAGACGCCGGTGGCTCCGCGGCGCCCACCTCTCCAGCCACGCCTCGATCCTGCGCCACGCGGCGAGGGTCTGCTCGATCAGCGCCTGCTCGTCGGTCATGCCGGGCACCCTAGCCACCGGGTACGACACCGCGGTCGGCGCGCCCCCACGTGGTCCGCGCCCGTGCGGGGGCGGGAAAGTGTGGTGCGCCGCCACATCGGTGCCGGGGCGGGGCGTGCCTAGGCTGCCCCCCATGAGTGCGCCGACCACACCGGAATCCGTCCGTCGCACCGCCGCCCGCACCCCGCAGGAGCCGGGGCCGCGGCCGGGTGCCGTGCCCGCCCCGGGCGGCGCCGACCTCGACCTCACGGGCCGGACCGCCCTGGTCACCGGGGCGGCGGGGGGCATCGGGCGGGCCTGCGCGCTGCGGCTGGCCGCCGCCGGGGCCACCGTGCGCGCCCTGGACCGGGACGAGGACGGGCTGGCCGCGCTGGCCGACGCCGCCGGGCGGGCCGGGGGCCTCGCCGGGTCCGTGGTGCCCCAGGTGCTCGACCTCACCGACCTCGACGCCGCGGAGGCGGCCGCCGCGGGAACCGACGTCCTGGTCAACAACGCCGGGCTGCAACTCGTCCGGCCCATCGAGCAGTTCCCGCCCGAGGTGTTCGACGCCGTCCTCACCGTCATGCTCCGGGCCCCGTTCCGGCTGATCAGAGGCGCGCTGCCGCACATGTACGCGCGGGGCTGGGGCCGCGTGGTCAACATCTCCTCCGTGCACGGGGTGCGCGCTTCGGCGTACAAGGCGGCGTACGTGGCGGCCAAGCACGGCCTGGAGGGCCTGTCGAAGGTGGCCGCGCTCGAGGGCGCCCCGCACGGCGTCACGTCCAACTGCGTCAACCCCGGCTATGTGCGCACCCCGCTGGTGGAGAAGCAGATCACCGACCAGGCCGCCGCGCACGGCATCCCGCCGGAGCGGGTCGTCGGCGAGGTGCTGCTCGCCGACTCGGCGGTGAAGCGGCTGGTGGAGCCGGAGGAGGTCGCCGAGGCCGTGGCCTACCTGTGCTCGCCGCACGCCTCCTTCGTCACCGGCTCCTCCCTGCTGATGGACGGCGGATGGACCGCCCACTGAGGGACGGCGCCCCGGCCGCCCGCGACCCCCTGGGCGCCCCGGCCGCGGGCGGACGGCATGCTGGCCCCATGCCACATGACGCGCCGCCACCCGACGCGCCGCCGCACGACGAGCCGCCCGAGGCGCCGTATCTGCGGCTGCTCGCCCACGGCGCGCCCGCCGAGGCGTACGAGCGGCCGGTGCTGCGCGCCCGCGCCGACGGGGCGGCGCCGGAGCGGCTCGCCGCGCTGGAGCGCGCCAAGCTGACGGCGCTGCGGGTGCGCGGCGAGCTGGAGGGCAGGCGGCGGCGCGAGGCGGAGCTGTCGGCGCTGTTCGAGACCGCCCACGACCTGGCGGGGCTGCGGGACCTGGACACCGTGCTGAAGGCGATCGTGCAGCGCGCCCGCTCCCTGCTGGGCACCGAGGTCGCCTACCTCACCCTCAACGACCGCGCGGCGGGCGACACCTACATGCGCGTCACCGACGGCTCGGTGTCCGCCCGGTTCCAGCAGTTGCGCCTCGGCATGGGCGAGGGCCTGGGCGGCCTGGTCGCGCAGACCGCCCGCCCCTACGCCACCGAGAGCTACCTGGACGACCCGCGCTTCCAGCACACCCGGACCATCGACGCGGGCGTGCGCGAGGAGGGCCTGGTGGCGATCCTCGGCGTGCCGCTGCTGCTCGGCGGCGGGGTGACCGGGGTGCTGTTCGCCGCCGACCGCAGGCCGCGCGTCTTCGAACGGGAGCAGATCGCGCTGCTCGGCTCGTTCGCCGCGCACGCCGCGGTGGCCATCGACACCGCGAACCTGCTGGCCGAGACCCGCTCCGCGCTCGCCGACCTGGAGGCGGCCAACGAGATCATCCGCGACCGCAGCGCCGTCATCGAACGCGCCGCCGAGGTGCACGACCGCCTCACCGAGCTGGTGCTGCGCGGCGGAGGCGTGCACGACGTCGCCGCCGCGGTCGCCGAGGTGCTCAGCGGCACCGTGGAGTTCGTCGAGGCGGAGCGGTGCCCGGTGGCCGCCGTGGACCGGTCCCGCGCCGACGGCCGCGCCGTGCGCCACGGCGACGGCTGGGTGGCCGCCGTGTCCGCGGGCGGGGAGCTGCTGGGAGCGCTGGCGCTGCACGGCCACCCGCGCCTGGACCCGGTGGACCAGCGCACCCTGGAGCGGGCCGCCATGGTGACCTCGCTGCTGCTGCTGGCCCGCCGCTCCGCGGGCGAGGCCGAGCGGCGGGTGCGCGGCGAACTGCTCGACGACCTGCTGGACGCCCCCGACCGCGCGCCGCGGCTGCTGCGGGAACGCGCCGCCCGGCTGCGGGCGGACCTGGACGCGCCGCACGTCGTGCTCGCCGCGCGGATCGACACCCCCGACGGCGACCCGAGGGCGGGGGCGGCGGGCGACGCCGAGGACACCGCGGGGCGGCAGCGCCTGTGGTCCGCCGCCGCCCACCTGGCCGCCACCCGGCACGGTCTGGCCGCCACCCGGGACGGCGGCACCGTGCTGCTGCTGCCGCTCGCCCCGGGCGACAGCGCCTCGCGGACCGCCCGCAGGGCCGCGGCGCACCTCGGCTCCGCCGTCCACGCCCCCGTCACCGTCGGCGCCTCCGCCCCGGTGGAGGCGCCCGCCGCGGCGCCGGGCGCCGTCGCGGAGGCGTACGCGGAGGCCCGCAGTTGCCTGAGCGCGCTGCGGCTGCTGGGCCGGTCCGGGCAGGGCGCCGCCGCCGAGGACTTCGGGTTCCTCGGGCTGCTGCTGGCCGACACCCGGGACGGCTCCCGGGTCGAGGGGTTCGTCCGCGGCACCATCGGCGCGGTGCTCGACTACGACGAGCGGCGCGGCACGGAGCTGGCCCGCACCCTGGACGCCTACTTCTCCTGCGGGATGAGCCCGGCCAGGGCCAAGGACGCGCTGCACGTCCACGTCAACACGGTGGCGCAGCGCCTGGAGCGGATAGGGCGGCTGCTCGGCCCCGACTGGCAGGAGCCGCCGCGGGCGCTGGAGATCCAGTTGGCGCTGCGGCTGCACCGGCTCGCCGCGGCCGTCGGGCGCTGACCGGCCTCTCGTGCCGGTCCGCGCCCGCCGCCCGGTCCCTCAGCCGCGGACGGGCCTGGCGTCCCGTGACCGCTCGGGGTCGGCGGCCTCCCGCGCCGCCGGCTCCTCGTCGTGCTCGGCCAGGTCGCGGCAGCGCGTCTCCCGGGCCGCCGCCACCGCGATCAGGGTGAGCACGGCCGCCCCCATGACGTACAGCGCGATCGGGGTGGCGCTGCCGTGGTCCGCCAGCAGCGCGGTGGCGATCAGCGGCGCGGGCGCCCCCGCGGCCACCGAGGCGAACTGCGCGCCGATGGAGGCGCCCGAGTAGCGCATCCGGGTCGCGAACATCTCGGAGAAGAACGCCGCCTGGGGCGCGTACATCGCGCCGTGGAAGACCAGCCCGACGGTGACCGCGAGCACCATCACGCCGAAGTCCCCGGTGTCGATCAGTTGGAAGAAGGGGAACGCCCAGGCGCCCACGCCCACCGCGCCCAGCGCGTAGACCGGGCGCCGCCCGACGCGGTCCGACAGCGCGCCCCAGGCCGGGATCACCGCGAAGTGCACCGCGGAGGCGACCAGCACCGCGTTCAGCGCGGTCTGCTTGTCCACGTCCACGTGCTCGGTCGCGTAGACCAGCACGAACGCGGTGATGACGTAGTAGCCGATGTTCTCCGCCATCCGGGCGCCCATGGCCACCAGCACGTCCCGCCAGTGGTGCCGCAGCACGGCCACCAGCGGCGGCTGCTCCACCGCGCCCACCTCGGCCCGGCGCTGCTCGGCGCGGGCCAGCGCCTCCTTGAACACCGGCGACTCGTCCACGGACAGCCGGATCCACAGCCCGACGATCACCAGCACCCCGGAGAGCAGGAACGGCACCCGCCACCCCCAGGACTCGAACGCCGAGTCCGAAAGCAGCGCGGTCAGCGCCGACAGCACGCCCGTGGCGAGCAGTTGCCCCGCGGGCGCCCCGGTCTGCGGCCACGACGCCCAGAACCCCCGCCGCCGCGCGTCGCCGTGCTCCGAGACCAGCAGCACCGCCCCGCCCCACTCCCCGCCGAGGGCGAACCCCTGGACGAGCCGCAGCGCGGTCAGCAGCACCGGCGCCAGCGACCCCACCGTGGCGTGGGTGGGCAGCAGCCCGATGCCGAAGGTGGCCCCGCCCATCAGCAGCAGGCTGAGCACCAGCAGCCGCTTGCGTCCCAGCCGGTCCCCGTAGTGCCCGAACACCAACGCGCCGATCGGCCGCGCCGCGAAGCCCACCGCGTAGGTGAGGAACGACAGCAGCGTCCCGACGAGCGGGTCGGAGTCGGGGAAGAACAGCTCGTTGAACACCAGCGCGGCGGCCGACCCGTAGAGGAAGAAGTCGTACCACTCGATGGTGGTCCCGAGCAGACTCGCGGCGACGACACGCCGCAGCGGGGCAGAGGCCGGAGGAGCACTTGCCGGGGAGGCCATGAGCACCACTTCCATGGGGTTGCCGGACGTACACGTATCGGCACAAGGTAGAAAGGCCCAGGTCAGCGGCGTATGTGGCGGGACACCACAGTTTCCGTCCGATGTGTGCGCGCGGACACCACGAGGAGGGCAACCTGCCGCCCGGGAGCTTCGGCGAGCACGGACAGCACCTTGCCGGACTCGCACCATTCCGCACGTTCTGCCCACCCGGTGCCGACTCCCGTGCTGCTTCGGTGCTGACTACGCAGCGTTGAACTCCGACATTCCGCACGGACGGGACCAGGGCTCGACGGCTCACCCCCTCGCCGCCTCACCCGCGGCACTGCCTGACCGGCAACCGCACCGAAGAGGACCGCGGGCCGCGCAGCCCGACCTCGACATACGCGCAGTCTCAGCACAGCCGACCGCCGACCGCCGACCGAGAGAACCGGTGGACGGGGCCGGCTACGCGGCCTCGACGAGCGCTTCGGAGGACAGGGGGAGGGACAACTCGGAGTCCAGGTCGAACACCGAGTCCATGACCGCACGCGGGCGCTGCGGCGCGTCGGGCACGACGTGGGCGTACGTCCGGTAGGTGATCTCGGGGTCGCGATGACCGAGCCACTCGGCCATGTCCGTCACCGGCACGCCCTTGGACAGTCCGGCCGAAGCGAACAAGTGCCTCGACCAGTGAGGAGTGATCCTCCTTGTGATCCCCGCGGCCTGCTTGGCCCTTCGCCACAGCCGGTCCACGAGCGAGTACATGAGGATGTTGGTGCGTCCCACGTTCGAAAACAGGCAGTCGTCCTCGATGCGGTTCAGGCCGTTCTCGACGCGACAGGTGCCGTACTCCTCGATGTGCCGCCGCACCTTCGCCGCGACGGTCGCCGGCATCGGCACCGCACGTCCCTCATCCTGATCGCGCCACTTGAGATGGCGAACGCAGTGAGCACGGCCACGCCCTTTGATGGCAGCCTTCTGCCGTGGGGTCCTGGGCTTCTCGTTTTCCCCGTCCTGCGTGACCTGCCGATCGATGTACAGGATGCCGGTCTCGAAGTCCACCTGCTGGCGGCAGGTGCATGGTCTTCTTCAACCGGCGCAGCCTGCAACACCAACTCCGCCGGCTTCGGCCCAAGGACGCCCCATACCCGAACCAACGGCAGACCAAGGACTCAGGGCATCAGGGCTGAAGTCGGCTCGCCCGCCAGCCGTCCCCGTCCCGGTCGTAGCGCAGGCGGCGGTGCAGGCGGTCGGAGGCGGCGCACCAGAACTCCACGACGGACGGTTCCAGGCGGTAGCCGGCGAACCGGGCGGGGCGGGGCAGGGGCGTGCCGGCCGCGCCCAGGTCGCGGGCGTGCGCGCGCAGTGCCTCGGCGTCGTCCAGGGGCTCGCTCTGCCGGGAGGCCGCCGACATGGCGTGCAGCGGGGCGGGGCGGGCGAACCACAGGGCGTCGGCCTTCTCGTCGGTGAGCCGCGGCACCGGCCCCGACAGCACGAGCTGCTGGCCGGTCTCGCGCCAGTAGAGCACGCCGGACGCCCAGCCCGTGGCGGCCATCTCGCGCCCCTTCTGGCTGGTGCTGTGCGTGGTGAACACCAGCCCGCGCGGGGACACCTCGAGGACGGCGACCATGCGGGTGGAGGCCCGGCCGTGCTCGTCCGCTGTAGCGAGCGCCAGCGCGCGCGGCTCGCGCACGCCGCGCGCGGTGGCCTCCTCGATCCACCGCTGGACCAGCCCCATGGGCTCCGGGGGCGGCGCCGCGTACTCGGGGAAGTCGAGATCGACCTCACCGCTGAGACTTTCGAGCCTGCTGGTGTCCATGTGAACCTCGCTAGACGTAGAGGGCGCCGCGGGCGACGACGCACCCGTGGCCGCCGACCCGCACCTCGTGGACCTGCTCGCCCGTCCCCTCGGCGGTGGCGAGCATGAGCGACGGGCGGCCCATCTCGACCCCTTGGAGGATCTCGATCTCCTGCCCGTAGGCGGCGAGCCCGTGCCGGGCCAGGTGGATGGCGAGCGGTCCGGCCGCCGAGCCCGTCGCCGCGTCCTCGACCACCCCGTAGGCGGGGGAGAACATCCGGGTGCGCCACCGGGTGCCGTCCCCGGCGAAGCAGTTGGCGGCCATGTCCGGGAACCGGGCCAGCGCGCGGTGGTCCGGGGTGAGCGCCGACAGCGCGGCCACGGTCTCCACGCCCACGAACACGTGGCGGGGCCCGTTGCGGTAGATCTCGACGGGCGCGGTGGGCGAGGCGGCGCCCAGCGCGGCGAGCAGCTCGGCCGCGTGCTCGTACGGCTCCCAGGTGGGCACCGGCTGCCGCATCCGGACCGCGGTGGCGCCGTCGTCGTCGCGGAGCTCGAGCGGGATGACGCCCATGGCCGTCTCCAGGCGCAGGATGTCCTTGCCGAGGGCGTGGCGCAGCGCCACGGCCGTGCCGAGGATGGGGTGGCCGGCGAACGGCAGCTCGTTGACCGGGGTGAAGATCCGGATGTGGGCGTCACCGCCCTGCCTGGCGGGCAGGACGAAGGTGGACTCGGACAGGTTCATCTCCCGGGCGATGCGCTGCATCGATTCGGCGGTGAGGTCGGCGGCCTCGAAGAAGACGGCCACGGGGTTGCCGGTGAGCGGTCGGCGCGCGAAGGCGTCCACGACCGTGTACTCGTGCACGGGGTCCTCCCTGGGATCTCTAGGGCGCGAACACGGGGCCGAGGCCGTGGAGTCCGGGGAGCGTGTGCATACCCTCGACCGCGGCCTCGACCTCGAAGCTCAGGCGCTGGGTGGGCGGGTGGCCGATCAGCTCGGCCGCGCGGTTGGGCGGGAGGACGGGGGGCCGCTCCGCCTCCCACAGCATCACCGCGCCCCACCGGTTCCCCTCCCGGTCCGCCAACCACATCTTCAGGCGCAGTCCCGGGACCTCGGCCCACGGCTCGGCGCCGCCGTCCCGCAGGTGCTCGCGCAGGGAGTCGATGGTCTGCGGTGTCCCGTCGAGGTCCCACCAGGCGATGTCCACTCTCATGGCCGGCTGAGCACCCCCTGGATCATCTCGGACATCAGGCGCGGCCCGTCGACGGTGAGCACCGACTCGGCGTGGAACTGCGTGGAGGCGAAGCGGGGGCCGCGCAGCGCGTGCACCTCGCGGCTGTCCGGGTCCCGGCTCACGTCCACCGTGCCGATCCCGGGGAGGTCGAGCTTGTCCTCGCCGGCGCGGGCCGCGTAGGTGTTGTAGAAGCCGACGCGCTCGCGGGCGCCGAACAGGTCGATCTCCCGCCGCACCCCCTGGTTGGGGACTTCCCGGCGCGTGATGGGCAGGCCGAGCCGTGCGCTGAGCACCTGGTGGCTCAGGCAGACGGCGACGAACGGGCGGCGCTCGGCCAGCAGTGTGCCGACGGCCGCCCTCAGGCTGGCGATCTTGGGATCGCCTTCGGCCTGCGGATCGCCGGGGCCCGGGCCCAGCACCACCAGGTCGTACCCGTCGAAGGCGTGGGCGGCGTCGAAGCGCCGGACGACCACCTCGAGCCCGATCGCGGAGAGCTGATGGGCCATCATCGCGGTGAAGGAGTCCTCGGCGTCGATCACCAGCGCCTTCGCCCCTGCCAGGCCCGGGACCCCTGCGGCCCGCCGCTCCGCGGCGGGCCGCAGCCAGAACTGCGCGAGGTCCACGTTGCGGTTCCGCAGGGCGGTGACGACCTCCGGGTGGTCCGCGAAGCGGGGGCCCGTGTCGTCCTGGAGGGCGCCGAGCAGCCCGGACGCCTTGGCGCGCGTCTCCGCGGTCTCCGACCGCGGGTCCGAGTGCCGCACCAGCGTCGCGCCGACGTCGATCCGCACCCGGCCGCCGGGGTCGATGTCGGCGGTGCGGATGAGGATGGCGGAGTCGAGGACGCGCTCGCCGCGGTCGTCCCGGCCGACCAGCGCGGCGACCCCGCTGTAGTACCCCCGCCCCTCCGGCTCGTACCTGCTGATCACGCGGGCCGCGCTCTCCAGCGGGCTGCCGGTGACGGTCGCGGCGAACATCGTCTCGTGAAGGATCTCCCGGACGTCGCGGCCGGTGCGGCCCTCGATCAGGTACTCGGTGTGGGCGAGCCGGGCCATCTCCTTCAGGCGCGGGCCGAGGACCCGGCCGCCACCGTCGCAGATCCGCGCCATCATCTTCAGCTCCTCGTCGAGGACCATGTACAGCTCGTCGGTCTCCTTGCGGTCGGCGAGGAACTCGGTGATCCCGCGCAGCGTCGGCCCGCCGGGCGGGTAGCGGTAGGTGCCGCTGATCGGGTTCATCACGGCCCTCCCGCCGTGCAGCGAGACGTGGCGCTCGGGGGTGGCGCCCACCAGGGTGCGCTGCCCGGTGTGGATGAGGAACGTCCAGTAGGCGCCCTGCTCCTGGGCGAGCAGGTTGCGGAAGAAGTGCAGGGCGTGGCGCGGCGAGTAGTCGCCGATCTCGGCGAGGAAGGAGCGCTTGATGACGAAGTTGGCGCCCTCGCCGGTCCCGATCTCGTCCGCCACGATCCGCTGAACCGTTTCTGCGTACCGGTCGTCGTCCCGCTCGAACCGGCGCCCCGTCAGAAGCGTCGGCACCCGCGGCACCCTGTCGACCAGGTCGTGCACCGGCACCGTCTCCTGCCCGGTGACGGTCATCGCGACCAGGGGCGTGCCGTCGTCGGGCGCGGGGAACCCGCGCTCGGCGAGCTGCCGGTACGGCACGACGGCCAGCAGGTCGTGGCGCGGGGTGGCGGGCCCTCCCTCGTCCAGGGGGAGGTCCGCCAGGGCCCCGGGGCAGGTCACCTCCCCGATCAGGACGTCGACGGTGCCCGGGGTGCCGCTCTCGGGACGGTGGAGCAGCGCGAAGGCGTCCGGTTCCAGGGCGAGGACCCGCGCCAGCAGGTCGCGACGGAGCGGGGGCGGCGCGGTCACGGCCACACCGCCTCGGCCGGGACGACCACTCCGCAGCGCCGGGCCGCGTACTCCAGGGCGAGGCGGTGGTCGGCCGCGGAGAAGTCGCCGAGGGCGTCGGCGACCAGGAACGGCTGGAGGTCGTGGCTGAACGCCTCGATCGCGGTGGCGAGTACGCCGATGTGCGCGTACACCCCGCACAGGAGCAACTGGTCGCGGCCTGCCGCGCGCATGCGGTCCAGCAGGTCCGTGCGGAAGAACGCGCTGTACCGCCACTTGGTGAGCAGCCAGTCGCCCTCCGCCGGGGCGAGATCGGGCACCACCTCCCGGTCCGCCGGGTCGGTGCGCATCCCCGGCCCCCAGAAGTCCCTGAGCAGGCCGCGCTCCTCCTGCGTCATCCGCCCGGCGTGGGCCGTGTACGCCACGGGCACGCCGAGCGCGGCGCAGCGCCCGCGGAGCGCGGCGGCGTTGCGGACCAGCTCGGAGCGCAGGGGCTCGGGTAAGGCGCCCACGAAGTAGCGCTGCATGTCGTGGACGAGCAGCACGGCGCGTTCCGGGTCCGGGGTCCATCGCGCGGTGTTCTCCGGCAGGCCGCGCGCGGTGGGCAGGGGGTACGGGGCGATGCTCGGTATGCCGGTCATCGGGTGACTGCTTCCGTGTCCGTGTCGTCAGGAGCGGGGCGCGGCGATCAGCGCGGTCGTCTCCATCGGCAGCTCGGCGATCCGCTCGACCTCGTAACCGGCCCGGTCCAGCAGGGTGCGGAACTGCTCGACGGAGCGGTGGCGGCCGCCGGTCGTCATCAGCAGGTGCAGATCCCACAGCGCGGGCAGCACCGTGGAGCCCTCGTCCACGACCATGCGGTCCAGGACGAGCAGCCGGGAGGACGGGCCCGCCATGCCGCGCCTGGCGTGCTCGAACGCCGTCACGGCGGCCTCGTCGGACCAGCCCGCCAGCACCCGGCAGAACAGGTACACGTCGCCGCCCTCGGGCACCGCCTGGAACATGTCGCCGCCGAAGAGCTCGACCCGGTCCGGGCCGACGGTGCGGGAGAGGTACTCGCGCGCGATCGGGATCACGTGGTCGCGGTCGAGCAGCTTGCCGCGGGCGTCCGGGGCGGCGCCCAGGACCACCGACAGCAGATGGCCGTTGCCGCCTCCGCAGTCCACGACCGTCTTGCCGGAGAAGTCGAAGACCTCGGGCACGTGGTCGAAGAAGATGTTGCCCGCCTTCATGGTCCGCTGGAAGCGGTCGGCGAGGTCGGGGTGGCCGTCGAGGTAGGTGTACAGCGGCTCGCCGTAGGCGAGCTCGAACCCCGCCGTCAGGGTGGTGAGGCACTCGGCGGCGCGCCCCCACGCGGTGTAGAACTCCTCGCCGTACAGCAGGCACATGTCCCGCATGCTCCCGGGACGCTCCAGCAGCGCGGCACTCACCGGGGTGCCCGTGTAACCGGTGCTCGGGCCGCCCTGGAACACGCCCATCGCCACCAGCAGGCGCATCAGGCGGCGTATGCCCTCCTCCTTCGCGCCGGTCGCCTCGGCCAGCTCGGCGTCGGTGACGCGGCCCGCCGCGATGTGGTCGGGGAGGCCGAGCCTGGCCGCGGTGTACAGGGCCTGCGCCCGCCATCCACCGGTGATCACCTCGACGACCTCGCGCGCCGCCGTCAGGTCGGCCTTCACGTCCGCTTCCTCCGGCATGTCAGGTGGGGATGCCGTCGCGGCGGATGACCGGGACCTCGATGCCGAGCGCGCGCAGCTGGTTGTAGGGGTTCATGAACTCGCGCTGCTCGACGATCTTCCCGTCCCTCAGCAGGAACGTGTGGATGAAGTGGTTCCTGTAGTGGCCCGGCGGATACCCGGGGAAGAGGATCGCGCCTTCGCCGTCGCACTCGACCCAGAAGCGGTTCGGGTCCTGGGTCTCGAATATTTCGATGTTGTACCAGCGCCAGTCGGGGAAGCACTTCAGCGACCACTCGCCGTGCGCCTTCAGCTTCCCATGGCCCCGCGAGACGAGCGGCTCCACGGTGTCGGCCGTGTACAGGCCGCCGTGGCCGTCCTCGGTGAAGAGCAGATAGCGGGTCAGACGCCCCGGGCCCTGCCTGCTCATGTAATCCTCGACCACGGCCCGGTGGCGGCGCCGGAGCTCCTTCTCGTCCTCGAACGCGGGGGATGTCGCCTCGGTTTCCGACATGCGCGGACCTCCCGGGAAGGGGGGAACGGGGGACGCGGTCGGCTCGTACGGGAGTTCGCACGCCGACCGAGATCACGGTAGCCAGCCCGCCGGGTGTCCAACAGAAGATCTTCCCCGGTTGGACACCCCGGTCCGCCCGCCCCGCCGCCCCCCCCGGCCCGCCCCCCGCTACACCGAGTGCGGGGCGTTGCGCCCGAGCATCCGCGCCACCAGCAGCCACACCCGCGAGCAGTCCAGCGCCACGTGGGCGAGGATCCCCCGGCGGTGGGCGGGGACGCTGTCCAGCAGGGCCGTCCACTGCTCGTCGCTCAGGGCGTGGGCCTGGAGCAGGCGCAGCAGGGCCCGCCCGTCGTCGCTGTAGCGAAGCGCGGGGTCCACCCGAAGGCGCCGGATGACCTCGGCGCGGTCCACCGGCGCCGCCGTGCGCCCGACGTCCGCCGCCGGCGATCCCCGCCGACCGGCCGCCACGATACTCTCGTCCGTCCGCGCCGGGCCGTCGGGCCGCACGGTCCCGGACGGGTCCTGCTGCCCCTCGCGCGTGAGCCGGTTGCGCACCGACCGAGCCGTCTCCGGCGAGATGCCCACAGCCCTCGCAACCTGCCGCAGGGAGAGGTCGGGGTTCCGCCGGAACAGCTCCGAGGCCATCCTGCGTTTCTCCGCGGCGTTGACCGGCCGCACCCGCCCGTCCCTGCCGACCCTGCTCTGCCCCAGCGCGGTCGGCGCCGGGTGGCTGCGCCGGACTTCGGCCACCGTTCTCGCGGACAGCCCGGACGCGGAGGCGATCATGCGGTCCGACCAGTGCGGGTGTGAGGTGACGATGCGCAGGGCGGCCGCCTTGCGGTCGGCGACGGACAGCGGCAGCCCGCTCGTCAGATTGGCCTGAACCGCGAGGATGAACGCGTCGGACTCATCCCCGTCGAACATCCGCGCGGCGATGAACTCCTGTCCCCTGAGCTCCACGGCGCGCAGCCGGTGCAGGCCGTCGACGACGCGCATGGTCGCCCGGTGCACGATGATCGGCGGGAGCTCACCCGGCGCGCCGGCCAGCGCTCTGACGTGCTCCGGGCTCTCCCGCACGGTGCGCGGTGGCTCACCGGGTACCAGCGACCCGACGGCCACTCGCACCACCGGCCCCAGCGCCTTGCGCCAGTTGCGGGGACCCTCCCCGCCGCTCGCCTGAACCTCTCGTCCGTCCCGTCGTGGCCTGGCTGCTGAACTCGTCACCATCGTGTCCTTCGTCGATATGTGAGTGATCACTGACTGCGGGCCAAGTGGTTTAGTTCTCAATCAATCTTTGAAGGGCGGCGCAGCCCACAACAGGGAGAACCGGCCAGGTGTGACGAGCGTCTCGGATCTCGGGACGGGCGACGGCGCGACGGCCACCGCCCATCGGGAGACCGGCCACCGGTGCTCCGCCGCACCGAAGTCGGGAAGAGGACCGGGGAGGAAGCCGCGCTGCGCGGTGCTCGACGGGCACGAGCGGGTGCCCCGCCGCGTGGACGTGGACGTCGAGGGCGCGGCCGAGCACCGGGAGCCGACCCGCGGCGGCGCTGCGTGTGGGCGGACTCGGTGACGGGTCGGGCATCCTTGAGAAGGCTGTCGCCCTCTGCCGCGACCTCGGGGACAAGCGCGGCGAAGGCGTCGCCCTGACGAACCTCGGCACCAGCCGACTCCAGGCGGGTGCGCCAGCCGAGGCCGCCCGGATGCTGATGAGGGCGAGTGACCTGCTCAAGGAGGCCGGCGCCACCCACGTGCAAGCCAAGGCGCTGATGAATCTGGGCAAGGTGTGGGAGGTGCTCGGGCTCACGGACCGGGCCACTGAAGCGGTCCGCGAGGCGATCACGCTCCACCGGACGGCCCGGGACCGCCACGGGGGGAGAGCGCTCTTCCTGCTCTCGTCAGCCCTGTGGACGACGGACCCAGAGGAAGCCGTCTCGCTCGGTACGGCGGCGGTCATCGCGCTCGGCGAGACTGACGACGAGGCGCCGACCGAACAGGCAACGGCATTCGTGGCCACGATGCGAGAGTCCATCGACGGCGGCGGATGCCAGGGGGTGCCTGAGCCGTTCCGCCGGTGTAACGGCGCCTCGGGCGCCGCTACGGGGAAAGCGAGGGTGACGCCCCCCGGCGCGTGGGTGACGTGCCACGCCTGCGCGGCCAGCAGACCGTCTGACCCAACGTAGAGTGCTCTGACGGCTCATCAGAGATGAGCGTCAAATGAGCGCCCCGAGCGTCATTTCAGCGTCAAGATATCGCCCGCAACGCCCACAGCGCACGTCATGCGTACGTGAAAACCGCAGGTCAGAGCCCTTCGCGGCCGGTTCAAGGATCGCGACACGCTCAACGTGGTGCGTCATCGGGAACGCGTCGCCCCGAGGGGCTCGGCAGAACCGCAGCCCAGTCGCGGTTCGCCAGCTTCCCTGGCAGTCATCGGACGCACCGGGCGTCGAATCCGGGATCGACCACGGCGGCCGCTCGGTCACGAGCCGCTCCAGGAGGCGCTCCCGCGGGACCCACTGGTTCTCGAAGACATGGGAGTCGGAGTACGGCGACGAGCCGGCACAGCGCACGGGCCGGGCCGCGACGGCGGCGCCGGAGGTGAGAGGAACCCCGGCCGCGAAGGCCGGGGTTCCCTGGAGGCGGTGGGTGCCGGTCAGCAGGTGGAGTCGCCCACGCCGCAAGCCGCTCGACCACACGCCTGCGGACCGCACCACTCACGGCCATCTTGTGCGCGAAGCGGCATGATTCGACCCGAACATCGACTACTCAGCGTGACGCCGTGAAGTCCGAGACGCCGGTCGGCACGTGCGTTTTCCGGACCCTCCCTGAAGCAGAACTGCGGCCGTCCGGCATCCCGTGCTGACCCGGTGCTGACCAACAGGGCTCATTCGCGGCAAGCACGCAGGTGACAGCCCCGTTCGAATGAGTTGTCGCACCACTCGATGGTGGTCCCGAGCAGACTCGCGGCGACGACACGCCGCAGCGGGGCAGAGGCCGGAGGAGCACTTGCCGGGGAGGCCATGAGCACCACTTCCATGGGGTTGCCGGACGTACACGTATCGGCACAAGGCAGAAAGGCCCAGGTCAGCGGCGTATGTGGCGGGACACCACAGTTTCCGTCCGATGTGTGCGCGCGGACACCATGAGGGGGGCGCTGCCGGGGGGACGAGGCCGGGGGGCGTCAACGAAGCGTCAAGGCTCGGCCGTGCGCCGTCAGGAAAGCGCTAAGGGCCCTCCTGCCGGGCGTTCCGGAGGGGTTTGCTGTGCGTGCCGGTTCCTGCCGGCGGCCCTTTCCCTTGACCGTTCCGGAGTGTCTCGCTGATGTCAGACCTGGCCTTCGTCCTCCTCACCGTGGTGGTGTTCGCCGTCCTGGCGCTGGTGGCCAGGGGGGTCGAGAAGCTGTGAGCGCGGAGAACGTCGTCGGGCTGGTCGTCGCCGTGTGCCTGGTGGGTTACCTGGTGCTGGCGCTGATCCACCCGGAGCGGTTCCAGTGAACGGCACTCTCGCGGGCTGGCTGCAAATTCTGGCCCTGGTGGGGGCGCTGGCCCTGACCTACCGCCCCCTGGGCGACCACATCGCCCACGTCCTGTCCTCACCGAAGCACCTGAGGGCCGAACGGCTGGTCCACCGGCTCGGCGGCATCGACGGCGACGCCGACCAGCGGTGGCCGGTCTATCTCCGCTCCGTCCTGGCGTTCTCCGCCGTCTCGGTGCTGTTCCTGTACGGCTTCCTGCGGTTGCAGCACCATCTGCTGCTGTCGCTCGGCATGCCGCAGGTCGCGCCGGACCTGGCGTTCAACACGGCCGCCTCCTTCGTCACCAACACCGACTGGCAGGCGTACTCCGGGGAGTCCACCCTGGGCCACCTGGTGCAGATGACCGGCCTCGCGGTGCAGAACTTCGTGTCCGCGGGGGTCGGCATCGCGGTGGTCGCCGCGCTGATCCGCGGCTTCACCCGGAAGAGGACCGACCGGGTGGGCAACTTCTGGGTGGACCTGACCCGGATCGTGCTCCGGCTCCTGCTGCCCCTCGCGTTCGTCTTCGCGATCGTGCTGGTCGCGGGCGGCGTGGTGCAAAGTCTCGACGGCATCGGGTCGATCTCCACCATCACGGGCCAAACACAGCACATCATCACCGGCCCGACCGCCTCCCAGGAGGCGATCAAGCTGCTGGGCACCAACGGCGGCGGCATCTTCAACGCGAACTCCGCGCACCCGTTCGAGAACCCCAACGCGTTCACGAACCTGCTGGAGGTCTATCTGCTGCTCGTCATCGCGGTCTGCCTGCCGCGCACCTTCGGGAGGATGGTCGGCGACCACCGCCAGGGCTACGCGGTGCTGGCCGTCATGGGCCTGATCTGGGCGGCGTCCGTCGCCGTCGTCACCCACCACGAGCTGCACTCGGTGAGCAGCGCCGCCGGTGACGCGGCCGGCGGGATGATGGAGGGCAAGGAGCAGCGGTTCGGGATCTGGGCGTCCGCCCTGTTCGCGGTGTCCACGACGCTGACCTCGTGCGGCGCGGTGAACTCCTTCCACGACTCGTTCACCCCGGGCGGCGGCGGGATGACGCTGTTCAACATGATGCTGGGCGAGATCGCGCCCGGCGGCACCGGCTCCGGCCTGTACGGCATGCTCGTCCTCGCGATCGTCGCGGTGTTCGTGGCCGGCCTGATGGTGGGGCGCACCCCCGAGTACCTGGGCAAGAAGCTCGGCGCGCGGGAGATGAAGTTCGCCGCCCTGTACATCCTCACCACTCCCGCGATCGTCCTGACCGGCTCGGGGCTGGCGATGGCCCTGCCGGGAGAGCGGGCGGGCATGCTCAACACCGGACCGCACGGCTTCTCCGAGGTGCTGTACGCGTTCACCTCGGCGGCGAACAACAACGGCTCGGCGTTCGCCGGGCTGACGGCGAACACCGTCTGGTACGACACGGTCCTCGGCCTGGCCATGCTCTTCGGGCGGCTGCTGCCCATGGTGTTCGTGCTGGCGCTGGCCGGGTCCCTGGCGCGGCAGCAGCCGGTGCCGGTGACGGCGGGGACGCTGCCCACGCACCGGCCGCAGTTCGTCGGCCTGCTGACCGGCGTGATCGTGATCGTCGTCGGCCTCACCTACTTCCCGGCCCTGGCTCTGGGGCCGCTCGCGGAGGGTCTGCACTGATGTCCGTGACCACTGTCGAACCCCCGGTCGCCGAGGGGCCCGCGCCCGGGGGCCCGGGGCGCGGGCGCCGGGTCTCCGGGGGCCTGCTCGACCCCGGGCAGCTCGTCGCCTCCCTGCCGGACGCGGTGCGCAAGCTGGACCCGCGGGTCATGGTCCACAACCCCGTCATGTTCGTGGTGCTGGTCGGGGCCGCGGTCACGACCCTGTTCGCGGTCGGGGACCCGTCGGTGTTCGCCTGGGTGATCACCGCCTGGCTGTGGCTGACCGTGCTGTTCGCGAACCTCTCCGAGGCGGTGGCCGAGGGCCGGGGCAAGGCGCAGGCCGACACCCTGCGCAGGGCGAGGACCGACGCGGTCGCCCGCCGGATCACCGGCGACTGGCGGCCCGGTGCCACGGGCCTGCCGGAGGAGGAGGTGCCGGGCACGCGACTGCGGCTCGGTGACCTCGTCGTCGTCGAGGCCGGCCAGGTGATCCCCGGGGACGGCGACGTCGTCGAGGGCGTGGCCGCGGTGGACGAGTCCGCGATCACCGGGGAGTCCGCCCCGGTCATCCGCGAGTCGGGCGGCGACCGGTCGGCGGTGACCGGCGGCACCAAGGTGCTGTCGGACCGCATCGTCGTGCGGATCACGTCCGAGCCGGGGGCGACGTTCATCGACCGCATGATCGCCCTGGTGGAGGGCTCGTCCCGGCAGCGGACGCCGAACGAGATCGCGCTGAACATCCTGCTGGCGTCGCTGACGATCGTCTTCCTCCTGGCGGTGGTCACCCTTCAGCCGTTCGCGATCCACGCCGGGGCCGAGCAGAACATCACCGTCCTGGCCGCGCTGGTCGTCGCGCTGATCCCCACCACCATCGGCGCCCTGCTGTCCGCGATCGGCATCGCGGGGATGGACCGCCTCGTCCAGCGCAACGTGCTCGCCATGTCCGGCCGGGCCGTGGAGGCGGCGGGTGACGTGGACACGCTGCTGCTGGACAAGACCGGCACCATCACCCTCGGCAACCGGCAGGCCGCCGAGTTCCTGCCCGCCGACGGCGTGACCGTGGCGGAGCTGGCCGACGCCGCCCGGCTCTCGTCCCTGGCCGACGAGACCCCGGAAGGGCGTTCCATCGTCGTCCTCGCCGAGGAGCGCCACGGGTCGCGCGGGCGGGAGGAGGGAGAGCCCGGGCACGCCGGGTTCGTGCCGTTCACGGCCCGGACCCGGATGTCCGGGGTGGACCTGGACGGCGGCAGGGCGCTGCGCAAGGGCGCGGCCGCCTCGGTGCTGGCATGGGTCCGCGACCACGGCGGCCGCCCCACCGACGACGTCGGCCCGCTGGTCGACGGCATCTGCGCGGCCGGGGGCACCCCGCTGGTGGTCGGCGAGGTCGTCACCGGCACCGACGGCACCGCGGCCCGTGTCCTCGGCGTCATCCACCTCAAGGACGTGGTCAAGGCCGGCATGCGGGAGCGGTTCGAGCAACTGCGCCGCATGGGCATCAGGACGATCATGGTCACCGGCGACAACCCGCTCACCGCCCGGGCGATAGCCGAGGAGGCCGGGGTCGACGACTTCCTCGCCGAGGCCACGCCCGAGGACAAGATGGCCCTGATCAGGCGGGAGCAGGCGGGCGGCAAGCTGGTCGCGATGACCGGGGACGGCACCAACGACGCCCCGGCGCTGGCCCGGGCCGACGTCGGCGTGGCCATGAACACCGGCACCTCGGCCGCCAAGGAGGCCGGGAACATGGTGGACCTGGACTCCGACCCGACCAAGCTCATAGAGATCGTGGAGATCGGCAAGCAGCTCCTGATCACCCGGGGGGCGCTCACCACCTTCTCGATCGCCAACGACGTGGCGAAGTACTTCGCGATCATCCCGGCGATGTTCACGGCCGCCCACCCGGGCCTGGACACGCTCAACGTCATGCGGCTGCACAGCCCCACCTCGGCCATCACCTCCGCGATCGTGTTCAACGCGCTGATCATCGTCGCGCTGATCCCGCTCGCCCTGCGCGGCGTGCCCTACCGCCCCATGTCCGCGTCGAAGCTGCTCGGCCGCAACCTGCGGATCTACGGCCTGGGCGGCCTCGTCCTGCCGTTCATCGGCATCAAGCTCATCGACTTGGTCGTCCAGTTCATCCCCGGACTGCGCTGAGAGAGGCGACGTGATGTCCACCCATCTGCCCACCCTGGTGCGGCACCACCTGGCGGCGCTGCGGATGCTGCTGGTGTTCACCGTGATCACCGGCATCGCCTATCCGCTGCTGGTCACCGGCGTCGCCCAGGCCGCCTTCTCCGACAAGGCCGACGGCTCGCTGGTGAAGCAGGACGGCAGGGTGGTCGGCTCCCGGCTGCTCGGCCAGAACTTCACCACCGCCGACGGCAGGCCGGACCCCGTCTGGTTTCAGCCACGCCCATCGGTGGGCGGCTACGACCCGCTGGCCTCCGGCGCCTCCAACCTGGGGCCCAACAGCGGCACGCTGATCGAGGCGATCGAGGAACGCAAGGCCGAGGTGGCGCGTTTCAACGGCGTGGATCCCGCGCGGGTCCCCGCCGACGCGGTGACCGCCTCCGGCTCCGGCCTCGACCCGGACATCTCGCCGGCCTACGCCCGCCTCCAGGCCGACCGGGTCGCCAAGGCCCGGCACCTGCCTCCCGCGCGGGTCCGCGCCCTGGTCGAGGACCACGTGGCGGACAGGGCGGCCGGCTTCCTCGGGGAGCGGCGGGTCAACGTCCTCGAACTGAACCTGGCGCTGGCGAGGCTGCGCTGACCTGCCCGGCGAGCGCTCGCGCCTGCCGGCCGCGGGGCCCGCCGCGCGGCCGGCAGGCGTGACACTGGGGGGAGGAAGAGGAGGCATCGGTGAGACGCGGCAGGCTCAAGGTCTTCCTGGGGGCGGCCCCCGGGGTCGGCAAGACCTACCGGATGCTGGACGAGGCCCGGCGCAGGGCCGGGCGGGGCACCGACGTGGCCGTGGGCTTCGTGGAGTGCCACGGGCGCCCGCGCACCCAGGCGATGCTGGCCGGCCTGGAGATCCTGCCGCGCGCGGAGAGGGAGTACCGGGGCGGCGTCTTCCCCGAGATGGACCTGGCCGCGGTGCTGGCCCGCGGGCCCAGGGTCGCCCTGGTGGACGAGCTGGCCCACACCAATGTCCCGGGCGGCCGCAACGCCAAGCGCTGGCAGGACGTCCAGGAGCTGCTCGCCGCCGGGATCGACGTGCTGACCACGGTGAACATCCAGCACCTGGAGTCCGTCAACGACGTCGTGGAGAAGATCACCGGGGTGCCGCAGCGCGAGACGGTACCCGACGAGGTGGTACGCGCCGCTGATCAGATCGAGCTGGTGGACATGCCCGCCGAGGCGCTGCGCCGCCGCATGGCGCACGGCAACGTCTACGCCCCCGAGAAGGTCGACGCGGCCCTGTCGAACTACTTCCGGGTCGGCAACCTCACCGCGCTGCGCGAGATCGCCCTGCTGTGGGTGGCCGACCGGGTGGACGAGTTCCTCCAGGAGTACCGCGCCGAGCACCGCATAGGGCGGGTGTGGGAGACCAGGGAACGCGTCGTGGTGGCCCTCACCGGCGGGCCCGAGGGGGAGACCCTGGTCCGCCGGGCCGGCCGGATCGCGGACCGGGCCGGGCACGGCGACCTGCTCGCCGTGCACGTGGCGCGCGGTGACGGCCTCGCCGGGGCCTCACCCGCGGTACTGGCGAAGCAGCGCGTCCTGGTGGAGAGCCTGGGCGGCACCTTCCACACCGTGGTCGGCGACCACGTCCCCACCGCGCTGCTGGACTTCGCCCGCGCCGAGAACGCCACCCAGCTCGTCATGGGCACCTCCCGGCGCGGCCGGCTGGCCCGGTTCCTCGGTGGACGCGGCATCGGCGAGACCACCAACCGGATGTCCGGCGACATCGACGTCCACATGGTCAGCCACGAGCGGGCCGGCGGGACCCGGCTGCTTCCCTCCCGGGGCAGCCGCCACCTGCCCACCTGGCGGCGCGTCGCCGGCCCGGTGGCCGGGCTCGTCCTGCCCGTGCTGCTCACCGTCGCCCTGCACGGCCTGCGCGGCGGCCTGAACCTCACCAGCGAGGCGCTGCTGTTCCTGCTCACCGTGGTCGGCGTGGCCTGCCTGGGCGGGGTGGCCTCCGCCCTGCTGTGCGCGGTCACCGCCTCGCTGCTGCTGAACTACTTCTTCATCCGGCCCATGGGCGGCTTCACCATCAGCGAGCCCAACAACATCCTGGCCCTCGCGGTCTTCGCCGTGGTCGCGGTCGTCGTCGCCGCCGTCGTGGACCGCTCCCTGCGCCTGTCCCGGCGGGCCGCGAGCGCCACCGCCGAGGCGGCCACCCTGTCGTCCCTCGCGGGCAGCGTGCTGCGCGGCGAGCAGGCCGTGCCGGAGTTGCTGGAGCGCACCCGGCAGATCTTCGGCATGGACGCCGCCGATCTCGTTCCCCGACAGGACGGCGACCGCCTGGGGCGGCGTCCCGACGACGGCGTGTCCGCCCGGGTCCCCGTCGGCCCCGGCCACGACCTGGTGCTGCGCGGCCGCGCCCTGGCCGCGTCCGAGCGGCGAGTGCTGTCCGCCCTGGCCGCCCACCTCGCCGCCGCCCTGGAGCGCGCCCGGCTCGCCGAGGCCGCCGCCGAGGTGGAGCCGGTCAAGGCGGCCGACCGCATGCGCACCGCTCTGCTCGCCGCCGTCAGCCACGACCTGCGCAGCCCGCTCGCCGCCGGGTGGGCCGCGGTCAGCTCCCTGCGCAGCCGGGACGTGGAGTTCTCCGAGGAGGACCGCGACGAGCTCCTCGCCACCGCCGAGGAGTCCTTGGACCGGCTCAACCGGCTGGTGGACAACCTCCTCGACATGAGCCGCCTCCAGGCCGGCGCCCTCACCCTCCGTCTGGAGCCCACCGCCCTCGCCGAGATCGTCCCCCGCGCCCTCGACGGCCTGCCCCCGGGGACGCCCGAGGCCGTCACGGCACTCGGCCTGGAGGACGTCCCCGACGTGGAGGCCGACCCGCCGCTGCTGGAACGCGTCGTCGCCAACCTCGTCACCAACGCCGTCCGCCACAGCCCGCGGGGCACGCCCGTGATGGTGGCGGCCAGTGCCCTGGCCGACCGTGTCGAGCTGCGCGTCACCGACCGCGGCCCCGGTGTCGCCCCCGCCGACCGCGAGCGGATCTTCGCGCCGTTCCAGCGCATGGGCGACCACGACAACACCACCGGCCTCGGCCTCGGCCTCGCCCTGTCCCGGGGGCTCGCCGAGGCCATGGGCGGCACCCTCACCCCCGAGGACACCCCCGGCGGCGGCCTCACCATGGTCGTCTCCCTGCCCGCCGCGCCGTCCCCGCCCGCGGTGCCGCCCCCGGGCGAGCAGGAGGCCGTGCGGTGAGAGGCGCCCTGATCGTCGGCGACGAACCCGGCCACCGACCCGAGCCGTGATCATGACCGCACACCCCGGCGCACGACCGCGAAGGCGCACGCGTGAACAGGAGAACGACCGGATGACCCGAGTGCTCGTGGTGGACGACGAGCCGCAGATCGTCCGCGCGCTGGTGATCAACCTGCGCGCCCGCGCGTACGAGGTCCAGGCCGCGTACGACGGGGCGAGCGCGCTGCGGATGGCCGCCGAGCACCACCCGGACGTCGTCCTCCTGGACCTCGGCCTGCCCGACATGGACGGGGTGGACGTCATCCACGGCCTGCGCGGCTGGAGCCGGGTGCCCATCATCGTGCTGTCCGCCCGGCAGGCGTCGGGCGACAAGGTCGAGGCCCTGGACGCGGGCGCCGACGACTACGTCACCAAGCCGTTCGGCATGGACGAACTCCTGGCCCGGCTGCGCTCCGCCGTCCGCCGCGCCGCCCCCGGGCGGGACGAGGACACGTCCGTGGTCCGGGCGGCCGCGTTCACCATCGACCTCGCGGCGAAGAAGGCGAACCGGGACGGCGCCGACGTACGGCTCACCCCCACCGAGTGGCACCTGCTGGAGATCCTGGTGCGCAACCGCGGCCGGCTGGTCAGCCGGAAGCAGTTGCTCCAGGAGGTCTGGGGCCCGGCCTACGGCACCGAGACCAATTACCTGCGCGTCTACCTCGCCCAACTGCGCCGCAAGCTGGAACCGGACCCGTCCCGCCCCCGCCACCTGATCACCGAGCCCGGGATGGGCTACCGCTTCGAGCTGTGAGGCGGCTGCCGCGGCCGGCCGGGCCCACGGCGGCGAGCCCGGCCCCGCCACGGCCGAGATGGCCCGCGGGATCACCGCCGCCCTCGACGCCGCATGACGGGACGCGTCGGCCTGGGCCGGAGCGTTCGCCGCGCCCGTCGAACGGCCCCGACGGAACAGGGCGGTCGGCGCGTCCGATCACCGACGCTCCGACCGCCCTTGGCGCTTCCCGGGTTCGTCAGTGCTGGTGGCCGTCGTCCTGGTGCCCCTCGGTGTCGGTGGCCGGCTGCTCGCTGGGCTCCCCGGCGGCCGGTCCCGCCGTGACGGTGAAGGCGGCGGTGCGGACCTTTCCGTCGTGCTTGAAGTCGAGGAACAGGCGATAGGTGCCCTCGCTCGGGGCGGTGGCGGTGAAGGAGACGTCCGGGCCGGGCCTGGTGGTGCCGTCACCGGGCTCGCCGCTCGGGTGGACGTGCAGGTAGGCGAGGTCACCCGAGCGGAGCGCGACGAGGTGGCCGTAGGCGCCGAGGTAGGGCTGGAGGTCGGTGACCTCGCGGCCGTCCTTGGTGACGGTGAAGGTGACCTCCTCCCCCGCGCCGGGGCGCAGGCGGCCGTCGAGGGCCACGGTGTAGCCGTCGACGGTGGCGGTGCGGGCGGGGGCGGGCGTCTCGGCGGGCCGGTAGGCGCCGGAGACGGCCAGGTCGGCGCCGAGGGTGAGGCCGGTGGCTCCCTCGGCGGCGGGGGTGAAGTCGGCGAAGACGCGGTAGTCGCCCGCCTCGGGCAGGGTGACCGGGGTGCTCCAGGTGCCGTCGGCGGCGCGGTGCGGGTGCAGGTGGCGGTAGGTGGTCAGGTCGCGCGAGGCGAGGATCAGGTGCAGGTCCTTGCCGTGTTCGCGCTGGTAGGCGGTGACCTGGCGGCCGCTGCTGTCCCGGATGGCGAAGCGCAGCTCGGCGCGGCGGTCGGCCTGGATGCGGGGGGTCTTCAGGTCGAGGGTGTAGCCGCTCGCGGAGATCTGGAGGCCGCCGGGCGGGGTGCGCCCGCTGTCGGGGGCCGTACCGCCGCTCGGGGGTTGCTCCGTCCCCGGCGCGCTCGGCCCGTGGCCGGTGTGCGCGGCGGGTTCGGCCGTGACGGGGTCGGCGGCCTTCCCCACGCCGTAGGCGGCGCCGAACGAGGCGGCCAGGACGGTGGCGAACGCGGTGAGCCTTAGTGCGGTGTTCATGGCTGCTCCTTGAGCGCGGTGTGAGCGGCTGGGACTCGACGCACCGCCCAACATATACCCCTAGGGGGTATCTTCCAAGTCCCGGCAGGGCTTGCGAGCCGATAGGGGGTAGGGGTATACCTGTGACCAGTAAGGCATACCCCCCTAGGGTATAATCGACCGCAGGTCAGCACCTGCCGCTTCTTGGAGGAACACCTCATGTCGTCGTCCTGCTGCACCCCTGAAGGCACCTGCCACACCGCCTCGGCCGACAACTCCGCCACCGACGGCGTCACGACCGTCTACGCCGTGTCGGGCATGAGCTGCGGCCACTGCCGGACCGCCATCACCGAGGCCGTCGGCGGACTGGACGGCGTGCTGTCCGTGGACGTCGACGTCACCGGCGGCAAGGTCACCGTGACCACCGCCGCGGCCCCCGACGACTCCCTGATCGCCAAGGCGATCGACGAGGCCGGGTACGAGCTCACCGGCCGAGCCGCCTGACACCCTCCCCCTCGCCCTCCCCGGCGAGACGACAGCACGGCCGGGGCCCGGACGACCGAGCACTCCGGACCCCGGCCGCCCCACGCCCACCAGCCCGAGGAGCAGTGATGACCACCACCACGCCCGGCACCGCCGAGGTCGAACTCGCCATCGGCGGCATGACCTGCGCCTCGTGCGCCGCCCGCATCGAGAAGAAGCTCAACCGCATGGACGGGGTCGAGGCCACCGTCAACTACGCCACCGAGAAGGCGAAGGTCACCTTCCGCGACGGTGTCGCCGTGGACGACCTGATCGCCACGGTGGAGGCCACCGGCTACACCGCCACCGAGCGCGGGCCCGAGCCACCGCCCACCGGCCGAGGGGCGGGCGGGCAGGCCGAGGAGCGGGAGGCGGACGACGAGCTGCGGCCGTTGCGGCAGCGCCTGATCACCGCCGCCGTCCTGGCCGTCCCCGTGATCGCGATGGCGATGGTCCCCGCCCTCCAGTTCGAGTACTGGCAGTGGCTGTCGCTGACCCTGGCCGCGCCCGTCGTCACCTACGCCGCGTGGCCCTTCCACCGCGCCGCCTGGACCAACGCCCGGCACGGCGCCGCCACCATGGACACCCTGATCTCCGTCGGCACCTCGGCGGCGTTCGCCTGGTCGCTGTGGGCGCTGTTCTTCGGCACGGCCGGTGAGCCCGGCATGACCCACCCGTTCGAGCTGACCGTCGAGCGCACCGACGGCGCGGGCAACATCTACCTGGAGGCGGCTGCGGGCGTCACCGCGTTCATCCTCGCCGGCCGCTGGTTCGAGGCCCGCTCCAAGCGCAAGGCGGGCGCCGCCCTTCGGGCGCTGATGCACCTGGGCGCCAAGGAGGTCACCGTCCTGCGGGACGGCCGCGAGCGGCTCATCCCCGTGGCGGAGCTGAAGGTGGGCGACCGCTTCCTGGTCCGCCCCGGCGAGAAGATCGCCACCGACGGCACCGTGGTGGAGGGCACCTCGGCGGTGGACGCCTCCATGCTCACCGGCGAGTCCGTGCCCGTCGAGGTCGGCGTCGGCGACGCCGTCACCGGGGCCACCATCAACGCCGGCGGCCGCCTGGTGGTCGAGGCCGTCCGGGTCGGCGCGGACACGCAGCTCGCGCGGATGGCGAAGCTGGTGGAGGACGCCCAGAACGGCAAGGCCGCCGCCCAGCGCCTCGCCGACAGGATCTCCGGCGTCTTCGTCCCCGTCGTCATCGCCCTGGCGCTGGGCACCCTCGGCTTCTGGCTCGGCAACGGCGCCGGACTGACCGCCGCCTTCACCGCCGCCGTCGCCGTCCTGATCATCGCCTGCCCCTGCGCCCTGGGCCTGGCCACCCCCACCGCGCTCATGGTCGGCACCGGCCGCGGCGCCCAGCTCGGCATCCTCATCAAGGGCCCCGAGGTCCTGGAGAGCACCCGCACGGTCGACACCATCGTCCTGGACAAGACCGGCACCGTCACCACCGGCAGGATGACCCTGCTGGCCGTCCACACCACCCCCGGCGAGGACGAGGAACTCACCCTGCGGCTCGCCGGCGCCCTGGAGCACGCCTCCGAGCACCCCATCGCGCAGGCCGTCGCCACCGGCGCCGCCGCGCGGGTCGGCACCCTGCCCACCCCCGAGGACTTCACGGGCGTCCCCGGACTCGGCGTCCAGGGTGTCGTGGAGGGTCACGCCGTCCTCGTCGGCCGCGAGAAGCTGCTCGCCGAGTGGAGCGTCGAACTGCCCGCCGAGCTGAAGGCCGCCAAGGACGAGGCGGAGCGCGCGGGCCGCACCGCCATCGCCGTGGCCTGGGACGGCGAGGCCCGCGCCGTCCTGGAGGTCGCCGACGCGGTCAAGGACACCAGCGCCGAGGCCATCCGCCGCCTGCGCGCCCTGGGCCTGACCCCGATCCTGCTCACCGGCGACAACAAGGCCGTCGCCGAGACCGTCGCCCGCGAGGTCGGCATCGACGAGGTCATCGCCGAGGTCATGCCGCAGGACAAGGTGGACGTCGTCAAGCGCCTCCAGGGCGAGGGCCGCTCGGTGGCCATGGTCGGCGACGGGGTCAACGACGCCGCCGCACTCGCCCAGGCCGACCTGGGCCTGGCCATGGGCACCGGCACCGACGCCGCCATCGAGGCCGGCGACCTCACCCTGGTCCGCGGCGACCTGCGCGCCGCCGCCGACGCCATCCGGCTGGCCCGCAGGACCCTCGGCACCATCAAGTCCAACCTCTTCTGGGCCTTCGCCTACAACGTCGCGGCCCTGCCGCTGGCCGCGTCCGGGCTCCTCAACCCGATGCTCGCCGGGGCGGCGATGGCCTTCTCGTCCGTGTTCGTCGTCGGCAACAGCCTGCGACTGCGCAACTTCCGCGCCGCCGACTGAGACGCACCGCCGACTGTGGGGGGTGGACCGCACGGTCCACCCCCCACCGCTTTCACAGCACAGGAATGAGGCACCCATGCCCGGTCACGGCAACGGCAACGGCAACGGCAAGGACACCGCCCTGCGGCGGCTGCGTCGCATCCAGGGGCAGGTGAGGGCACTGGAGCGGATGGTCGAGGACGACGTGTACTGCATCGACGTCCTCACCCAGATCTCCGCCGCCACGGCGGCCCTCCAGTCCTGCGCTCTCGCGCTGCTGGACGACCATCTGAACTGCTGTGTCACCGACGCCATCGGCAAGGGCGGCGACGAGGCACGCGAGAAGGTCGCCGAGGCCTCGCAGGCCATCGCCCGCCTCGTCCGCTCCTGAACGGCCGCCGCGGACCGGGGGGAAACCCTCTTCCCGGAAGTCGGGTCGACCGGGACTCCAGCGATCCGAAACGACATTCATTGCCACCTGCCTCTCCCCTCGCCTACGCTTCTGATCACTCGTCAGTGAGCACCGAGTCGGACGTCACGAGGGGGAACCGTGGACCCTGATCAGAAGGCGGCGGCGCAGGCGGCGCGCGGGAAACTGGTGCAGATGATCCTCGGGCCCATGGCCGCCCAGGTCGTCGCGACGGCCGCGCGGCTCGGCCTGATGGACCGGATCGGCGACGGCGCGGCGGCCGCCGAGGAGCTCGCCCGGGAGTACGGCACCGACGCCCGGGCCACGTCGCGGCTGCTGCGGGCGCTCGCCGCGCTCGACCTGCTCGCCGAGACGGAGCCGGGCCGCTTCTCCGCCACCTCGGCCGGAGCGCTGCTGCGCACCGACCGGCCCGACTCGCTCCACTCCTTCAGCCTGATGTTCAGCGATCCGGCCATGCTGCGGGCCTGGGAGCACCTCGACGACAGCGTCCGCACCGGACGCACCGCGTTCGACGACGTGTTCGGCACGGACTTCTTCGCCTATCTGAAGGAGCACCCCGAGCTGTCCGCCCGGTTCAACGCGGCGATGAGCCAGGGCACCCGGGCGACCGCCGCCGCCCTGCCCGCGGCCTACGACTTCGGCCGGTTCGGCACCGTCGTGGACGTGGGCGGCGGCGACGGCACCCTGCTCGCGGCGATCCTGCGTGAACACCCCACCTGCCGCGGCGTCCTCCACGACACACCGGAGGGCCTCGCCCAGGCCCGCGAGACACTGGAGCGCGCGGACGTGGAGGACCGCTGTGAGCTGCGCACCGGCGACTTCTTCGCCTCCGTCCCGGCCGGGGGCGACCTGTACCTGCTCAAGAGCGTCGTCCACGACTGGGACGACGAACGGGCCGCCGCCATCCTGCGCCACTGCCGCGACGCCCTGCCCGAGCACGGCCGCGTCCTCGTCGTCGAGCCGGTCCTGCGGCCCACCGTGGACGGCACCACGCCCCCGGTGATGTATCTGACCGACCTGAACATGCTGGTGAACGTCGGGGGCCGCGAGCGCACCCGCGCCGAGTTCGAGACCCTGCTCGACCGGGCGGGCCTCACCGTCACCACCGTCACCCCGCTGCCGCCGCCCCTGGCCTTCTCCCTGATCGAGGCCGCCGGAGCATGAGGCGGCCGTTCCCGCCGGGCCCATGAGCACCCGGCAGGAGCCCCTCCCTGCCCGGGTCGCGCGCGAGGTCCGCTCATCCCTGAGCGCACGCGGCGGGACCGCCCGGTGCCTGTGGCTTCTCCGGGCGGTCCCGCCGCGTTCTCGATGTGGGGTGTCCCTGTGCGGCAGCCCACGCGGATCAGGCGCTCACGGACTCACCCGGGAGCCGCTCCGCGGGCGCTTCCTCCGCCGCGCCCCCGCCCGGCCCGCCTGAGCGCATCAGCAGGAGGGTGAGCAGGGCCCCGGTGGCGGCGACGGCGGCCGCGCCGATGAAGGCGGCGCGGAAGCCGTCGGTCAGCGCGTTCAGGTCGCCGATCCGGTCCGCGCCCCGAGAAGTGGCCACGGCGGTCAGCGCCGCGAGGCCGAGCGCCGAGCCGACCTGGTAGGTGGTGTTGACGATGCCGGACGCCAGGCCCGCCTGCTCCCGCGGCGCGCCGGACATCGCCGACATCATCGCGGGGATGTAGGCCAGGGACATGCCCAGGGCGGCGACCAGGGACGCGGGGAGCACGTCCACCGCGAAGGTGCCGGTCGGCTCCACCGCGGACAGCCACACCAGACCGATCGCCAGGGCGAGCAGACCGCCCACGATCAGCGGCTTCGCGCCGAGGCGGGCCAGCAGCCGCGCGGTGACGGCCGTCATGAAGATCATCAGCAGTGCCGTCATGGGCAGCAGGGCCGCCCCGCTGGCGAAGGCCCCGTAGCCGAGGACCTGCTGAAGGTAGAGGTTCAGGAAGTACCACATGGGGATCCACGCGGCGCCCAGCAGCGTCATCGCCAGGTTGGAGACGCCCAGGCCCGGGACCCGCCAGATGCCCAGCGGCATCAGCGGCGCCCTGCCGGTCCGCTGGACGAGGAAGAACAGCAGGAGCAGGACGGCGGCGCCGATCAGCCCGAGCACGGTCCCGGTGGAGCCCCAGCCGGCCTCGGGGGCCCGGACGACGGACAGGACGGCGAGCGCCAGACCGGCGGTGACGGCGACCGCTCCCAGGACGTCCACCGACCCGCGGCGGCCGGCGACGTCCGGGAGCAGCCCGGTGGCCAGCAGCGTGGCGATGCCGATCGGGATGTAGATGATGAACACCCACGGCCAGCTCATCCACTCGGTGAACACGCCGCCGAGGAAGACACCGGCCGTGCCGCCGGCGGGAGCGGCGGCCCCGTACAGGGCCATGGCCTTGCCCAGTTCCTTCGGGTCATGGGCGAAGAGCATCATCAGCAGCGTCATCGACGACGGGGCGATCAGGGCGCCGCCGGCGCCCTGCACGGCGCGGCCGGCGATCTCCACCCACGCGGTGCTCGCGGCGGCGGCGACCACCGAGCCGGCGATCATCACCACCCAGCCGCCGACGAAGATCCGCCGGGCGCCCAGCAGGTCGGAGAGCCTGCCGCCCAGCAGCAGCAGTCCACCGAAGGCGATGACGTAGGCGTTGAAGACCCACTGGAGGTCTCCCTGGGAGAAGCCCAGGTCCCGCTGCATCTCCGGGAGCGCCACGCCGATGATGGACGTGTCCATGATCACCATGAACTGGGCGGCGGCGAGCACCAGCAGTGCCCACCAGCGCTTGGGATTGACGGTTTGCATGACCCTTCCTCCTCCACGACACGACACATACCCCCGGGGGGTACCTTGACTCGCGGAGACAACATACCCCCCGGAGGTATTCCCGTGAAGCCCCGAGGGCGACAGGACGGCGCGCGGCGAGGGGCCCGCCGACGAAGGGGGCGGTCGCCCGCCCGGAGCCGGACGTTTCCGGGGGGCGAGGCGGGCCACCCGACACCGCGGCCCGTTCGGCCGGCCCGCCGCCGGCCCCGAGGTGGGCGCGGTCGGCACCCCGTCCGGCCCCCCTCCCCGGGCGCCGCGCGACCCGGGGCGCCACCGGCAGCCGGGAAGTCCGCCCACGGAATCCCTGGACAGATTCCCTGGACAGATACCCCCTGGGGGTATAACTTCCTGAGTGTGGAGCCGGAAGTCGGGTCCGCGCGGGAACAGAACAGCCAGGAAAGGGAGGACACCGTGGACCACGCGTCTCACCACGCCAGCGCATCAACCCACGAGCACTCCGGGCACGCCCACACCGACGGCAAGGACCACGGCCACGCCCACGGCCACCACGGCGGGCACGCGTCCGGAGCCTCGTGGAGCACCGCCGCCAAGGCGACCCTGCACTGCCTCACCGGCTGCGCCATCGGCGAGATCCTCGGCATGGTCATCGGCACCGCCCTCGGGTGGGCCAACGCCCCGACCATGGTCCTCGCGATCTCCCTGGCCTTCGTGTTCGGCTACTCCTTCACCCTGTTCGCGGTCCGCCGCACGGGCCTGGGCTGGAAGGCCGCCATCCGCGTGGCGCTGGCCGCCGACACCGTCTCCATCGCCGTGATGGAGACGGTGGACAACGCGATCATCGCGCTCACCCCCGGAGCCATGGACGCCCACCTGTCCGACGCGCTGTTCTGGACCGCGCTGCTGGGCGGCTTCGCGGTGGCGTTCGTGATCACCACGCCGGTGAACAAGTGGATGATCGGCCGCGGCAAGGGCCACGCCGTCGCCCACGCCTACCACTGACCCCGCGCCGCCGCGGCCACTGCCACCGCCGCGAGGGCGGCCGGACCGCCCTCGCACCGTCCCGCCCGCACGAACCTCCTCGTGCGGGCGGGACGGTGTGCGCAGGACCCGCGGGAACCTCCGCGTGCCCGCGCTCCCGGGAGGCGGAAGGGCGACCCGGCGGGTCGGGAAGGGACCGCCCGGTGGCCCCGGCGCACCGGATGCCCCGCGGGGTGGGGCGGCGCCGCCCCACCCCGCGGGTCTCCGCCCGGCTCACCTCTTGCCGAGCATCTTCTCCATCTGCCGGATCTCGGCGCTCTGGTCCGCGATGACCTTGTCGGCGAGCTCCATGGCCGCGCCGTACTCGCCGTCCTCCTTCTCGGTCCTGGCCATGGTGACCGCGCCCTCGTGGTGCTTGATCATCATGTCCAGGAACATGGTGTCGAACGCGGTCCCGGACGCCTTCTCGAGCCTGTCCATCTCGGTCGGGCTCATCATCCCGGGCATCCCCGAGGACATGTCGTGACCGCCGTGGTCCGCGCCCGCCCCCTCCTCGGGGACCTGCTCACCCCAGGAGGTGAGCCATCCGGAGAGCGTCCTGATCTCCGGCTCCTGGGCCCCCTTGACCTTCTCCGCCAGCGACTCGACGTCGGCGGACGAGGCCCGGGTCGCGGCGAGGTCGGCCATCGCGATGGCCTGGCGGTGGTGCCGGATCATGTCCTTGGCGAACGTCACGTCGGCGGCGTTGTGCGCGGCGGCCTCCGCGGGGGCACTCGCCGAGGGGGAGGCGCTCGGGCTCGTCGTGGAACCCGGGTCGTGGCCGCCGTGGCCATCGTCCGAGCCGCAGGCGGCCAGGACAGCGGCCGCCGCGGCGGTTGCCGCGACAAGCGCGGCACGGCGGGCGAGCGAACGGTGGGACGTCATGTCGTGAGTACTCCTGCTGCGTGGTCGAAAAGGCGCGTGCGGTGGCGGCGCCGCGCCGCCCGACAGGGCGTGCGGCGTCGCGGGGCGCGCCTATATGCGCAGGAGCTGGAGCTCGGCCAGGGACGGTGGGGCCCGCCCGCCGTCCGGCGCGTGCACGACCGGGGCGCGTACCGCCTCCGGCTCGATGACGGGGCGGGTCAGGGCCGGGAGGAGGGCGGGCAGCGCGGGCCCACCGGGCACCGCGCCGGACGCGCAGGTCTGATCGGCGTGGTCGGCGCCGCCGTGCCCGTCGCAGTCGTGACCGTGCTCGTCGCAGCCGTCGTGCTGCGCCGGGGTGACGACGGTGCCCGTCATCACGACGTCGGCCCCGCCCCGGTGCTCGGAGGCCGCCGTGGCGGCGGGACTCAGCCCGTGCATGCCGATGAGGCCCACCAGCAGGGCGAGCACGAGCAACCCGCTCGACCGCGGCCGACGCGGCCGCGGCCCTGCGAGCTGCCCGATACGGATCACGCCCACATGGTAGGTGCCCGCCGGACTGCTCCGTGCCGCCGCGCCCGGCGGGGCTGACCGGGTCCAGGTGGCCGTACTCCGATCCGTCGTCCCCGTGACCCGGTGCGCCACCGTGGCTCAGTGCGCGAGGACCGGCCCCTGGGAGGGGTCCGGGAGGCCGCGCGGCAGCAGCAGCGCCCCGGCCGCGGCCGCGGCCAGCGAGAGCGCGGCGCAGGCCAGGAACGCGTCGGCGAAACCGCCGACCGACGGCGCCGCTCCGCCGCCCGCCTCCAGGCTTCCGCCGGCGACCGCCGCCACCACGGCCACCCCGAGGGCGGAGCCCATCTCGTGGCAGGTGTTGACCAGGCCGGATGCCAGGCCCATGTCCTCGTGCGGCGTGCCGTTCATGGCGCTGGTGGTCGCGGCCACGAACCCGGCGCCCAGGCCGAGCGCGACCAGCAGGAAGCCGGGCAGCACCTGCGACCACGCGCTCCCGCTGTCGCCGACCCGGGACAGCAGGAGGCTGCCGAGCGCGGCGAGCAGGAAGCCCGCCGCGGCCGTGGGCCGCCAGCCGAGGTGGCCGATCACATGGGAGCCGGCGTGCGCGCTCAGCGTGATGGCGACCGCCACCGGCAGGAAGACCAGGCCGGTGTCCAGCGCGTCCAGGTCCAGGACCTCCTGCGCGTACAGGGAGCACAGGAAGAACATGGAGATCAGCAGTCCGGAGGCGGCGAGCATGACGAGGCCGCCGCCCGCGAGGTTGCGCCGGGTGAGGACGGCGAGCCGGACCAGCGGGGCCCGCACCGACCGCTCCACCGCGACGAACGCCCCCGCGCAGGCGGCGGCGCCCGCGAGTGGGAGCAGCGCCGACGCCGAGCCGAAGCCGTGGTCGCGGGCCTGGACGAGACCGTAGATCAGCAGTGCGGGCGCGGCCGTCATGGTGAGCGCCCCGGGGAGGTCGACACCCCTCGGTCCGTCACCGTGACGGCCGTGCGGGCGCGCTTCCTCCTTCAGCACGGCGGCCACGGAGAGGAGGACGACGACACCGACCGGAACGTTGACGAAGAAGATCCACTCCCAGCCCGGCCCCGAGGTCAGCAGGCCGCCGAGGAGCACCCCGAACGCGGCGCCGCTGCCTCCGACGGCGGCCCACACACCGAGCGCCCTGTTGCGCTCCTGGCCGTGGAACATCGAGGTGATGACGGCCATCGCGGCCGGGGAGAGCATGGCGGCGCCCACCCCCTGGGCGGCGCGGGCGGCGATCAGCGTGCCGCCGCTCTCGGCGAGGCCGGACAGCAGGGACGCGGCGGTGAAGACGGACAGCCCCGCCAGGAACATCCGTTTGCGGCCCACCGCGTCGCCGACGCGGCCGCCGAGCAGCAGCAGGCTGCCGAAGCAGAGCGTGTAGGCGGTCACCGTCCAGGTCAGCTCGGCGGGGGTGAGGGCCAGTTCCTCGCCGACGGTGGGCAGCGCGACGTTGATGACCGTGACATCGACGATCAGCATGAACTGGGCCATGCACAGCAGGGCCAGGGTCAGCCAGCGGCGGGGCGGGGCGGGTACGGCGGCGTGCTCGCGGGTCACCGAGACTCCTGATATTGAACAGTGGTGTAAGGGTTACCGTAGCCCGCGCGGCCAAGGATTGTGAACATCTATGTAAAGTTTTCGCTGGCGCTCGGCGCTCACCTGAGCGACCGGACCCGGCGCTCCGCGGCGAATCCCGCCCGAGCCCTCGCCCTCACCCCGCCGCGGCCGCGCCCCCTCCCGGTCGCCTCCGGCCCACCGGGCGGCTCGGGGCCACCGCTGCCGCCCCTGTCAGCTCGGCGCGGGACGCATCGCCGAAAGGAGGGTGCGCCCCAGGACGTCCGGAACCTGGTCGGCGGACAGCCTTCCGGCTTGGACCTCCGCCGCGGCGGCGTGGATGAGGGTGTGGAAGACGGTCACGAGCCACTCGACGGGCAGGTCCCGGCGGATGACGCCCTCCCGCCGCCCCCGGAGCAGCAGCTCACGCAGGGGAGCGAGCGCCCGTTCGTGGTGTTCACGCATCCGCGCCGGGCTCAGCGCGGTGGAGACGGCGAGGAACAGGGCGGAGTGACGGTCCAGGACCTGCCAGGACGACCGGACCAGGCCGAGCAGGGCCTCGTCCGCCGGGACCGCTTCCCCGGTCCGCGCCTCCAGCACCGCGGAGGCGTCCTCCACCACGCGCTCCAGCACCGCCTCCAGAACGGCTTCCCGGGTGGGGAAGTGCGCGTACAGCGTGACCCGGCTGACCCCGGCGGCGCGGGCGATGGCCGACATCCCGGCCTGGGGATCGGCGAGGAAGCAACCGGCCGCGGCCACGACGATCGCGTCGCGGTTCCGCTCAGCGTCCGCCCGGCGACGAACCGGCGCCGTCCGCGGCCCACCGGGGATCTCACTCGGCATCGGCGCCTCCGCGCGTGGGCTCCGCACCCGAAATCTTGACGACGCTGTTCATCTTAGCGGTCATGGCGCCGGTCACCGCCGTCGGCCTGGGCTCGCGATCCCACCCCTCGCCCTCGCCCGACACGGCCGGACGGCGAACGACCGCGCTCACGACGATGTGCTCACTCGGGCCGCGGCGAAGGACCCTCTCCCCCGGCCGCGCCGAGCACGCGGAACAGACTGGCGCGGAGCGCGCCCTCCGCGTCCTCTCCAGACAGGCGACCGGCGTCCTGCTCCTCGCTCGCGGTATGGGCGAGCGCGACGCCCGGCACCGAGGAGGGGTCGGCGTGATCGAGCGCGGTTACGGCGTCGGGGGCATGGCCTGCGGGCACTGCGCGGCGTTCGTCCCCGGACCGCCCCCGCTCCCCGCGGTCGGCTTCGGGCCGGCAGCTCGATCGGCGCCGCGCCCCACGAGGCCGCGGCTCCGCGGCCTCCCCGCCGGCCACGGCTCCTGCCCGCGACCCCGCCGGGACGGCGTACGGGCAGGAGCCGCCGGGCACGCCCCGGTGCCCGTCCGGCGACGACGGCGGTGCCGAAGCGGGGGCCTTACAGCGTCCCGCAGTCCGCGATGGTGATCCTCGTCCTCGGGGTGCCCGACTGGCTGCCCTGGGACTCGATCCTCTTGACGAGGTCGTAGCCCTCCACGACCTCGCCGAACACGACGTGGGCGCCGTCCAGCCAGGAGGTGACGACGGTGGTGATGAAGAACTGCGAGCCGTTGGTGTTCCTGCCCCGGTTGGCCATGCTGAGGAGGCCGGGCTTGGTGTGCTTGAGCGAGAAGTTCTCGTCGTCGAACGTGTCGCCGTAGATGCTGCGGCCGCCGGTGCCGTTGCCGTTGGTGAAGTCGCCGCCCTGGAGCATGAACTCGGGGATGATCCGGTGGAACGACGACCCCTTGTAGCCGAAGCCGTGCTCGCCGGTGGCCAGTTCCCGGAAGTTGCGCGCGGTCCTGGGCACCACGTCGTCGTAGAGCTTGAACTCGATCCGCCCCGCGGGCTGGTCGCCTATCGTCATGTCGAAGAACACGTTGCTGGTCATGCCCTCATGATCCCATCACGCTCCCCGCCCCGCCGACGTACGCCGAACTCCGGTGCCCGGCCACCGCGCGGGCGCTGATCACGCCCCGGTGGTGTCGCCGGGCGGAGGGCGGCGCGGACCGCCGCGCACCCGGCGCAGGGCCCAGGTGACCGGGGCGGCGGCGAGGGCCGCGGCCAGGCCGCCGAGGAACTCCGGCAGGGCGGCGGCGAGGAGGTTCACGGGGCGCCCGCCCGGGTGCGTGCGGCCGCCGCGGCGCGGGCGTGGTGGCGGGCGGCGAGGCGCTTGAGTTTGCGGCGGACGCGCTCGCCGGTGGCGACGGGGTCCTCGGCGCCCGCGTACAGGGCGGCCTCCGCCCATGTCGTCACCCCCCGCTCGGCCCAGGCCAGGGCCACGATGCGCTCGTCCGGGCGCAGGCGGCTCAGGACGGCGACGAGGCGGGTGTCGTCTCCCCCGCGTTCCAGGCCCGCCCGCTCGGGGGCCGCGCGGTCCGCCACGAGGTCGTACAGGGTGAGCCCGTCACCGAGCGGGGTGTCGAGCAGCAGCAGCCGGGAACCGCGGGTGCGGCGCCGCCACAGCGGCATCAGTTGGCGGTGCAGCCGCTCGGCCTCCCCCTTCAGGCGGCCGATGATCCGGGGGTCGAGGCGCTCGTCGCGCATCAGCGGGGCGTTCCAGTCGCCGAGCAGCGCGGTGGACACCGCCTCGCGCCACCGTGCGCCACGCCGCCCCAGGACGTCCGTGGTGAAGCGGTCCACCACCTGGTCGGCGCCGAGCACCGCGGCCTCGCGCGCCTGGAGCGCCTGCACCAGCCGCGTGGTGTCCGCGTCGAAGGGCCTGACGGGCTCCGGGGGCGCGTGCGGGTCGTCGGCGAAGTACCGCCGGGAGACCGAGCCGTCCTGTTCGAGCGCGACCAGGACGGGGCGGCGCACCCGTGGATCGCCGCCGATCACCAGGACGTTGCGCCGGTCGCCACGGGCCCGGACGAGTGTCACGCGCGGGCCCTCGTCGCAGGAGAGGGCCGGTATGCGCAGCGGTGGCGTCGGCGCGTCACCCGCGCTCTCGGCGGCGGTTGTGGGGGCGGTCATACGGACGTGGACTCCTCACCGGGATCGGGGACAGCTTCCCTTCTCGGCCCCGGGCGGCGTGGCATCCGGCAATGAATCTCCACCCCTGGCATGTGATGCGCGTCACTCCCCCGCGGGTGCTCGCGGGCGGGAGTCCGCGGTCGGCGGCGGCGGTCAGTCCGGCCGGCGCAGTCCTTCGACGAGGAGCCCGACCAGCCGCCGGGCGTCGTAGCGGGGGTCGCTGTCCGCGCCGATGCAGAGGTTCCCGACGCCGCGCATGAGCTCGTGGGCCCCCAGGTCGGAGCGGATCTCGCCGGCGGCGGCCGCGGCTTCGAGCAGTTGGGCGCACACGGGCACCAGGCGGTCGAGGAAGTAGGCGTGCAGCGCGTCGAAGCCGGCCTCGTCGGAGTGCAGCACGGCGGCGAGTCCGTGCTTGGTGACCAGGAAGTCGACGAACATGTCGATCCACTGCCGCAGTGCCGCGTGCGGGGTCGCGGCGGCGGCCAGCAGGGCGGGGCCGGCGTCGGCGCAGGCGTCGACCTGGTGCCGGTACACGGCGATGATCAGGTCCGCCCGGGTCGGGAAGTGGCGGTAGATCGTGCCCAGCCCGACGCCGGCCCTGGCCGCGATCTCGCGCACGGGCGCCTCCACGCCCGATTCCACGAAGACCGCCGCGGCCGCGTCCAGCAGCGCCTCCTTGTTGCGCCGGGCGTCCTTCCGCCCGGCCGGGGCCGCCCGCCCCGCACCCTCGCCACTCCCGCCCACCGCGCGACTCCCTCCACCACCGGCCTTGCAAAACGGAACAGCGTTCCGTAACGTCGTTCCGGAACAAGGTTCCGATTTCCCGATGATGGCAGAGCACGAGCCCGGTCACCAACTCGTGCATCGTCCCACCCACCGCTTTGTCTCCCATGGAGGAGCACGCATGCAGTACCGCACCTTGGGCCGCACCGGTGTGCAGGTCAGCTCCCTCGCGCTCGGCGCGATGAACTTCGGCCGGATCGGCCGCACCACCCAGGACGAGGCCACCGCCATCGTCGACGCCGCCCTCGAGGCCGGCATCAACCTCATCGACACCGCCGACATGTACGGCGACGGCGAGTCGGAGGAGATGGTCGGCAAGGCCATCGCCGGCCGCCGCGACGACATCGTGCTCGCCACCAAGGCGGGCATGCCCATGGGCGAGGAGCGCAACCACCGGGGCGGCTCGCGCCGCTGGCTGGTCACCGAGCTGGACAACAGCCTGCGCCGCCTCGGCGTCGACCACGTCGATCTCTACCAGCTCCACCGGTGGGACCCGAGCACCGGCGACGAGGAGACGCTGTCCGCCCTGACCGACCTGCAACGCGCGGGCAAGATCCGCTACTTCGGCTCCTCGACCTTCCCCGCCCACCGCATCGTGCAGGCCCAGTGGGCCGCCCGCGAGCACCGTCTGAGCCGTTACGTCACCGAACAGCCCAGCTACTCGATCCTGCAACGCGGCGTCGAGGCCCACGTCCTGCCGGTGACCGAGGAGTACGGGCTCGGGGTGCTGGCGTGGAGCCCGCTGGCGTCGGGCTGGCTGACGGGCGCGGTCCGCGCGGGCCGGGAGATCACCACCAACCGGTCGTCGCTCCTGCCGGAGCGCTTCGACCTCGCCGTCCCCGCCAACCGGGCCAGGCTCGACGCCGTCGAGAAGCTGGCCCTGGTCGCCGACGAGGCCGGACTCACCATGATCCAGCTCGCGCTCGGATTCGTGACCGCGCACCCCGCCGTGACCTGCGCGCTCATCGGCCCCCGCACACCGGACCACCTGCCCGCGCAACTCGCCGCCGCCGACACCGTGCTCCCCGCCGACGTGCTCGACGCCATCGACGCGATCGTCGCCCCCGGCACCGACCTGGCCCCACACGAGAAGTACGACACTCCGCCCGCGCTGCTCGACCCTTCCCTGCGCCGCCGCTGACCGCCCACCGGCACGCAAGGACCAACACCCGGCCCCGGCGCGGCCGCCCAGGGCGTGCGCGGTGTCGTGGAAGTGCGCGTTCCCCGTGGGGCACCGAAGGTCCGGGTTCCGTCGTCCGTGGCCGGGGTGGGTGTTGGTGGGTCGGGCGCGTTTAGGATCTTGGGCACTTTGCATGTTCATCACATGATTCGGCGGAAGGTGCCCATGGGACGTACACGGAGATCCAGGCTGCTGGCCTGTGTCGCGGCGACGGCCGCGCTGTTCACCGGGGTGAGCGCGCAGTCGGCGGTCGCGGAGGACGCGCCGACGATGACGCGGCTGTCGCTCAGTGGCGACAAGTTCAAGATGACCGACACCAGTTATGTGGCGGCGACGAACAACCTCTACAACAACCACCTCACCGACCACGCCGACCTGACGGACGTCGTCACGACGAACTACACCAAGAACTCGTCCGGCGCGACCGACAACTGGATGAACCTGCGGTCGATGCGCGCCTGCTCGGGCAATGAGACGAAGGCGCTGCCGCCGGTGACCACCAAGACCGCTTGGTGCTGGTCGTCGGCGCACGCCGACGACACCACCGCGCGCTGGTGGCCGCAGGGGATGAGCAGCACCGGCACCGCCGACGGCGGCGACGGCGCCATCCAGGGCAAGCACGTCACCGCGGTCGCCTGGCACTACAAGACGTTCAAGGGCGAGGACACCAGCAACGGCTGCAAGTCCAACAACACGATGAAGCTCACCTTCATCGACCGGGACACCGGCAAGTACCGCCACGTCCTGCTCGTCGAGCCGACCAGCACCTCGTCCACCGCCTCGAACTTCAAGTACGTCACGGGGCACGGCGGCGGCATCGTCTGGTACGCGAACCACATCTACATGACGGACACCGCCCACGGCATCCGCGTGTTCGACATCAACAAGCTCGCCAAGGTGGACACCTACGGCTCGGGTGTCACCGGCTACGGCATCAGCAACGGCAGGTCCAGCGCGTGCGGCTACCCGTACGTGCTGCCGCAGGTGCACTACTACCAGCAGGCGGGCACGCCGAGCTCCTGCGCCGCCAACGGGAGCAACGGCGTGATGGACCCGGACCAGCTCTGCTACTCGTGGCTGTCGCTGGACAAGACCGGCGGCGGGCCGTTCAAGCTGGTGACGGGCGAGTGGTTCGGTGAGCTCAACGGCGGCCGGGTGGTGCGCTACCAGCTCAACCCGGCCGGCTCGGCGACGTATCCGGGGCTGCTGAACATGTCCGGTGGCAAGACCGTCATCGAGGACGCCTACGCGGCCTCCCGCTACCGGGGCCTTCAGGGCGGCATGACCTGGACCGACGGCCAGGGCCTGCTCCACTTCGCGTTCCACAAGGGCTGCGGCACCAAGCCGGCCGTGTTCTCGCACACCTGGGTGGGCGACACTCGGGCCCCGACGGCGTGCACCAACGCCGAGGGGAAGGCCACCGGGAACTGGGCGGTGGGCACGCCGCAGGCCCTGAGCCACTGGCCCAAGCTCGACGCGACGCAGGTGGACGAGCTGTGGGGGCTGACGGAGCACATCTGCCCGAGCAACTCGCTGAAGGCGAACCACCCGGACGACTTCAAGGACGCCACCGGGGACGGTGACGCCTGCCTCGGCTACGACAGCGAGACCTCGATGTCGCTGCGGACCGTCTTCTCCGTGGGCTTCAACGACCCCGAGGTGCAGAACCGGCACTGACGCCCCGGCCGGCCCGGGACACCGAGGGGGCGCCCACCGCGGTGGGCGCCCCCTCGGTCCGTCACACCCGGTGGGCGCCGGGGCGGCCGTCCTCGACCAGGAAGGAGGCGAAGGTCTCCGCGGGCACGTCGGGTCGGCTGACCGTGCCGACCATCCGCAGGTCGGTGCGCCACCGCCGGCGGTCGAGGGTGCAGCGCACATAGCCGCGCCGGTCGCCGTCGAAGAAGCGGATGTGCGGGTTGTGGCGGATCATCGGGCCGTAGTAGGGCCCGTACACTTCGCCGTCCCCGTTGCTGGAGACGGAGGTGCCGACGAACTCGGTGGCGACCACGGGCGAGCCGGGGTCGTCGAAGTCGCGCCGGATGTCGTTGACGAAGGTGGAGTGCCAGTCGCCGGTGATGACGACGGGGTTGCGCACCCGGGCCTCGGCCAGATGGCCGGTCAAGCGGTTCCGGGCGGCGGGGAAGCCGTCCCAGGCGTCGTGCCACAGCGTGTCGCCGGAGGGGCCGTCGTGGTCCAGGCGGGCCATCATCACGTTGCTGGCCAGGACGTTCCACCGCGCCCCGGACCGGGCGAGGCCGTGCTCCAGCCAGCTCTCCTGCCGCCGGCCCAGCATGGTCACCGACGGGTCGTGGGCGGAGTCGCAGGCGGGCGCCTCGCCCCAGCCGCAGGGCGGGACGCTGCGGTACTGGCGGCCGTCGAGGACGTTGAACTCCGCGAGGTCGCCGTAGGCCAGGCGCCGGTACAGGCGCATCCCGCCGTCGCGCGGGATGGCGGCGCGGCGCAGCGGCTGGTGCTCGTAGTACGCCCGGTAGGCGGCGGCGCGCAGGGCGGCGATGCCGCCCTCGTACTGCGAGGTCTCACCGGCGTAGTCGTTCTGCACCTCGTGGTCGTCCCAGGTGACGACCCACGGGAAGCGGGCGTGGGCGCGCTGGAGGTCGGGGTCGCTCTTGTAGAGGGCGTACTGGAGCCGCCAGCGGTCCAGGGTGCGGCAGGCCGGGCGCAGTTGCTCGGGCACGGGGGTCCGGCGGAGGCCGCCGTCGGCCGGGATGCCGCCCTCGTACACGTAGTCGCCGAGGTGGACGACGAGGTCCAGGTCCTCCTCGGCGAGGTTGCGGTAGGCCGAGTAGTGGCCGTCCGGCCAGTTCTGGCAGGAGGCGAAGGCGAACGACAGCCGTCCCACGCGCGCGCTGCGGGCGGGCGCGGTGCGGGTGCGGCCGACCGGGGACAGGTCGTCCCCGCAGCGGAACCGGTACCAGTACACGCGGTCGGGGCGCAGGCCGGTCGGCTCCACATGCACCGCGTGCGCCAGTTCGGGCAGCGCCCGCACCGTGCCGCCGCGCACGACCCGGCGCATGCCCTCGTCGGTGGCCACCTGCCAGTCCACGGCCACCGGGCGGTCCGGCATGCCCCCGCCGCCGGGCGCCAGCGGGTCCGGGGCCAGCCGGGTCCACAGCACGAAGCCGTCGGGCGAGGGGTCGCCCGAGGCCACGCCCAGCGAGAAGGGGTAGCCCCCGAGCCCGCCGCGCGGGGCGGCCAGCGCTCCCCGCTCCAGGGGCACCTGGGCCAGCGCCGCGAACCCGGCGAGACCGCCCAGCGCCTGGACGAACCGTCTGCGATCCCAGTCCGTCGGACGGGGGAAACCGGACAAGGCCACCACTCCCGGAGATGTTGCCGATGTGCGAACGCCGGTCATCCTGGGCCCGCCCGGTGACCGCCCGCTGAAGCCGGCATGACATTCGCCGGTCCGTCTCGCCGCCCGGCGCCGACGGCCCGGCGCCCGGCGCGGTGCCGGGGGCCGGGCCGTCGGCGGGGTTCAGGTCAGTAGACCTCCATGCCGTGCCAGGCCAGCGCCTCGTTGACCGGCTGGGCGAGGCTGTCGCAGCCGTCGTTCCAGGTGATGTTGCCGGAGTTGATCCCCAGCGCCGCGTCGCCGTGGAAGACGGGGCCGCCGCTGTCGCCCCTCTCGGTGCAGTTCGTCCACCGGAACAGACCGCCGACGTTGCCGTCGCCGTAGTTCACGGTGACGTTCTTCTGGAGCACGTAGCCGCAGATCCAGCCGGTCTTGAAGCCGCTGCTGCACAGGTACTCGTCGGCGCCCGGGTCACGCGAGTGGGTGATGTTCTGGTAGCTGCCGTCGTGCAGGTAGACGTTCCCCGGCTTGCCGATGTCGGCGTTGTAGTGCCGGACCAGCCCGAAGTCGTTGGTCGGGTAGGACCCGCCCACCTCGTAGCCGACGTAGGTCCCGGCGCCGTTGCGCCAGTCGGCGGTCCCGGGCGCCGCGTGCAGACAGTGCCCGGCGGTGAGGAAGAACAGCGAGTTGTTGTCGCTCTTGCTGCGGACGTTGAAGCCGAGCGAGCACTCGATCAGGCCGCCGACCGCCGAGATGTAGTTGCCGCCGGAGATGGTCTTGGTGAGCTCGCCGTCCTCCCTGCGGGTGACCCGCACGGCGGAGCCGAAGGGCTCGGCCGTGCGCAGCAGCCGGGCGTAGTCGGCGTCGGAGACGCGGCTGTCCGCCTCCACGCTCACCCGGTTCGCCTTGATGTCCGTGCCCCACGTGGTGCCGGGGATGCTGATGGACTCGTTGAACGCCGCGGTGACGGCGTCCAGGTCCGCCGCGCTGTGGCTGACGCGCCGGGCGACGCCGCCCGCCTCGCGGACCTCGGCCGCGGCGGCCTCGTCGGTGACCGTGACCACCAGCCGCTCGCTCTCCCGGTCCACATAGACGCCGCCGGTGCGCTCCGGGCCGAGTTCGCCGGTCAGCGCGGTGGCGGCCCGGCCGCTGATGCCCGCGCTGACGGGGATGTCGCGCGGGTCCGACGCGGCGGCGGCTGCCTCCTGCGGGACGGACAGGAGACCGACGAGCAGGAGCACCGCGGGCACGGGTCGCAGTGCGGCGCGGCGCGACCAGAAGGATCTCGCTCTCAAGGCAGGTTCTCTCCGCTCGGGGCTGTGAGGGGTGGTGCGGACGACGGCGGATGGCCCACCTGGTCGCGCGCGGTCGGCCCCGAAACTATTCGCGCAGATGTTCGCGTGACCACCACTGGGAGTTGGCCAGTGGGTGACCAGACGGTGCCGCGCCTCCCCGGCTCGGGAGGTCAGGCGGTGGTGGCGCCTTCCAGGAGGGCTTGTTCGACGTGGCCGCGGCAGGAGCAGGAGCTTCTGGCGCATGGTCAGGTCCGGGATCCGCGGGTAGGTCCAGCCGCCGGTCTCCGGGGCCGCCTTCTCGAACTGCCGGGAGGGAAAAGTGGGAATAAAAGTGATATTCGGTAAAGGGGGGTGGCGCTGTTCGGTTGGAGGGCCGCGGTTGAAGGGCCGCGGCTGGGGTTGGGGTTGGGTTCGGGGGGTGGGGTTGGGTTCGGGGGTGGGAGGTGGTCAGGTGCTGATGCCGTGGCAGAAGGAGATGGCGAGGTCGTTGG